>NZ_PIGB01000006.1:0-284584 GCF_003050585.1 Vibrio sp. ZF 223
GGGGGTCGCGGGTTCGAGTCCCGTCCACTCCGCCACTTATTCGATAACCTCGCCTAGTGCGAGGTTTTTTCGAATCTGAAGTAGTAAAAAGTTTTAGGGGTGTAGCTCCAATTGGCAGAGCAGCGGATTCCAAATCCGCGTGTTGGGAGTTCGAATCTCTCCACCCCTGCCATATACGAAGCCTCAGCAGAAATGCTGAGGCTTTTTTACATCTGTTGCTTCTACGAAGCAATGTTGGGAGCTGGATCGCCAGCCCGGTCTAATCTCCGGAGTGCCGGCCCAGTCCACCCCTGTCATATTTAAGGCTCTAGCAGAAATGCTAGAGCCTTTTTGCTTTCTGAATCTAAGATACGCTATTAGTAAGCCGCGGATTTCCCGAATTACTAAAATAGAGGATGCAGGAATTTCGAATCTCTCCACCCCGCCATATCAAAGCCTCAGTAGAAATGCTGGGGCTTGTTTACGTCTGTTGCTTTGCCAGCTAGCTCGAATCTCCGGAGGGACCCAAGTCCACCCCAGGCTAGACTGCGCGTCCCGTAGAAATGCTAGAGCCTTTATTATTCCTGTCATCTTTAGAAGTTACACTGGAAATACCAAGTGCTCCTTTAGCTATCTCTATCTACTCAACCTCTTGAACTCCTGCTTTGTATAGCCTTGTCGAATATGAAGACTTAGTTCAAAACCAGAGCTTTCTGATCAACACTCATTTTGCTCTGCAGTTTTGCTAATTAATAACTAGCGATATTAACGCTATTTAAGCGAGACGTTGAGTCCTGTTGTTTTTGTTTCCACATGAAAGGTGAAGCCTTTCATCTGGCACTTATACAATCTTGAGAGTGGTTTATTGGGTAGACTCGCGACTGCGAATAGGAACTAGTTCTCTGTATGGTTGAACTTCCTGAAAGAGTTCTGGCCAAATCTAGTGTTTACCCTACATTGAGATTTTTGATTACTCCAATATCAGTACATCAAATGTCCTAGATACGATCGATGTGCTACATATACCTTTAGCTAGAGCTTCAGTGAGAAAATTGGTAAGTCTGATTTTCATCAGGTATAAAAAAGGCTACCTAAATTAGGCAGCCTAGTTTAATTTTTTAGATGTTAATCTAGCTCTTTCTCAGCTTGCTTCGCTTTTTCTATCATAGGAGTGATCGTCGAGCCCTGAACGAGAATCGAGAACACTACTACGGCATAGGTCATAACAAGGATTATCTCTTTAACATCTATTGCCTTATCTTCTATTACCCAGATACCTGAAGGGATTGAAAGTGCCATCGCTAGAGCTAGACCACCACGCAAGCCACCCCAAGTTAGAATCTTAATCGACCATGGGTTGTAAGTTCTAAAGCGTTTAAATCCGATGTAAGACAAGAAAACACTCAAGTAGCGTGCACTCAATACTAGAGGGACTGCGAATGCCATTAAGATCCAGTCTTCTTGGTGGAATTTGAATAGCAGCATCGACATACCAATTAATAGGAATAATACGCCGTTTAAGAATTCATCTATTAATTCCCAGAAATGATCTAGGTGATCTTCACTCTCTTTTGAGAATCCGATAAAGCGAGTCCAGTTACCAATCATGATACCTGATACCACCATTGCTAATGGTCCTGATACATGTAGAACTTCAGCAAACGCATAACCAGCAGTTGGGATGCCGATCGTCAATAGTAACTCCATCGAGTGGTCATCGGTGTTGCTGATTAGGTAGTGGAATACGAGACCTAAAACAAAACCGTAGACAATGCCGCCAATCGCCTCTTGAACGAATAACATGGTGACACTACCGACAGTCGGTGCTTCTGTACCGAATGCGATAGTAAATAAGGTTACGAAGATAACCAAACCAAAACCATCGTTAAATAGAGACTCTCCCTCGATTTGAGTAGAGATTCGTCTTGGCGCATCGAGTTTCTTTACGATGGCTAGCACGGCAATGGGATCGGTAGGGGAGATTAGAGAGCCAAACAGTAGGCAGTAAATTAGATCAAATTGAATACCAATAAACTGACAGAACCCGTACAGCACAAAACCGATAAAGAATGTTGAAAACAGCGTTGCACCTAATGCGAGTACTGTTATTTCCCACTTCTGGTCTTTTAGGTTTGGTAATTTAATCCCCAAACCACCGGCAAAGAGCAAGAACCCCAAGATTCCCTTAAGTAAGAAATCTTCAAAGTTGATACTGGCAACGGTTTCTGAGGCGATGTCAGCCAATTGGAACCAATTGTTTTGTCCCGCAATGATAATCAATAGAGATAACATCATTGAGCCAGCTGTGATGGCGATGGTTGTCTGCATTTTACCAATTTTGGTATTCACGAAAGCAATAAGCATGGCTGCAGCGGACAAGAAGCATAAGGTGTAATAGACCGACATTGGGATTCCAACATGTAACAAAGTATGAATATGAATTTTCGTTGTCTCATGCTCAAATAGCAAACATTTTTTTGTCATGAGTCGGTAATCAATTTCCTTTTTTAGACGTCTAGACTCCTTTTTAATGTGTGATAGGATGGAGGGATAATTAAAGGAATGAGGTTGTACCGTGGGAAGTAATGTAAGGCAAAAGATTGACGCTCTGTTGAAGCAACGAATTTTACTGATTGATGGTGGCATGGGCACCATGATTCAGGATTATAAATTGGAAGAGCAAGACTATCGTGGTGAACGCTTTGCTGATTGGCACAGTGACTTAAAGGGCAACAATGACCTTTTAGTTCTTACACAGCCTAAGCTTATCAAAGATATCCATTCAGAATACTTGGAAGCTGGGGCTGACATCCTCGAAACCAATACCTTTAACGCTACAACCATCGCTATGGCCGACTATGATATGGAAAGCCTTAGTGAAGAAATTAACTTTGCTGCTGCCAAGCTTGCTCGTGAAGCGGCTGATGAATGGACCGCAAAGACCCCAGAAAAGCCTCGCTTCGTCGCGGGTGTATTAGGTCCAACTAACCGAACTTGTTCTATCTCGCCTGATGTAAACGATCCAGGTTATCGAAATGTTAGCTTTGACGAGTTAGTTGAAGCTTATTCTGAGTCGACTCGCGCGCTTATTAAGGGCGGTTCAGACTTAATTCTTATCGAAACTATCTTCGATACGTTGAACGCGAAAGCGTGTGCTTTTGCGGTTGAATCCGTTTTCGAAGAAGTGGGCATTACTCTACCTGTTATGATCTCCGGTACCATTACTGATGCTTCAGGTCGTACGCTTTCAGGTCAGACGACAGAAGCATTCTACAACGCACTTCGTCATGTAAAACCTATCTCATTTGGATTGAACTGTGCATTAGGTCCTGATGAACTGCGAGAGTACGTTGGTGAGATGTCTCGCATCTCAGAATGTAACGTTTCCGCTCACCCTAATGCAGGTTTGCCTAACGCATTTGGTGAGTATGACCTTTCGCCTGAAGATATGGCTGAGCACGTTAAGGAATGGGCTGAAAGTGGCTTCTTGAACCTAATTGGTGGCTGTTGTGGTACTACTCCAGAGCATATCCGCCAAATGGCTGAGGCAGTTGAAGGTGTAACGCCGCGTCAATTGCCGGATTTACCTGTTTCTTGCCGTCTTTCGGGACTAGAGCCACTGACGATAGCTAAAGAATCTTTGTTCGTGAACGTGGGTGAGCGTACTAACGTTACCGGTTCTGCCCGCTTTAAGCGCCTTATTAAGGAAGAGCTTTACGACGAAGCCTTGAGTGTTGCTCGAGAGCAAGTTGAGAACGGTGCTCAAATTATCGATATCAACATGGATGAAGGGATGCTAGACGCTGAGGCGTGTATGGTTAAATTCCTTAATCTATGTGCGTCAGAACCAGAAATCTCGAAAGTGCCAGTCATGGTCGACTCTTCTAAGTGGGAAGTTATCGAAGCTGGTCTGAAATGTATTCAAGGCAAAGGTATCGTTAACTCAATCTCTCTAAAAGAAGGCAAAGAGAAGTTTGTTGAGCAAGCCAAATTAGTTCGTCGTTATGGTGCAGCTGTCATTGTGATGGCGTTCGATGAAGTCGGGCAGGCTGATACTCGAGAGCGTAAAGTCGAGATCTGTACCAATGCCTACAACATTCTTGTTGATGAGGTTGGCTTCCCACCTGAAGACATTATTTTTGACCCGAACATCTTCGCGGTTGCTACTGGTATTGATGAACATAACAACTATGCGGTCGATTTCATCGAAGCTGTAGGGGATATCAAGCGTGATCTCCCTCATGCGATGATCTCTGGTGGTGTATCGAACGTGTCGTTCTCATTCCGCGGTAACAATTACGTTCGTGAGGCAATCCACGCAGTATTCCTATATCACTGTTTTAAAAATGGTATGGATATGGGCATCGTAAACGCTGGTCAACTGGAAATTTACGATAATGTTCCAGAAGATCTGCGTGATGCTGTTGAAGATGTTGTATTGAACCGTCGTGATGATTCGACTGAACGATTGCTTGAAATGGCGACCGAATACCTAGAGCGTGCTGTCGGTAAGGTTGAAGATAAATCTGCTCTAGAATGGAGAACTTGGCCTGTAGAGAAGCGCTTAGAGCACTCTTTGGTTAAAGGTATCACCGATTTTATCGTTGAAGATACCGAAGAAGCTCGCGTTAATGCCTCTCGCCCTATCGAGGTGATTGAAGGCCCTCTAATGGACGGCATGAACGTTGTCGGTGACCTATTTGGTGAAGGTAAGATGTTCTTACCACAGGTTGTAAAGTCTGCGCGTGTTATGAAACAAGCGGTTGCCCACCTAGAACCATTCATCAATGCATCGAAAGAAGTGGGCGCAACTAACGGTAAGATTCTATTAGCGACCGTTAAAGGTGACGTACACGATATTGGTAAGAATATCGTTGGCGTGGTTTTACAGTGTAATAACTACGAGATCATCGATTTAGGCGTAATGGTTTCTTGTGAGAAGATTCTCAAGGTCGCAAAAGAAGAGAATGTCGACATTATTGGCCTGTCTGGACTGATTACACCGTCTCTTGATGAAATGGTACACGTTGCCAAAGAGATGGAAAGACAAGGTTTTAAGCTTCCTCTATTGATCGGCGGCGCAACTACATCTAAAGCGCACACTGCGGTCAAGATTGAACAAAATTATTCAGAACCTGTTGTATACGTAAATAATGCCTCGCGCGCTGTAGGTGTGTGTACTTCACTACTTTCTGATGAATTGAAGCCCGCTTTCGTTGAGAAGCTAGATATCGACTATGATCGCGTTCGAGACCAGCACAATCGTAAGAAGCCGCGCACTAAGCCTGTCACACTTGAAAGAGCTCGTGCCAATAAAGTCGCTATCGATTGGGATGCGTATACGCCACCGGCACCCGCTAAGCCGGGAGTTCACATCTTCAATGATTTTGATGTAGCTACTCTGCGTCAGTACATCGATTGGACTCCATTCTTTATGACATGGTCATTGGTTGGTAAGTACCCTGCGATCATTGATCATGAAGAAGTGGGTGAAGAAGCAAAACGTTTATTCAAAGATGCCAATGATTTACTGGATCGCGTAGAGAAAGAGAAGCTGCTTGAAGCGCGTGGTATGTGTGCCATGTTCCCAGCGAACAGTGTTGGTGATGATATTGAAGTGTATACCGATGAATCTCGTACCGAAGTTCTAAAAGTTCTACACAACCTTCGTCAACAAACAGAGAAACCAAAAGGCTTTAACTATTGCCTGTCAGATTACATTGCGCCAAAAGAAAGCGGTAAAGCGGATTGGATTGGTGGCTTTGCGGTAACCGGTGGTATTGGTGAGCGAGAGCTGGCTGATGAATACAAAGCGAAAGGCGATGACTACAACGCAATCATGATTCAGGCGGTTGCTGACCGATTGGCTGAAGCGTTCGCAGAGTATCTGCATAAAGAAGTGAGAAAGGATATTTGGGGCTACTCGCCAGATGAGGATTTGTCTAACGACGATTTGATTCGAGAGAAATACCAAGGTATTCGTCCAGCTCCAGGTTACCCTGCTTGCCCAGAGCATACAGAGAAAGGCACGTTGTGGGAGCTGATGGACGTTGAAAAGGCAATCGATATGTCATTAACGACAAGCTACGCGATGTGGCCTGGTGCCTCAGTGTCTGGTATGTACTTCTCACACCCTGATGCTAGATACTTTGCTATTGCTCAGATTCAACAGGATCAAGTGGATAGCTATGCTGACCGCAAAGGTTGGGACATGTTAGAAGCCGAGAAGTGGTTAGGTCCAAACATTAACTAGTTTGAATCTATAACGAGCTTTGATTCGTAAAGTTAAAAAGAGAAAGGGTTGCTGAATGGCAACCCTTTTTGTATTTGTGATTTAGTTATTTATCTGTCGATGATAAACGGACTTTCTATTCAAATAACTCTTGGTGTAGTTTTTGAATTGCCAACTTAGAAACAGATTCATCTAGCAAGAAACACAGGTTGTGTGGGCTTGCTCCGTAACAAATCATGCGTAGGTTGAAATCTTCAAGAGTGCCGAATACCTGCTTCGCATAGCCTTTGCTTTCGCTCATGTTGTTACCAATAAGCGCAACAAGGCATAGGTCGTGCTCAATATCGACAGAACACAGCTCTTCAAGCTCAAGACGAGCAGCTTCAGGTAACTCAGGAGCACCACCTGAAGTGTCTGTTTGATCCAGAGTGAGTGACACACTGATCTCTGAGGTGGTGATAAGATCGACCGAGATCTTATGTTTAGCAAGGATCTCGAATACCTTTGCCAAGAAGCCATAGGCATGGAACATGTTAGCGCTGCGGAGTGTAACCATAGTTTGGTTGCAGCGTAGGGCAAGCGCTCTAAATAGAGGGGAGCTTTCAACTTCTTGACGAATCCAAGTTCCACCGAGCTCTGGTGCTTTAGAAGAGCCGACAAATACTGGGATTTGGTGGCGCAGTGCAGGTACTAGAGTTGATGGGTGTAAGATCTTCGCACCAAAGTTTGCCATTTCCGATGCTTCACTAAAGCTGATCTCTGGGATAGGAGAAGCTTTAGGTGCAATACGAGGATCAGTGGTGTATATACCCGGAACATCCGTCCAGATTTCTAAACCAATCGCCTGTACAGATTCGGCAATCAATGCTGCTGAGTAATCACTGCCACCGCGGCCTAAAGTCGTGGTGTTACCTTCGCTATCAGCACCGATAAAACCTTGGGTCACGACAACTTGTTGTTGGCAAAGTGGCATAAGTTTCTGTTGCGCTAGAGCGGCAATATCTTCGAGTTGAGGTTCGGCTTTACCAAAATCATCATTAGTGCGCATCACATCTCTGATATCAAAGCGAACTGCAGGAGTGCCTCGTTCACGGATGATCTGAGCCAAGATGTGTGTCGACATCAACTCGCCACATGCGACAAGGTGATCAGTCAGTTTGGTACTGGTTTGAAATGATGCCGCTTCTGCTGCGCTCGCAATGTCATCAAGAATGCTGTGAACTTCTTTTTCGATGCTGACTGAGTCTGCGAGTTGGTCAAGAATTGCGTCATGAATGTTCGCTAATTGGGTCATCAATTCCTGACGACGAGCTTTGTCTTGAACACCATTTGCCAGTTCAACCAGCAAGTTAGTGACACCAGAGCATGCACTACTCACGACCAGTTTCGTGTTTGAGTTGTTTTCAATAATGGCAGCACAGCGGCTCATTGCTTCAAAGTTGGCAACACTTGTACCACCAAACTTAGCGACATTAAAAGAACCAGCTACATTAGATGCACTCACGATATATCTCCCACGACTTCCTAAAATAAAATTACGGTTGGGTAATCCAACGTCCGATGTTTTTCGAAGAGAGTTTTAGAGCAAAAAGAGAGGAATTATTAGAATAGTAACCTCAGAAGCTCTTCACCATATAGAAATGGCGACAGTTGACGGGATTCAGCCCGCTCAACCGATAATAAAGGTCCTGCATCCTTTTATTATCTCGGCACTGCTCCCCATAAATGTTTTGTATTGGAAATGCGGTTCCACAAAACACCTGCCTGGGCAGTGCTCCTCTTCTGCTAGATAGCCATTTCATTGAACGTGTTTGCGGTAACAATGTCAATCCGTAACTTGAGATAATTGAAAAATAATTTTAACAATTATGTGACAGTGGTTTGACCTCAATACTTATGGCTAATTGCTGAGGTACTCAATTTGCTTTAGGGTGGATTGTTCACAACATTAACGTAAGGGATGTACATGTCTAATTTAACACTCACTACTGCTATCGATAGCTTTTATCCACCACACCGAACGTTAATGGGACCAGGTCCTTCTGATATCTCACCTCAGGTACTGCAGGCTCTAAGCCGTCCGACGATTGGTCACTTAGATCCGCTTTTTATTGCGATGATGGATGAGCTTAAACAGCTTCTTAAATACGCTTTTCAGACTGAAAACGAATTTACGATTGCCGTTTCTGCACCGGGCAGTGCGGGTATGGAGACCTGTTTTGTTAACTTGATTGAGCCTGGTGAAAAGGTGATTGTTTGTCGTAACGGTGTCTTCGGTGAGCGTATGCGAGAAAACGTGGTGCGCTGTGGTGGCGAAGCGATCCTTGTTGATGATGAGTGGGGCAAGCCCGTTTCAGTTGAAAAAGTAGAACAAGCACTATCGGACAACCCTGACGCTGTTGCGGTTGCTTTTGTGCATGCAGAGACATCAACCGGGGCGCTATCTGATGCTCAAGCTATCTCAGCTATCGCTCGTCAGTTTGATGCGTTAACGATTGTTGATGCAGTGACATCACTAGGTGGTGTGCCATTGCTGGTTGATGAGTGGCAGCTTGATGCGGTTTATTCTGGAAGCCAAAAGTGTTTGTCTTGTGTGCCGGGTCTATCTCCGGTGACTTTCTCTCAGCGTGCCGTTGATAAAATGAAATCGCGCCAGTCACCTGTGCAAAGTTGGTTCTTAGATCAAAGCCTAGTATTAGGTTATTGGAGCGGTGAAGGTAAGCGTAGTTATCACCATACTGCACCCGTAAATAGCCTCTATGCACTGCACGAGTCTCTCGTGCTATTGAAAAACGAAGGTCTAGATAATGCTTGGTCTCGTCATCATGCGATGCATCAAGAGCTTAAAGATGGCGTAGAAGCACTAGGGTTAAAGTTTGTGGTTGATGAAGAGAGTCGCTTACCGCAGCTTAACGCACTTTATTTCCCTGAAGGAATTGATGAAGCTAAGATCAGAACGCAACTTTTAGAAGAGTATAATCTTGAAATTGGTGCAGGGCTGGGTTCTTTGGCTGGTAAGGCGTGGCGCATCGGCCTAATGGGTTACGGTGCTCGTAAAGAGAATGTTGCGCTGTGCCTCAAAGCGCTAAAAGATGTTCTGAAATAGTAGCGGCAATGAACTGAAATTAAAAAGAAAAGCGCCCGAGAGATCGGGCGCTTTTTTGTGTCAAACCGAAAGGTCAAAAATGGTGCATCAGTTCCGAATTCTAAACATCACTCAGCAGATGAAACGGTATCTTCTGCTTGTGACACTTTCTTATACTGAACCTTTGAAAAGTCTCTATCTGGGAACAAGAAGCTTGCTTCACTACGAATTTGTTCCGCCTTGCTGTGATCCCCCAATCCTTGATAAGCAAGAATAAGGTTGCTGTAAAAAGCCGGCCTAGGCTTACTCTTGATGATCTCTAACGACCAGTCGATGTAAGGCTGGATAAGGCTCGGGTCTGCTTTATAGAGACCAATATTAAGGTACGTGCTGTATACGTCCCAATCATAGCGATCCTTCCAGACTACGGGGTTGGTTACCTGCTTCAGAATGTCTGGGTTTTTAGGCTTAGACAGTTCAAATTGGGTCAGGACATAGTTGGTATGCAGAGCGCTCAACATATAAAAACTGACCAAGATAGGTATTACTAAGCTCGATACTCGAAACAAGGTTTTACTGATGATACTGAACGGCTGTTGATAGTGTCGGGAAGAGCGTTGATCGACCCAGTAAATCAATATAATGAATGTTATCCAATGAATCGCCGAATGATAGAAAGGATACTCGAGTTGAGAGTGCAAAAGGATTGGAATGAATAATGCGAGCAGAGCTAGACGCGTTCCCTTTGCAGAACTTGCTATGCGTGACATAACCAATATTGCAGCAATCAAGATTCCGATGATTGGTACTATGCCCCCTTCAACTCCCCAAAGCAGGAACTCATTGTGAGGGTGATCCATTGAAGGAAGGCCGGGATGATAGTTCGAGTTGAGTTGATGTTGGCGAGCCGTATACAAGGTGTACTCAGATTCAAATTTCCCGTAACCATAACCGGTAAATGGCTTTTCGATCATCATATCTAGAGCTTGTGGGAAGGTATAAGCTCGTGGGCTTTCTAGATTCACCTTCTTGCTAGCGATACTGTCTGTAGCACTGAGGTTAATAACCGTAAACGCAACAGCGATACCAACCACTACTGATATACACCATCCGTAGAAGCGTTTCTTGGTCGAGAATTTGTATAGATAAGGCAGAATGCAGACAAACCCAATGACGGCAGCTAACCATCCTGTACGTGATGCGATGATGATCAGCAGTGGCACGGTTAAAGTTGGGGTCAGATACAGTAAGAAAGACTCACTGATCTTATGGTTATATTTAGCGGGCTGCCTTGCTAAAAGGTAAGCTGAAAGCACAAAGCCCGTAGCAAGGAAGCTTGCCATTACATTCGGTTGTTGGAATATCCCATATGGTCGGTTTGCCGCTGTGTTGTAGCCAAATAGGTTGCCAGGCTCCAAGAAGAAATATTGCACATAGCCAAATAGTGCTTGTATGACAACAGCAAGCACAATGAACCACAACATGCGCTGCTTGTGCTTATTGCTGAATTTAAATTGCTGCAGCACGACGAATAATGCAAAGCCCGCCCACAATCCAAGCAACCGTCCTGAAGCTCCTTGAGGAGCTGCATTGCTGTATAAAATGGGTAGTGTGAGTATGACGCAGCTTATCAACAAGCCAATCGTTAATTTTGAATACTTAAGTACTCGGTTGGTAGCGAGTTGGTAAAAGCCAATTGCTAGCGTGAAGCTTAGCGCCAGCCAAGTTGTTGGGTTAAATGATAACGCAAGCCCCGAGCCTCCAGGGTTAGGCATGAAAAAATGCATGGCTAACAAGAATACAACAGCTAAAGAAGCCAGAAATGCTTTGTTGAGTGGTAGCTGAGTGACCTGATTTTCTAGCTGGGTACCGCTAGTGTGTATTGTTGCCATAAATCCCTAACCTTATAAAAACAGAGCTTGTTCCTTCTGAAACAAGCTCTGTTACTTTAACATTTTTCTGTCTGCTCGCAGGGCGCTATTTTACACCTACTTCAAATTTAACATAGGCTTAAGGAAGCGAGCGGTGTGTGAACCTTCGACTAAAGCCACATCTTCAGGTGTACCTTCTGCAACAATCTCGCCACCACCTTGACCACCTTCTGGGCCAAGATCTAGGATCCAGTCTGCTGTTTTAACGACATCTAGGTTGTGCTCAATCACGACAACCGTATTACCGTGATCACGCAACCTATGTAGTACTGTTAACAGCTGCTGAATATCGTGGAAATGAAGACCTGTTGTTGGTTCATCTAGAATGTACAAGGTTTTACCTGTGTCTCGCTTCGATAGCTCACGCGCCAATTTAACACGCTGCGCTTCACCACCAGATAAGGTTGTCGCTGCTTGCCCTAAGCGAATGTAAGATAGACCCACGTCCATGAGTGTTTGCAGTTTACGAGCAATCACTGGAACCGGATTGAAGAACTCACGCGCATCTTCTACGGTCATTTCAAGGACTTCGTCAATGGTTTTGCCCTTGTAACGAACTTCTAGTGTTTCACGGTTGTAGCGTTTACCTTTACACACATCACACGGTACATACACATCTGGCAAGAAGTGCATCTCTACTTTGATTACGCCATCACCCTGACAAGCCTCACAACGACCACCACGCACGTTAAAGCTGAATCGACCTGGTTTATAACCACGAGATCGTGACTCTTGTGTGCCTGCGAATAATTCACGGATAGGTGTGAAGATCCCTGTGTAGGTTGCAGGGTTTGACCTTGGTGTACGACCGATAGGGCTTTGATCTATGTCTATCACCTTATCAAAATGTTCTAATCCTTTAATCTTTTTGTGTTGTGCAGGAACAGCAGTCGTGGCCCCGTTTAATTGAGTGTGGGCGACTTTGAAGAAGGTGTCATTGATTAGTGTTGATTTACCTGAACCTGATACACCCGTAATACAACTGAATAAGCCTACAGGAATTGTCGCGGTGACATTCTTTAGGTTGTTCCCCGTTGCGCCTACGATCTCTACGACCTTTTTCTTGTCGATAGGTGTTCTCTTTTCTGGCACTGCAATTTCTTTGGCGCCGCTCAGGTATTGGCCTGTCAAAGAGTTCGGGTTCTTGATGATGTCTTGCATGGTGCCTTCTGCTACCACGTGTCCACCATGCACACCTGCACCTGGGCCGATATCGATAACATGGTCAGCACAACGGATTGCGTCTTCATCATGTTCAACAACAAGCACCGTATTACCTAGATCTCTGAGGTGAACCAAAGTTTGCAGCAGACGTTCATTATCGCGCTGGTGGAGGCCAATCGATGGTTCATCCAGTACATACATAACGCCAACTAAACCGGCACCGATTTGGCTCGCCAAACGAATACGTTGCGCCTCACCACCAGACAGCGTCTCGGCACTGCGTGATAGGTTAAGGTAGTTTAAACCAACGTTGACTAAGAAATGCAGACGATCATTGATCTCTTTCATCACTTTATCTGCGATCTGCCCACGCTGACCGTCTAATTTCAATTCTTGGAAAAATTGTAGTGCGTCAGCAATGCTCAGTTCAACGATTTCCGGCAGTGTTGTATCACCAATGAAAACATTTCGAGCCTCTAATCTTAAGCGAGTACCATCACAGCTAGAACATGATTTGGTTGATATATATTTGGCAAGATCTTCACGCACCGCGCTAGATTCAGTATCACGGTAACGGCGCTCTAAGGTATTTAATATTCCCTCGAATGGATGACGCTTAACTCGAATATCACCTCGGTCATTGATGTACTTGAATTCCACTTCAGTACGACCTGATCCTTTTAGAATGATCTCTTGAGTCTTTTTCGGTAGAGAATTAAATGGTGCATACAGGTCAAAACCATAATGTTCTGACAGCGATGTTAGCATTTGGAAATAGTAGTAGTTCTTTTGATCCCAACCTTTGATCGCACCTTCTGCGATACTTAGGTTCTCATCCAAAATCACTCGGCTTGGGTCAAAATACTGCTGAACCCCAAGACCATCACAAGTACCGCATGCCCCAGCTGGGTTATTGAAAGAGAATAGGCGAGGCTCTAGTTCCTGCATGCTGTAGCCACACTTTGGACAAGCGAAGTTAGCAGAGAATACGATCTCTTCTTGGTCTGTTTCATCCATCCAACCGACGACAGCGATGCCGCCAGATAGCTCTAATGTGGTCTCGAATGACTCAGCTAAACGCTGTTGAAGATCAGGACGAACTTTGAATCTGTCTACCACGACTTCAATGGTGTGTTTCTTATGAAGTTCAAGTGCTGGTGGATCGGATAGATCACAGGTTTCACCATCAATGCGCGCACGGATAAAGCCTTGTGCCGCTAAGTTTTCCAGTGTTTTAACATGCTCACCTTTACGCTCTTTGACGATCGGTGCCATTAACATCATCTTTGAGCCTTCAGGCAGTTCTAATACCTTGTCGACCATTTGGCTGATGGTTTGCGCAGCTAGAGGGATGTTGTGATCTGGACAGCGAGGTTCGCCAACTCGCGCATACAGTAACCTAAGGTAGTCATAGACTTCAGTAATAGTACCGACGGTTGAGCGGGGGTTATGTGACGTCGATTTTTGCTCTATCGAGATAGCTGGAGATAAACCTTCGATGTGGTCTACATCGGGTTTTTCCATAAGAGATAGAAATTGGCGAGCGTAGGCAGACAAAGACTCAACATAGCGACGTTGTCCCTCTGCGTAGAGAGTATCAAACGCAAGTGACGACTTCCCTGAACCGGATAGTCCAGTGATAACCGTGAGTTTATCGCGGGGAATCGTTAGGTTAACGTCTTTGAGGTTATGCGTACGAGCGCCTCTAATTTCTATTTTATCCATCTCAATAGACCATGTAATTTTAAGTGGCTAAAGTATTACATAGAGTGAGATTTGTGCAAAGTTTTACTGGATAAAAAAACAGTAAAATAAAAAAAGGGTGACTCATCGAGTCACCCTTTTACCATTCGAAACGCTAGTTATTAACCAGTCGTTATGCTTCTTTCTTTGTCGAGTGCTTACCTAGCTCAATTTGCTTTTGGTCTTTTTTGTATAGGTTTTCGAAGCAGTAGTTTGTTGCTTCGATATAACCTTCAACACTACCACAGTCAAAACGTTGGCCTTTAAATTTGTAAGCCAATACACAACCCGCTTTTGCTTGTTTTAACAATGCATCGGTAATCTGGATCTCGCCGCCTTTACCTGGTTCTGTTTGCTCAATTAGTTCAAAGATATCTGGAGTCAGAATATAACGACCAATGATCGCTAGGTTGCTTGGAGCAGTACCTTGTTCTGGCTTTTCTACCATGTCATCAACACGGAAAAGATCATCTTTAATCATTTCGCCTGAGATAACACCGTACTTGTGAGTTTCTTCTTCAGGAACTTCTTGTACAGCAACAATAGAACAGCGGAACTGTTTGTATAGCGCAACCATTTGAGCCAATACACCTTGTTGCTCGTTAACACAAAGGTCATCGGCAAGTACAACGGCGAATGGTTCATCACCTACAAGTTCGCGACCCGTCAAGATAGCGTGGCCAAGGCCTTTCATCTCACGTTGACGAATGTAGGTGAAGTTTGCTGCTTCAATCGTTTCACGGATATTAACCAATAGATCTTCTTTATTGGTACCGCTAATCTGGTGTTCAAGCTCGTAGTTTTTATCAAAGTGATCCATGATCGAGTGCTTACCACGTCCAGTAACGATGCACATTCCATCCATACCAGCTTCAATAGCTTCCTCTACACCGTATTCAATCAGAGGTTTGTTTACTACAGGCATCATTTCTTTAGGCATTGACTTGGTTGCAGGTAAAAAACGTGTACCGTAGCCAGCTGCCGGGAAAAGGCACTTTTTGATCATGATAAGACCCTTTATCTATAATAATTATTGATTCAACTGAGTTGTTGATATTTCTGAGGGCAACTCTAGCATAAGTTATGTCGAAAATTCAGCAACAATAGCCATGGTTTACTAGAGCTTCCCTCAAAATTATCGTCAGACTAAGAGGTGGGTCGATTATGCAAGCAGGTTCTGGTTTGCCCATGCTATCGCTTGAACTCTATTTTTTACCGCAAGCTTACGGAATATCTGATAGAGGTGAGATTTAACCGTGAACTCACTAATAAACAAGTCATCGGCGATTTGTGTGTTTGAAGACCCTGATTGAAGACAGCGAATCACCTGAATCTCACGAATGGTTAAATCAACATTGGTTGGTGTCGTGTTGGTATTGACCATATTGCGATAATAAAACAACAGTTGATTGGTTACCTTCCTTGGCAGCCAGTTATCGCCATCAATGACTTCTTGAAGACCACGAGCAATCTTGTCCTTTTGTTCAGTGTTGTAAAAGAGTCCTTTTAGTACCCCATAGGTAAGAAGCTCTGAGGTTGGAAGTTGCTGGGGGACATTGAATAAAATGATTTCGTGATTTTTCCACATAACAGTCAGGTTAGGACAAATAACCAGTAGTTGTGGTACCTCTCTGTAATCGACGAGTAAGATCCGGTTACTCTGCTTTCTATCAACTAGCATTAATTCGTCGGGTGTCATTTTGTAGAGAATAATAGATAAGTGCTTTTCTATCTCTTTTACATGTAGATAGGTATCGTTTGGGTCGATGCACAGAAAGTGTAAAGTGCGAGCGTATCTTGATTTTCTCATTGAAACGTCCTGTTTGAGTGGGATTAGATTCCACGTTGTCATGCAGGCTTTCGCTTCTCTAGCGCCTTGATAGTGACTTGCGTTGAATATCAATTATCAAAGTAAATGAGTGGTTTGTAAGTGGAGAAAAAAGCAACATCGCTCTGAATATCATGATTTGTTACGTTTTTATTCTTTGTGGTGGAGTGAGAATAGGAAGCGATTTATCACAACAGAAAAGCATGCTATTCTTGTGCGCTAAAAATTTTCTGAGACTATGAATTTAGACGGAGCAAATCATGGCTAGCCGTGGAGTTAACAAAGTTATATTAGTGGGTAACCTAGGTAATGACCCTGAAATTCGTTACATGCCAAATGGCGGCGCAGTAGCGAACATTACCATTGCAACGTCAGAGTCATGGCGTGATAAAGCAACTGGCGAGCAGCGTGAAAAAACAGAATGGCACCGTGTTGCTCTGTTTGGCAAGCTTGCGGAAGTTGCTGGTGAGTACCTGCGTAAAGGTTCTCAAGTTTACATTGAAGGTCAACTTCAAACGCGTAAATGGCAAGATCAAAGCGGTCAAGATCGCTACACAACTGAAGTGGTTGTTCAAGGCTTCAACGGTGTAATGCAAATGCTTGGCGGCCGTGCTCAAGGTGGTGCTAACAACCAACAGCAAGGTGGTTGGGGTCAGCCACAGCAGCCACAACAACAGCAGCAACAATACAGTGCTCCAGCTCAACAGCAGCCGAAAGCACCTCAACAAGCTCCTCAGCAGGCTCAACCTCAATATAATGAGCCGCCAATGGATTTTGATGATGACATCCCATTTTAAGCTCTGTTTTTAATATATTATAAAGACAGTATTAAATTGGAAAAAGCCGCGTTCATCGCGGCTTTTTGTTACCTACAATTCTTAACGCTTTATTTACAACGTCAATTTATAGTATAAGTAGCAATACGGTATAATGTGAGTTGAAAAGGATTTCGTTATTCATGAGATATACCCCGACACTAAAGTTGAGCACCCGATTGGTCGCATTTGTCACCGTGATAGTGATCAGCGCGATGTTCATTCTTTTTATTGGTGGCACACTTTCCTTTAAGCGTATTGGACAGGAATATTTAGACCATTATTTGGTTGGTATTGTCGACGTTGTAGATAAAGAGATGGAAGATCCCGACGCCGCGTATTCAATGCAGCGTTGGATGCCTAAAATGTTGCAGGCGAGCAATATTGTTGAGATGAAACTCTCGAACAAGACTGGCATCGTCTATCGTTTCAAAGATACCTCCCCACAAATTGATCCCAATCGTCTTTATGAGAAAAGCTTCATTTTAGAGCGTAATGAAGGGTATCGAATCGAATTTAAAGCACTCCCTCCTTATATTGGCTACAACTACTCAATGGAAGCGATGTGGTCAATTACTTTGGCTGTCGCATTGGTCTTGTTCTGTCTGGCTCGCGGTGTTCGTTGGTTGAAAGAGCAACTCATGGGTTCTGAGATCTTAGAAGAGCGAGGAAGAATGATCCTTGCTGGACAGGTTGAACCTCACGCAAAGGGGGATGAGCGTGAATGGCCTTATACGGCAAGTGAAGCCTTAGATGTATTGATTGAAGAGCTACAAGATGCTCGTCAAGAGCGAAGTCGCTTTGATACCTTTATTCGTACCCATACCTTCCTAGATAAACTCACGGGCACGGCAAACCGAGTTTTATTTGATAATAAACTGGAATCGGTACTGCATGAAAGTGGTGCTCGAGGTGGTGTGTTACTGATACGTATCGACGAATGGGAACAAGTTCGTGATGCTAACGACAAGCAAATCACTGACGGCTTTATTATTGAAGTCGGTGAAGTCTTATCGAATATCGTTCAGCGTTATCCAGATGTCATTTTTTCTCGCTATTACGAAGCGGACTTTGCTGTATTCATCCCTCACCAGGGTGCAAAAGATATTGCGACCTTGGCAGGTCAATGTTTAAGGCAGTTGGATAAGCTAACCCCGCCAGAGCCTTTGGAATCTGATAACTGGTGTCATATCGGTGTGACTATGTATACCGAAGGTGATCGTCACAGCCAGATCATGGATGAAACGGAAACGGCATTAAAGAGTGCTCAGTTAGAGCGTATTAATAACTGGAGCCGTTACCCGAAACAGAATAAGAATGAGTTGGATAGAGGCAGTGTTCGTTGGAGAACATTACTTGATAAAGCGCTGCTTCCTGAAAATTTAGTAATCTTTGCTCAGCGGTGTTATCTTATGCCGGAATCTGGTCAAGCTAATGAATTACATAGAGAAATATTTACTAGAATTCAGGATCCTGATAAAGGTTTATTGAAATCGTCTCGATTTATGCCTGCGGTAGAGCAAGTGGGTTATCAAGCTCAAATGGACCAATCGGTTCTAAAGGTTGTGTTGAAATCGCTGAAAGAATCAACTCAATCTATCAACTATTCGGTGAACCTGAATGTTACCCCGTTTGCTAATAAACAGCATTTTAAGTGGTTTAGGAGTGAGTTGTTACAGCTTTCTGCTCAGCACCGCTCTCAGCTTGCATTTGAGTTTCCAGAAGGGCACTTGATTGCTCATCTTGATTATATGAGACCGGTGGCAAAGATGCTGCGAGGTTTAGGGTGTAAAGTTGTGGTTGGCCAAGCGGGGCGAACCATTGTTAGCACTCACTATATAAAAGATTTAAAGGTTAATTACATTAAGCTTCATCGAAGCTTAATCAAGAAAATTGATCAAAGGCATGAGAATCAACTGTTTGTCCGAAGCTTAATTGGGGCATGCGGTGACTCTCCAACTCAAGTTATTGCCGTTGGAGTCGAGACAAAACAAGAGAAGAATACTTTGATAGAGTTAGGCATTAACGGCTATCAAGGAAGATATTTCGACGAAGAACAACAAATTATCCCTTTGCCTAACCACGTTGAAAAGGCTGCAAAAGCGGAATCTGTTGTAAAAGTTGGACGAAGAAATCGATGGCGTAAGAGTAGTAGTTAAGAATGAATTTTAAAGCGATTTTAGACAAGATAAAGCCAACGAATAATAAAGGTAGCTCGCAAGTTGTCCTGCTGGGCAATGATGCCATTTATATTTCATCGACAGAACAAGAACCTCAAGTAACCAGTATTCCCGTGGTTAATGGGGACTGGGAGAGTGCGCTAAAAAAATCGCTTAGCAGTGAGGCGTTTGCCAGTAATCGTCTCCAGTTGGTTGTCTGTGCTAACTACTACCAAACCTATCAACTTGATAAACCGGATATTCCAGAGAGTGAATGGTCGGTTGCGTTGCCATTTTTACTCAAAGATCTCGTCTCTGAAAGGGTTACTGAGATCACGGCGAGTGCGGTCGCGCTTCCGACGTCGAACAAGCTGCAAGTGTATGTCTTGCCTAAAAAGCTGTTAGATAAGCTTTTAAATATTGCCAACTCGGTTCAGATCGAATTAGTTGGAGTAGCTCCTGAAGATGAAATCTGGGGTTACAGTGCTGGCGAGTTGTCTAACTTCATCCTTTTACAGCGCAGCGCTAATTCACACTTTAAGTTGGGTGCGTTTGTTGAAAATACCGTTTGTTTTCAAAGAACGATTCGCAGTGTTGTTCCACCTTTAACGGGTGTTGCGTCAAGTGCTCTGCAGTTAGATGGTCTCGCTTTAGAGCTTCAACGCTCGATTGATTACCTTTCTTCACAAATTAAAGGTACACAGCTTCACCAGCTGAAAATTTGCTGTGACGAAGAAGATGAAGCAGAGTTACAAAGTGCCTTAAATAGTACATTGAGCTCGACAGTTTCATTGTTGGTTGAAGATGAACGTGATAATTCAGAGAGTTTGTTGGTTAAACTCGCAGCTGAAAAAGAGACGTTTAAGGTCAATCTTTACCCTGAACATCTTAAGCCTAAAAAAGAATATTTTACGCTGACCAATGTTGTTGCGAGCTGGGGGCTAGTTTGTGTTTTATTGCTTGGTGGTTACTTCGCGATGCAGTACCAAGTATCTAATCTAGATAAAGAACTAACAGCCCTGCAACAAGACTCGAATCAACTTAACAAGCAAGTTAACCAATTGAATAGTAAGTTAACTCAACACAAACCGTCCCCAGAGAAAGTGGCGGCCGTTGCGCGTCTCAAACGTGAGACTCAAGCAAAAAAAGAGGCTTTGAAGGCGGTCGGGCAATACGACGAATCCCAACAAGTCGGGTATTCTGGCGTCATGAATTCCTTAGCTAAACTAGGCCGAAATGACATCTCTCTTTCGCACATCTACATGACCCACGATACTTTAGATCTTAGTGGCTTGGCTCGTAACGCAAATGTCGTTCCGAACTGGATTGGTCAGTTTAAAAGTGAGCTTAATTTAGTTGGACGTGCTTTTGAAAAACTAAAAATAGGTCGTAATGATCAGGATGTGGTGACGTTTGAGTTAAGTACTCGTCGGGAGAGTAAATAATGCAGCAGTGGAATCAACTTAGCGATAAGTTTCTTGCATTGAGCCAAAGAGAAAAATGGCTACTTTTCGTGTGTGGTTTTGTTGGCCTATCCATGTTGTTGTTTACCTTATTGGTAGAGCCCGCGTATCTCGACTTACAAGCGAAAAATGCCAAGGCGACCAGCCTGACTCAATCAAACCAAAGGCAGCAAGGTGAGTTACTTGTTCTACAAGCTAAGTTAAACAAAGACCCAGATAAAGAAATTAACCTCGAATACAAGAAACTAATGCGAGAGAGCCAAGATCTTTCATTGCAGCTTTCAGAAATTGTCGACGGGTTGATTACGCCTTCTCAAATGTCGCAATTATTGGAGAGTGTTCTTAATGCCGGCAATGGGCTTAAGCTTGAATCGCTAGAGTCGTTAAAACCAGAGGCGATTTCGAACAATAAAGAAACCAGTGAATATTCAGGCTACTTTCTTCACCCTGTGAGAATGGAACTAACAGGTAGTTACTTTGATATTTCAGCTTACCTTCAAGCACTTGAGTCTCTTCCTGTTAGCTATTACTGGCGCACATTTGAATACACGGTAGAGGAATATCCTAAAGCTCGACTGGTGTTCGAGGTTTATACATTAGGTACCAGACAGGAGTTTATCGGTGGTTAGAACTCTTTTGTTGTTTCTGCTGTTTAGCAGTTCCGTGGTGTGGGCTGAGCAAGATCCAACGGCGCCATTAGGCTGGCTTTCACCTCAACAGAAAACGGCACCTGCTAAGAAAGCACCAACTCGCTATCGCTTACCTTCTTTAGAAAGCATCGTGTGTAAGGGAGATACGCCTTGCTATGCGATTATGAATGGTCAGATTCTCGGCCAAGGGGAAACGATCAGAGGGTACCGAGTTAAGAACATAGATCCAGAATACGTCACTCTGCAGAGAAGCTCTAAGCAGTGGAAATTAGAGATGTTCTCTTTAGATGTTAAGAATAATTAAGGTTAGAGTGAAGACATGCGTAAACTTGTAGTTGCAATCCTAGTGTCATCTTTGGTCGGCTGTTCGATGGGGCATAGAGATCCTGTTGAGATTAAAGAATCTTTAAACGAATCAATTAATGAAGCCAATAGCAGAGCGCTTCATGAGCTGCCTTCGTCGGTACAAGATGACCTTATGCCTCAGCTTAGTTCTGACTCTATGTCTCCGGGGATGGAAACGGTTAAGCGTTTTCGTATTCAGGCAAAAGGTGTTGAAGCGAGGACCTTTTTTGCAAGCTTAGTGAAAGGTACTGAGTATAGTGCTGCTATTCATCCAAGTGTTTCTGGAAAGCTCACTTTTAATTTAACCGATGTGACGTTAGATGAAGTGCTGGCTGTTGCTCAGGACATGTATGGCTACGATATTGAAAAGCGTGGAAAAGTCATTCAGGTTTACCCTGCAGGTTTACGTACAGTAACGATTCCTGTTGATTACTTACAAGTTAAACGTTCTGGTCGCTCATTAACGACGATCACGACAGGGACTATCACGACTTCTGATTCAAACTCGTCGAGCTCTTCCAGTTCTAATTCAAATTCGTCGAATTCATCCAACTCTTCTAACTCATCGAATTCTACATCGAACGGTGGTACAGAGATTGAAACGACCTCTGAAAGTGACTTTTGGCCACAACTTGAAGCCGCCGTTGCTCACTTAATTGGTTCTGGTGATGGACAGAGCGTCGTTGTTACCCCGCAAGCCAGTGTGATTACTGTGCGTGCTTATCCTGATGAAATCCGTGAAGTTCGTGAGTTCTTAGGCATTTCTCAGAAGCGCTTACAACGCCAAGTGATCTTGGAAGCAAAGATCATGGAAGTGACTTTGAGTGATGGCTACCAGCAGGGTATTAACTGGACCAAGATGTTCTCGTCAAATGGTACTAACTACACAATTGGCATGGGCTCTATTGTTAAAGATGCAGCCGGTACGATAATCCCAGGTACATTGCCAGGGATGGACCCAATTGGTGCAGCTTTAGGTGGTCAATCTAACCTAGTTGTTTCTGGTGGTAGCTTTGAAGCAGTATTAAGTTTCATGGATACACAGGGAGATTTGAACGTGCTGTCTAGCCCTAGAGTGACAGCTGCGAATAACCAGAAAGCGGTTATTAAAGTCGGTACTGATGAATATTATGTAACTGATTTATCAAGTGCGGTTGGTAGTGGCGATAACGCGAATGTCGCTCCTGAGGTTGAATTAACCCCGTTTTTCTCTGGTATCTCTTTGGACGTGACACCTCAGATCGATGATAAAGGCAGTGTGTTTTTACATGTCCACCCGGCAGTTATTGAGGTGGATGAAGAGGTCAAAGAGCTTAACTTGGGTTCAACAACGGGGGTCGTGACGCTTCCTTTGGCAAAAAGCTCTATTCGTGAGTCTGACTCAGTGATTCGTGCTCAAGATGGTGATGTTGTGGTTATTGGTGGCTTGATGAAATCAAATACCAGCGATGTAACCTCTAAAGTTCCATTCCTTGGTGATATTCCAGCCCTCGGCCATTTATTCCGTAATACCAGTCAGTTGACGCAAAAAACTGAGCTTGTGATCTTGCTTAAACCGACAATCGTCGGTGTGAACACATGGCAAACAGAGTTAGAGCGTTCTCGAGATCTGCTTCAACAGTGGTTCCCAGATGATGAAGAGTAGTTACTTACTTTTTCAATGTAGATTGGCAGTATCTAACTAAGCTAGGTTACTTATGTATCAAGCTCATTTTGGTTTTGAACAACTGCCATTTACCTTAACGCCGAATACCGATTTTTTTTATGGTTTAGCGCCTCACTTTGAAGCGATTCAGACGGTAATATCGGCGTTAGAAATGGGCGAGGGCGTGATTAAGGTCACCGGAGAGGTCGGTACTGGAAAAACCATGGTTTGCCGGATGCTGGTCAATCACCTAAATGATTGCACAGCTCTAATTTACCTGCCAAATCCTGTGCTCTCAGGTGCAGACTTACGCCAAGCCGTTGCTAAAGAGCTCGGTTTGACTATCGACAGTGAAGCAACCTTGGTTGACAACATTCAGCATAAGCTCATTGAATTGCACAATTCGGGTTTAAGAGTGGTGGCAATTCTTGATGAAGCTCAGGCTCTATCGGATGAAGCTCTCGAAACACTAAGGCTGTTTGGCAACCTTGAAACAGAAGATAAGAAGCTGCTGCAGATTGTTTTATTGGGGCAGCCTGAGCTGGATGCTCGACTAGAGGCTTACCATCTCAGACAGTTTCGCCAAAGAATCACGTTTAGCTCAACTTTGAGGCCGCTGACTCTCGATGAAACGGTGGCGTATATTGATAACCGGATCGCTAAATCTGGTGGTAATCCTGAGTTGTTCAGTTTGAATCAAAAAAAGGCGATTTGTCGATCGTCGTTAGGTATCCCTAGATTGATCAATCAACTTTGTCATAAGGCTCTATTGCTTTCGTTCAGTGAAGATAAGAAAAGTATCGACAACCAGCATCTGTTTTCCGCTATGCATGAAACATACGATGTGTGTAAGCCTAAATTTAAAACGCCAATACTGTGGGGTTGGAATTAATTATGAGCGTCATTAACAACGCCTTGTCTGAATTGGCAAAGAAAAAATCAGCGACTTCGATTGAAGCGGCAGTCGTACCTAAAGTAAAAACACGTTCCCCATTGGTTTGGGTCACAGCAGGTTTTACTCTGAGTTTAGCAATGGGCGGTTGGGCGATATCGCAAGGTCCAGTGATTGAGCAGCCTATTGTTGAACAGTCAATCTCAACTCGAGATTTACAGGTTCAGGTTTCTGTCGTTGATGATTCAAATGGTATTCAGGAAGCAGTTCAACCTATCTCATCACCAACTACGAAATTGGTGACACTAGACACTGCCAGCTTTTCAACAGAAAACACTGCGATGGTAAAAAGCGTTCAAGCTAAGCCAGTCGTATCTGAACCGGTTGCAGCGTCTATCCCACAGCCGACAAAACAGCAAGCATCAACGAAATCTCTAAGCGCGCCTCAAACGACTAAGACTGAAATTCCTCAGCCGACTTATGTTGCTAATGTGGCAAAAACAGATTCAGCCTCAGCCTCTATCTCTAATGGGTCAGTAACTTCTGGTGGTTCAGGAAATAACGGAATGTTGATCGAACAGGTTGAGTTAACACCTGCGCAGTTATCTGTGAATGCACAAGGGCGTGCTCAAAAAGCGCTTGATGCGAATGATCTTACTGGTGCTCTGAAAGGCTACACTGAAGCTCTACGTTATACGCCACGAAATGAAGATGTTCGTCAGAAACTCGCGATTCTCTATTTTGGTAAGGGTGATACACGTAAAGCGTACGAGCTGTTTCAGTCAGGGATTAAGCTTAATATTAACAGCGAAAAGCTACGCTTGGGCCTATCTAAGCTTTTGGTTAAAGCAAACCAAGCAGAAGCGGCTTTAAGTCCATTAATACATTTACCGCCGAACCCTACACAAGATTATCTAGCTATGCGTGCAGCATTGAGTCAAAAGTCTCAGCAAGAAGAAGTGGCCTTGGAAAGTTACCAAAAGTTGGTTGAGATTGATTCAGATAATGCTCGCTGGTGGTTAGGCTTAGCGATCCAGCAAGAACGTCAGCTCGATTTCGTAGCAGCTAAAGCGTCATACCAAGGTGCGTTAACCAGAGTAGGTATCTCATCTCAATCACAAAGCTTTGTGCGTGACAGGTTAAAAATACTCAATGCTTTAGAGGAGAGCGGCGATGCAAATTAGATTAAGAAAAAGGCTTGGTGATTTGCTTGTCGAAGAGGGCATTATCACGGAGACTCAAGTTGAGCAAGCACTGGCTGCTCAGAAAAGCACCGGTCGTAAGCTGGGTGATGCACTGATTGAACTTGGCTTCTTGTCAGAGCAACAGATGTTGAGTTTCTTGTCGCAGCAGTTAGCGATTCCTCTTATTGATCTAAGTCGAGCTGTTGTCGATGTCGAAGCGGTACAGCTTTTACCGGAAGTACATGCTCGTCGCCTTCGTGCATTGGTGATTGGACGCCAAGGTGACACTTTGCGTGTTGCAATGAGCGACCCTGCCGACCTGTTTGCCCAAGAATCTTTGCTTGGTCAGTTAGGAGATTACGCACTTGAATTCGTTGTCGCTCCAGAGAGGCAATTAGTTGATGGCTTCGATCGCTATTACCGAAGAACTAAAGAGATCGCCTCATTTGCTGAGCAGCTTCACGCTGAACACCAAGTTAATGATGCCTTTGATTTCGATATCGCTGAAGAAGACAGTGACGAAGTTACAGTAGTAAAGCTAATTAACTCGTTATTTGAAGATGCAATCCAAGTCGGCGCTTCTGATATCCATATAGAGCCAGACTCAAACGTACTGCGTCTTCGTCAGCGTATTGATGGTGTGCTGCATGAAACATTGCTGAACGAAGTGAACATTGCTTCTGCACTTGTACTGCGCTTAAAGCTGATGGCAAACCTCGATATCTCAGAAAAACGTCTTCCTCAAGATGGTCGCTTTAATATCCGTGCTAAAGGTCAGTCGGTTGATATTCGTATGTCGACCATGCCAGTACAGCACGGTGAGTCTGTCGTGATGCGCCTGCTTAACCAATCTGCAGGACTACGTAAACTTGAAGCCTCGGGTATACCGAGCGATCTGTTGATTCGTCTTCGTCAACAGCTGCGCCGCCCGCACGGTATGATCTTGGTTACTGGGCCGACAGGTTCGGGTAAAACCACAACCCTGTATGGGGCATTAAGTGAGCTCAACGAACCGGGTAAAAAGATCATTACCGCGGAAGATCCGGTGGAATACCGTCTTCCTCGTGTGAACCAAGTTCAGGTAAACCCTAAGATCAATCTCGACTTCTCTACAGTCCTAAGAACCTTCTTGCGTCAGGATCCCGATATCATTCTTATTGGTGAGATGCGTGACCACGAAACGGTTGAGATTGGCTTGAGAGCCGCGCTGACTGGCCACTTAGTATTAAGCACCCTCCATACCAATGATGCGGTAGACAGTGCACTGCGCATGATGGATATGGGAGCACCAGGTTACTTGGTCGCGAGCGCTGTTCGAGCGGTCGTTGCACAGCGATTGGTTCGCAAAGTTTGTACCGATTGTAAGGTTGAGGATGAGTTAGATGAACCTCGTAAGCAATGGCTAAGCGTTCGTTTCCCTAACCAAGTGGGTGTGCCGTTTATGAAAGGCCGTGGCTGTCAGAACTGTAATTTAACCGGTTACCGTGGGCGTATTGGTGTATTTGAAATGTTGGAGCTAGAACAAAACATGATGGATGCACTAAGAGCGAATGATGCAGTTGGTTTTGCTCAAACGGCGAGACTGTCTGAAAACTACAAACCGTTATTGGCTTCTGCGATGGAACTGGCTCTGCAAGGTGTTGTGAGTCTCGATGAGATAATGCATCTTGGCGAAGGTGATGCTTCCGGTGCCACTGACCCAATTTATCTATAGGGGTAGAGTGATATGCCAACGTATCGTTATGTAGGTCGCAGCTCTGATGGTAGCCAAGTAAGTGGTCAATTGGATGCGAATAACGAAGATCTTGCTGCTGAAAGTTTGATGAGCAAGGGGATCATTCCAACCTCTATCAAACTAGGTAAAAGTGGCGGTTCAGTCTTAGATATGGATGTATCGAGCCTGTTCTCTCCGAGTGTACCTTTAGAGGTGTTGGTTCTGTTTTGTCGACAGTTATACAGCCTAACCAAAGCTGGCGTACCACTATTACGGTCGATGAAAGGCCTTACCCAAAACTGTGAAAATAAGCAGTTGAAGGCTGCTCTCGAAGAAGTGGTTGCTGAGCTAACTAATGGTCGAGGGTTGGCGGCATCGATGCAGATGCACTCTAAGGTGTTTAGTCCGCTGTTTGTCTCGATGATTGGGGTTGGTGAAAATACCGGTCGTTTAGATCAGGCTCTACTTCAGTTAGCTGGATACTATGAGCAGGAAGTTGAGACTCGCAAGCGAATCAAGACTGCGATGCGTTACCCAACGTTTGTGATTAGCTTTATTTTGATTGCGATGTTCATCCTTAACATTAAGGTTATTCCGCAATTCTCTAGTATGTTTGCGCGCTTTGGCGTCGACTTGCCGCTACCTACACGTATCTTGATTGGTATGTCGGAATTCTTTGTGAATTACTGGGGCTTAATGCTTGGCGTGATCTTTGGCCTTATTTTTGCGTTTAAAGCCTGGGTTAAAACAGACAAAGGCTTGGAGAAGTGGGATCGATTACGCTTAAAAATGCCGGTTATTGGCGGGGTAGTAAATAGAGCACTATTGTCACGCTTCTCACGTACGTTTGCTTTGATGCTAAAAGCGGGCGTGCCACTAAACCAATCGTTAGCTTTATCCGCTGAGGCTTTGGATAACCGTTTTCTAGAGTTGCGAGTTCAAGCCATGAAATCGGCTATTGAAGCGGGTAGTACGGTGTCATCTACTGCTATCAACAGCGAAATTTTCACACCGCTGGTGATACAAATGATTTCAGTTGGTGAAGAGACGGGTCGTATTGATGAGTTGCTGCTTGAAGTGGCTGATTTTTATGATCGCGAGGTCGATTATGATTTGAAGACTTTAACCGCCAGAATTGAACCCATTTTGTTAACCATCGTTGCGGGCATGGTGCTGATTTTAGCACTAGGTATATTCTTGCCTATGTGGGGAATGTTGGATGCAATCAAAGGCTAGGGAATGCTAAATAACCTACAACGCTCACGTTTTGTTATTTGGACTGTGGTTATTCTTTTTCTTATTGTCGGTGTGCTTTCGGCATTTAAAACGGTAGAAGAAGAAGCGACTAATACGGCATTTATTGTGGCGAGCAAGCGGATTTTAGAACAAGCCAATTTGTTCAAACAGCAGTATTTGTTATCAGGCTCCGAGCAAAACAATGATCCGGAGCACCCCAAAAGTTATAGTCGAACAGGCTGGTTAAAACCGATTCAAGGTACGGAGCGAGACTGTAATTATTGGCTGGATCAATTGTATCCCCAAGGGAGCATTCTAGGGCTAAGATCTCCAAGTGTTGAAGATAAAAGTGATAACATACTGTTTCACTGCAGTTATCATTATACTGATAAGTATCAGTTAGATATATTGCTCGAAAAAGAAAGGTTTAGTGTGAAAGCCAATATTTTGGCTTTGTGAAAATATTGACAGTTTTTGTATGGTTTTATACGTGCGCGAATGTATAATGCGCGTTAATAATTAGATGAGTAGGTAGAAAATGCTTAAGAATCAAAAGGGTTTCTCCCTTGTCGAATTAGTGATCGTGATCGTGGTCGTTGGTTTATTGGCGGTTGCTGCATTACCTCGTTTTCTCGATGTAACTGATGAAGCCAAGAAATCAAGCATTGAAGGTGTCGCTGGTGGTTTTGCGACCGCTATTTTGTCGGCAAGAGCACAGTGGGAAGCAGAAGCAAGACCTTCAGAGAAGATTGGTGTTGAGACATACAATACTGTAAATTATGATGGTGTTGATTTTTGGTTAACAAGATCAAAGAACAGTAGCAACGTCGAGACTGACTTTCGAGATGGCTATCCGTGGACTCTGAACAATAATTCGAGCACCGCGCCACAAGATATTTCAGATGAAACATGTTCTGAACTGATGGAAAACTTGCTGCAAAATCCACCTAAAGTGGGTCCTATCTCGGATGTTGCTAACGACTCAAACTACAAGTATTCAGCGCAAGCGAATTCAGGTGATGCAACCTGTACTTACGTTCAATTAGAAGGTAGTACTGAGCATGAATTTGTTTACGAAATTAAAACTGGTCGTGTGACCGTAACTTTGCAGTAAGTCTGCGTAAAATTAAACATAGAGAGAGCTTAACTATGAAAAGACAAGGCGGTTTCACCCTAATCGAACTAGTGGTTGTAATTGTTATTCTAGGTATTCTTGCTGTAACTGCGGCACCACGTTTCCTAAACCTGCAAGATGATGCTCGTGAATCTTCACTACAAGGCTTGAAAGGGGCAATTGACGGTGCTGCTGGTATTACTTACGGTAAAGCTGCTGTCGAAGGGTTAGAGGCTGTATCTTCAGGACAAAACGTAGAAGGTATTGATATTGCTTTTGGTTACCCTACGGCTGATGATACAGGTATAGGTGCGGCTGTTGTTGGCCTAACAACAGATTGGAGTCGATCTGCTAGTAATGGTGTTATGACACTGACTTTTTCCGGCACTAGTGCAGCGACTGCAACTGGATGTATTGTTACTTATACACAAGCTACAGGCACAACTGCGGCCTCAGCTGCCTCTACAACAGTAACTCTTGGTGCAGGTTGTAATGGTAACTAAATAGCTTGCTACGGTAAGCTAGAGGTCGGCATTTGCCGGCCTTTTTTATTTTAGATATAGGTAAATAACTCTCTAATATTCATTGTTTTTATTCTATCTTGTAATCTAGAGCTACGATTGACTTTCTTAGGGGCTATATGGAGATAAAGCCAAACAAAGGTTTCACTTTAGTTGAATTGATTGTGGTGATTCTTTTACTTGCGATTATTGCTGCTACAGCCATTAGCCGTTTTAATGGACGCCAAAGCTATGAGTTGTATGCCCTGCAAGGGCAGGTTTCTTCTGTTGTTCGGCAAGTTCAGCTGAATCGAATGCAATCTAACATGGATATGTCTGTGTCAGGTGCTGAAAGCTTACGTTTAGTGGCTGTGAACAATTGTATCGGTTCGCAATCTGCTTGTGACAACACATCTGCAACAAGAAGTGATGTTATTGCTAGTGATGATTATAGTTTCTCGTCTATACCGACCTCTAGCTACACTTTTCCAATTGAATTCAGCCTTTTAGGTAACCCTGAAAATACCGCCTCATCTGGTGTTCAAATTACCATCTCATCCAATAATAGTTCAGACAAGGCTTGGGTTTGTATCAATTCTCAAGGTTTTGTTTATCCAAGTAATCAGGTATGCCCATGAAGTACGTAAATAGTGGCTTTATGCTTATCGAGTCGATCATTGTTATTGTACTACTTGGTTTTGCAATGCTCGCATTTTCTACTTTTCTTGCACCACAATCCGCGCTTTCAGGGCAAGTGAATTATTCCAACCGAGCTTCAGCATTAGGTCAAAGTATTATGACTGATCTTTTAGCTCGAGATTACGGCTCGGTGAGCTCTGGTACTCCAATTGAAATCGGTAGCACTTATACTAATTTTGATGTGGACTTGGTTGTTGCCAACGATACACCAACTGCTTCGATGCAGAAATTTACGTTAACAATCACCGCAAGCAATAATCCTCCTATCACCTTAGTTGCTTACAGAGGGGAGTATTGATGAAGGGGAAAGGGTTTACGCTTATAGAGATGATTTTAGCTATTGTCATCTCAAGTATCGTCTTGCTTGGTGTCGCGAATTTTACTGAGCTTGGTATGAGAGGCTATTTTGGCTCTGTAGAACGCTTTCGACTGCAAACTGAAGCCAGGTTTGTATTGGAAAAGCTTTCTCGTGAAGTAAGGCATGCTGTTCCTAACTTGTTCCCTGCTTCTGTAAGTAGCGGTTGCGTATCATTTTATCCAATTGTTGACTCGGGTTTTTACGCTATATCAGGGGCAGACATTAATTTTCTAGTTAGTGACAGTGGAGCGACAAGCAGCTCATTACAATCTATGTCATTGGTTATAAACCCGACTAGGCCACATACGGATATCAACAACCTAAATAATATATACCCCCTTGATAGTGTGGTTCCTCCGAGCGCGTCCGCTGCCTATTTTTCTATTCCAAACGGAGCTAACACTCTTGTCAGTGAATCTGTAGGTAAAAGGCACTACATTTTTGACTCAAATAACCTTGTGGAGTATTGCCTTGCGAATAGTAATTTACTAACTCGTAATGGTGTCACAATAAGCGATCGAGTTATGAGTGAGAATAGTACTCTGAGTTATCAACCTGCGGATGTTCAGAGTAATGGTGTTGTTGAGTTGACTCTCGAGTTTGCAGAAAATAATGAGTCCACAGTGTTTGAGCAAGATATACAGGTGATTAATGTCCCGTAAAGCAAGCCAAAGAGGTAGTGCGCTAGTCATGGTCATCTTTGTTATCGTGGTGCTTGGTTTCTTAGCGACAAGTTTGAGTCGAACTAGTTGGTCAGATAATGATTCAAACACTCGAGTTGTACTTGGTACACAAGCTTGGTTACTCAGTCATTCTGTTAATGAGTATGTTATGACTCAGTTTTATCCGGATCCTGATCCTCAGGCTTCTTCTGCTGTTGCTAGTGTTTGTAGCAGTAACGATCTCCAGCCTGGTGGTGGGATTTTTACGGTAGCAAGCTCTATGGTTAACACCGCTCCGGTGAATTGTTCTCTTGAGCGAATACAGTGTTCCAATCGGGGAGAACTTGATGGCTTTGTTTTTTATGTTCTAGAGTCTTCGGTAATTTGCGGTTCCGGTGTGAGCCAAGTGCAACGTAATCAAGAACTTTGGGTGAAGGAGGCTGAATGAAGCATCTAAGTATAATATTTGCGCTGCTATTTTTTTCTTTTCCTGCTTTCGCAGATTTTTCTTCGTCTCAATGTAGCTCACTTCATGCTGGAGGAGATTTCTCTGTATGGTTTAAATTAGAGCCTTCATCTGGGCAAGACACTATTTATGCAACCAAAAGGAACGGTGGTAGCCCGACGCCAATTTGGAGCAACGATAGTGGCGTTCGAAACCCTGTCATTGATGATAATGAAACATTAAATGGTGAGTTTTATGAAGTTTGGCTTGAATATGAAAGTAGCTCGAATAAGTCAGGATGGCTAACTTATAATTTATGGGAAGGAAGCTCTTGGCGACAAGTTGGCTCGCCTCAATTTGCTGACCTTTCAGGGCTTTCTGCAGCGATTGCTGTATCGGGAGATGGAGCGAGTGAGGTTCAGTGTGATGATGGTATAACTCAACCACCACCAAGCTATGTCTCGCAAGCGCAGTACCAGTTTGGAGTTGCGCAATGTACAGGCTCAGAATGTAAGATTCCTCTAAATAAATCCTTCACGAATACACCACTTGTGTTCGTAATGCCTACTATTACTTCAAATAATCCTGACTTAGATGCTCCCGCAACGTTAGTTGTGACTAATGTTACGAAAACGGAAGCCACTATCGAGCAAATTAAAGCGCCTAAAAATGGTGGGGGCGCTGATTTAAACAGCCAACCAATGACTGAGGTGAGCTATCTTGCTATCGAGCCTGGTGTGGCAGATTTTAATGGTCATGAAGTTATTGCTGGTTACTTGGATACGAATAGATACAAATCAAAAAATGGCACAAATGGTAATGCCGATTCCGTTGCATATTCTACATTTGGAGCCCAACAAGCTTTTAATTCCCCAGTTGTTCTTCATCAACTTCAAACAAGGAATAATGGTAGTAGATGGGTGACATCCGGAAAACTTCTTGGGGGCAATGACAATAATGAAGCGAGGCTATTTTTAGAGTTATCGGCATCAAGAGTTGGTAATAATTACCAAGACGAACGGGTGGGTTTTATCGCAACAAATGCCACAAGTGGCTCAATGCTTGAAGTCGATGGGTATAAGGTTCAATTTGCAAGAGGGTATGATACACCCAGTCAAAACGGTAATGACCCAATGTTGGATGGCTGTGAGGATAAGTATGCTACCACCTCTCTAGCGAATGTTGATGGAATCATCGCCAATAAACAAGAGCGGGCTGGTGGACACGGAGGCTGGTTGCGTCGATGTAATATCAATAACGATCAGGTTAGTTTTGTTGTCGATGAAGACTTTAGAGACCGCACGCATATACCTGAAGAGGTTGGTTACTTTGCTTTTGAAATGGAAGATGTTCCATTAGATATATGTGATGTTGCTCCATATGTGGTTCAGTCTTGGGGGGATAATAGTAGCTTATTATGGACTTCAAATACGGCCTCGATTCAGATTGAAGGTACCTACCAGTCTAGTGGGCAAGTAGGCATATGGGTTGACCCGACAAACCCAACCGTTAACCCAAAGACACAATGTGATGGCAAGGAGTGTGTAGAGAACTCATCGCTATATATAACTGAGCCTAATATTGTCGATCTAGATTTACCAACAGGTCAAAATGTGGATGCCGGTTGGCAAGAAATCAACTTGGTTAGCGGTAAGTATAATACAGTATCCGCTGGAGGTTCAGGTACGATTAACTTGACTGGGGATACCTATTATATTGAGCATTTGATTGTAGGTGCTAGCGGTAAAATAATATTATCTCAAGATACTAAAATCTATGTGAATAGTTTTGAATTGTCGGGGACTGGGCAGGTCATCAATAACGATTTTAAACTATCTATATGGGCTGAAAATTATAAAGGTCATAATGCGTTAGTCCAAGTAGAAAGGAATTTGAATGCGCTTATTTTTAGTCGTGATAAAGTCCTTGTTGCTGGTGGTAACGGCCTTATAAATGGTCGAGTAACTGCGAAAAATATAGAATTACGACCTGATGGGAAAATTATTGATAATGGCCAGTTTTGTCCTGTGCAACCATCAGATTATCAATTGGATTTGACGCCTAACAAAGACTTCTCTCTATTGTGTGAAACTCCACAAGTGACGGTCACCGTAACTGATTCTCAAGGGAATCCAGCCACTGAGCAAGTTGAAGTTTATATTACGACACCTACCGGCATAACCGTTGATAGTGTTATTGAGGGACGCCATAACGGTGGCAACTCTTATTCGACAAATTTATCTGGGATATTAACACTCGGTTTGGATGCTGACTCAATTGGTACTTATAAAATTGAGGCTGAACTGGCGTCAGACTCCAATCAAAGTGACTCTGGCAACTTTTTAGTATCGCTATACAAGTTTGAAGCGAGCGATATATATGCTGTAGCCGGTCTGGCTGCGAGCTTTGACCTGAAAGTTTTGGCTTGTAAAGATGATACGGCAACACCTGTTTTAGGCTATCAAGGGGATAAAACTCTCAATGTCTCGGACTTTTCATTGGTGAACCCCACTTCTACCCAGGGAGCCGTTGATGGAAACTTATTGGTAAAAAGTAAGAGCGACTGGAGCGATACCTCGGTAGTCTTTGAATTTGACAGTTCCGCTCAAACTACTGGTTCAATTATTTACAGCGAAGCCGGTAAAGTTAGCTTCAAACTTTCCGATCCTACTTTTGAATGCCCTACGGGATATGATTGTGAAGATAATGATGGTGACAGTTGGGACTCGTTAGAAGGTATCGTTGAGGTCTATGTCAGACCTTGGAAATTTGCCATCTGCACGAGCAATAATTCTGATGGAAACAGTAGTGGTGGGAGTGCGTTTGCTGCTGCTGGGGAAGAGTTTGACGTGTTTGCTAAACCTATTCGGTTCACGAGTGATGCAAGTCAGCAATGTAATAATAGCTTGGTAACACAAAACTATTTGCTTTCTTCAGGTGCAGTAGGTGCAACTCATACATTAGATACACCTAGTAACAGTGGTGCAGTATTAGGTAGTTTAGAGCCGACTAGTCAACTTACTCAATCTAGCTCAGATATAGTACTTGCTGATAACGGCTATAAATTTAAAAATCTAAAATACTCAGAAGCGGGTAGTTTTAATTTTGAAGTGGCCGAAGACTCGAATAGTTTTTATGGCAAGATTCTTGGTGGCTTATCTGGCAGCAAATCGATAGGTCGCTTTTATCCTAAATTCTTTGTTCAAGGTACTCCGGAATGGATTGTTGCGGACCAAAAGAATATTGCGTACCTAAGTCAACCTTATGACTCTACAGTTCACCAAGTATATCCAATGGCATCAGGTGAGAGTGATACGGATAATGCACTCAATAATTACCGATTTTTCAGTTCAGACCTGCAAGCTAGTTTTGGTATTCTGGATGACACAAGTATAGATAATGATTTCTTACTAGATACTGATGCTGGGTCTTGGTCTACAGAACGCAAGCACTGGTTGTTGAGTGATAGTGCCGCTGTTCTTGAGCGAGTTACGGATTCTGATGGGGTTAGCCGCAAGGATAATCCCTTTAATACATCGGATACTAACTCTACCGTTACTCATTTCGGTTTAACGGTAGACGGTGCTGATCCTGTGTCATTTACGGACTCTGACCCTGTTACTGATTCGGCAGTATTCCCAGTCCAACCTCCGGCCCGTTATGGCCGAATAGTACTCGATGATATTGGTGGCAACTCAGGTACTACTCTAACGATTCCACTGCGAGCTGAGTTCTGGGATGGCAGTGAGTTTATTGTTAACGAGGATGATGACCGCAGTACCTTCAATGGGGCTAATACTTGTAAACAAGTTATTTGGCACAGTGAAGGGGCGGCAACCACTTTAGCTTTACTTAACGGTAGTGGAAATGTGGATGAGGGAGAGGAAGAGGTCACAGCAAATCAAAATACGCCAGCAGGTACAGATTCGCCACGTGAACAGGTTCGTTTGTGGCTAAGAATGGATGACTCGGAGCCAAGTAAGAAAACGGGCGAAAATGACATATCATGTTCTGGTAGCGATCAAGACCAGCCATGGCTGCGTTACAACTGGCGACAGTTGGGGGATGAAGATCCCTCCACGGTCGTCACATTTGGCATCTATCGCGGTAACGATCGTGTGATCTACCGAGGTGAAAGTGGCTTAACAGGTCAGTAATAATATAATTTTTGCCCCTTAAGTTAGGAATCTGTAAGAAATTGCGGGTTTCAGTCCATGTTTGTACTTCAATGCCTTGCCGTAACAGCAAGGCATTGGTACATTTAGTGCAATTTTTGTCTTCTAATTCTTGCAGGATGAGCGAAGAATATGTTTAAAAAACTTCGTGGCATGTTTTCAAACGACCTATCGATTGATTTAGGTACAGCCAATACCCTTATTTATGTAAAAGGCCAAGGCATTGTTCTTGATGAGCCTTCAGTTGTAGCTATTCGCCAAGATCGTGCGGGTTCTGCAAAGAGTGTCGCTGCTGTTGGTCACGCTGCTAAGCAAATGCTTGGTCGTACGCCTGGTAACATTTCAGCGATCCGTCCAATGAAAGACGGTGTAATTGCCGACTTTTACGTAACGGAAAAAATGCTTCAGCACTTCATTAAACAAGTGCATGACAACAGTGTGCTTAAACCAAGCCCTCGCGTTTTGGTTTGTGTTCCTTGTGGTTCTACGCAAGTAGAGCGTCGTGCTATTCGTGAATCAGCATTAGGTGCTGGTGCTCGTGAGGTTTACCTAATCGATGAGCCAATGGCTGCAGCGATTGGTGCTGGCCTACGTGTCTCTGAACCAACAGGTTCAATGGTTGTTGATATCGGTGGTGGTACTACTGAAGTTGCGGTTATCTCACTGAATGGTGTGGTTTACTCGTCTTCTGTACGTATCGGCGGTGACCGTTTTGATGAAGCGATCATCAACTACGTTCGTCGTAACTACGGCAGCTTGATCGGTGAAGCGACGGCAGAGAAGATCAAACACGAAATCGGTTCAGCTTACCCTGGCGATGAAGTAGAAGAGATCGAAGTACGTGGTCGTAACCTTGCTGAAGGTGTGCCTCGTAGCTTTAGCCTAAACTCAAACGAAATCCTTGAAGCACTTCAAGAGCCTCTATCTGGCATCGTATCTGCAGTAATGGTTGCACTAGAGCAGTGTCCGCCAGAGCTAGCTTCTGATATCTCAGAAAACGGTATGGTACTAACAGGTGGTGGTGCACTGCTTAAAGACCTTGATCGTCTGTTAACAGAAGAAACAGGCATCCCTGTTGTTGTTGCAGAAGAGCCATTAACGTGTGTTGCTCTAGGTGGCGGTAAAGCTCTAGAGATGATCGACATGCACGGCGGCGATCTGTTCAGCGAAGAATAATATCTAGTGTTAGGCTCTTTTATTATCTAGTTTTATGTAAAGAGCCTAGGACCTTGTCTATAGGATCAAATGTAGCTCTAGGACCAAATATAGAATGAAGCCAATTTTTGGTAGAGGTCCCTCTCTACAATTGCGCCTGTTTTTTGCTGTAATTTTATCAGCCAGCCTTATGCTGGCTGATAGTCGTTTAGATGCTTTCTCAAATGTCCGCTATCTATTGAACAGCATGGTTGCGCCTATCCAGTATGCAGCCAACTTGCCTCGCACTATGTTCGATGGTGTATATGACCGTTTTAGCACTCGCAAAGGGCTAATCGAATCCAACCATAATATTAAACGAGAAGTCTTGCGCCTGAAGAGCGAGCTGATTCTGCTTGAGCAATATCAAGAGGAAAACAAACGCCTTCGTAAGCTATTAGGCTCACCGTTTATCCGTGATGAGAAGAAAGTCGTCACAGAAGTTATGGCCGTTGATACTTCACCCTATCGTCACCAAGTCGTGATCGACAAAGGTCAGATTGATGGAGTATATGAAGGTCAACCGGTGATCAACGAGAAAGGCATTGTGGGTCAAGTGACCTTTGTTGCTGCTCATAATAGCCGTGTCCTTCTACTCACTGATGCAAACAATGCGATTCCCGTGCAGGTTATTCGTAATGACATCCGTGTGATTGCTTCGGGCAATGGCATGATTGACGAGATCCAGCTAGAGCACATTCCAACCAGTACTGATATACAGGAAGAAGATCTGTTGGTGACATCGGGTCTTGGTGGGGTGTATCCAGAAGGTTACCCAGTCGCCTATGTTACTGCCGTTGATTACGACCCGAAACGAGAATTCGCCGTTATCAAAGCAGAGCCTGTGGTTGAGTTCGACAAGCTCAGATACTTGCTGCTTGTATGGCCTGATGAAAATAAACAGATGCAAGCGGATCAATCCAGCATAGAACAAGCATTGTTAGAGGGTGAAGATGGCCAATAGCGTTTTAAGAAGCAAGGTCGTAATTGGCTGCTCATTTTTAGTAGCCCTTATTCTGCAAACGATCCCTTGGCCTGGTAGCTTAGATCTATTTAGACCATCTTGGTTGCTGCTGGTTACCTGTTACTGGGTTTTGGCGCTGCCACATCGTGTTAACGTAGGTAGTGCTTTGATTCTGGGTTTATTGTGGGACCTTTTGATCGGCTCTACTCTGGGTATTCGAGGCATGATGATGGCAATAGTGATGTACATTATTGCGATGAACTTCCTCGTCATTCGTAACATGGCGTTATGGCAGCAAGCGATGATCATTGCTGCGTTAACAGTGTTGTTTGAGGTATTGATCTTCTTTGGTGAATATTTGATCCAAGATGTCGTTTTCAATCCATTATCGCTATGGAGCGCATTGATAAACTGTATACTTTGGCCTTGGATGTTTTTATTGATGAGACGCGTGCGTCGTCATTGGCATGTGAGGTAGCGTGACGATGGAAAAGAAACATTTAGTTTTGGCATCCGGCTCTCCACGCCGCAAAGAATTACTATCGCAACTCGGTTATGAGTTCTCTGTCCTTGTAACCGATGTTGAAGAGTGTAAACACGCTCAAGAAACCGCCGAAGAGTATGTTAAGCGACTATCTTTAGATAAAGCCTTAGCGGCATTGTCTTTATTAAAAGATAACCCTTCTGAAAGGCAGCATGTCGTTCCTAGTTCTGATACTGTAGATAATGGCTCTGAGATAGTCGTTCTTGGTTCTGATACCGTTGTTGTTAGTCAAGGGCAAGTGCTTGAGAAGCCTAGCGATTTTTCTGACTCTAAGCGTATGCTTACTCAGTTAGCGAATGAACGTCACCAAGTGATGACGGCGGTTTCTGTGGTTTCAGAAGAAAAACAAAGAACAGAAATCATTATTACCGACGTATGGTTTAAACCCCTCAGTGAAAAAGAAATAGAACAATACTGGCAAACAGGGGAGCCATGCGATAAAGCCGGTAGCTATGGGATCCAAGGTTTGGGCGGACGCTTTGTTACCCGAATTGAAGGTAGTTATTACGCCGTTGTCGGCTTACCTTTATTTGAAACGGACCAGCTACTGCAAGAATTCTTATAATTACTAATCTGAGGTGCACCATGAGTGCTGAATTGTTGCTGAACGTGACCCCGAGTGAAACTCGTGTGGCCATGATTGAAGGGGGGGCTCTTCAAGAGATCCATGTCGAACGAGATGCTCGACGCGGTATCGTAGGAAATATCTATAAAGGACGTGTAAGCCGTGTTCTTCCGGGAATGCAGGCGGCTTTTGTGGATATAGGCCTTGAAAAAGCAGCTTTTTTACACGCCTCTGATATTGTTCCACACACTGAATGTGTTGCTGAAAATGAAAAGAAGCAGTTTCAAGTTCGTGACATTTCAGAGCTTGTTCGTCAAGGGCAAGACATTGTGGTGCAAGTGGTCAAAGATCCTCTTGGAACTAAAGGTGCTCGCCTAACCACGGATATCACTCTACCGTCTCGTTATCTGGTATTTATGCCGGGCGCAAGTCATGTCGGCGTTTCCCAACGAATCGACAGCGAGTCTGAGCGTAACCGTCTTAAAAAAGTCGTGTCTCGTTACTGTGACGAACACGGTGGCTTCATCATCCGCACTGCGGCTGAAGGCGCTGACTCGAATGAACTTGCACAAGATGCCGCTTTCTTGAAGCGACTTTGGCTAAAGGTTCTTGAGCGTCGTGGTAAACACAAAGCGCGCACTCGCTTGTATGGTGAACTTTGCCTAAGCCAACGTATCTTGCGTGATTTTGTCGGTACTGAGCTGAGTAAGATTCAGGTCGATTCTCGTCTAGAGTATGAAAACCTAAAAGAGTTTACCTCTGAATACGTGCCAGAGCTGACAGGCAAGCTTGAGCTGTATGAAGGTGATAAACCTATCTTTGATATGTACGATACCGAGAACGAAATTCAGCGTTCATTGGATCGTAAAGTCGAATTAAAGTCTGGTGGATATTTGATTATTGACCAAACTGAAGCGATGACCACTGTTGATATCAACACTGGCGCGTTTGTTGGTCGCCGTAATCTAGAAGAGACGATTTTCAACACCAACGTAGAAGCGACTCAAGCGATTGCTCGCCAGCTACGTCTGCGTAACCTAGGTGGCATCATCATTATCGACTTTATTGATATGTTGTCAGAGGAACATCGTAAGCGAGTACTAACTTCTTTAGAGGCTGCGCTAGATAAAGACCGTGTGAAAACCAATATTAATGGCTTCACGCAGCTTGGTTTGGTTGAGATGACTCGTAAACGTACTCGTGAAAGTATTGAGCATATCCTGTGTTCGAGCTGTCCTGCTTGTGAAGGTCGCGGCAGTGTGAAGACCGTTGAAACCGTTTGTTATGAAATTCTTCGAGAGATCACGCGAGTGAATCGTGCATATGACGCCGATAAATTTGTGGTTTATGCGGCAGCTGCCGTAGCTGAGGCGTTAGAGGGCGATGAATCTCATGCGCTTGCTGAGCTTGAAGTCTTTATTGGTAAGCAAGTTAAAATCCAGGCTGAGCCTCTGTACATACAAGAGCAGTTTGATGTTGTTATGATGTAATGGAAATTTTGTGAGCTCAAGCGTTACTCTGATTCTACGTGCATGTTTATGGTTAGTGGTTACTCTCTTAGTAACGCTAGCCATTGCCGTAACTACACTGCGTGTAGCCTTACCCAATTTAAATAAGTATCAATCTGAAATTGAGCTTTGGGTAAACCAACATTCCGGTTTTGATTTTTCAATTCAAGACGTGGGCGGTTTTTGGCGTAACACTCACCCTTCTATTGCTCTGCAAGGCGTTAAAGCCAGCCTTCCTAATGCAGAAGATGTGACCTTTTCTGTCGAGCGTGTTGAAGTCGAGTTTGACTTGATTCAATCGGTCGTACAGATGCGTCCGGTTGTGGCCGATTTGGTCATGAATCAAATGTATCTTGATATCCGTTCTATTGATCTGTTTGCCGGGCAAAATGGCAAAGACGAACCTAAAGATCCCGGTTCTTCCAAGCGAGTGGTACAAGAGCTCGATAATTTACTGCTGAAAACTTTGGTGGATGTGACCGCTAAAGACTCCTCTCTTTTGTATCGCACTATCTCTGATGAAGAACGTCAGCTTGATATCGAAACTCTGAAATGGCAAAACTCTGGTAAGCATCACCTTGCGGAAGGTGTGGTAAGTATCAAAGATGCCAATCTAAACTCTTTGTCAGTGAGTGCTAACTTTGTTGATGGCGGCTCGTTAACGGATATGACGGGCGAATTTTATGTTAGTGCGGACAGTATCTCAGTTAAGCCTTGGTTAACTCGTTATATGCAGGCGGAATCCGGCATTGAGACGGGCACTGTGAGCTTGAATAGCTGGCTAACACTGCGTAATAGCAAACCTGTGAGCGCTTATGTTGAAGTTCTGCCTTCAGAATTGACGTGGAACGAAGATGGCAAGCATGACTTGATGCTTGAATCTGGCGTCTTTAAGTTGTCTCCGATTGATGATGGTTGGCAAGTAAATGGTCACTCACTTAATTTGAGAACTGACGATACGCCTTGGCCAGAACTGGATGTGGCATTCAAGTGGAACCAAGGCCCCTGGGAGCTCAATGTCTCTGAATTAAACATTGAGACAATTACGCCGTTGATTAAGCTGATGCCTGACTCTGAACAATCAACCAAAATGATCAACGTATTGGCGCCGGGCGGTACTGTTTCTGATATCCGTGTCTCAATGGATTCGGGAATCGATAGCCTACGCTACTCTGCCAGCTTTTCTGATCTTGCGATTGAGCAATGGGATTTAGTTCCAGGTTTTAGCCAAGTGTCAGGCAGTGTGTTTGGTTCGGCTTCGGAAGCCAAAGCTAGTCTGCATGTAATTGATGATGTGTTCCCATATGGTGATGTTTTCCAAGCCCCTTTGAACATCAAGCAAGGTCAGGTTGATATTGTTTGGCAGCAGGATGAAAACGGCTGGAAACTGTGGTCGGATAAAATCACGGCAGCCACACCAGACTTACAAGTACTAGGCGCATTTCGCTTAGACTTTCCAAAGGATGCGAGCCCATTCTTATCCTTCTATGGCGAAGCGGACGCTTACAATGTAGGTGAAACATGGCGCTACCTGCCGACACTGGCACTTGGACAAGACCTGACGGACTACCTTTCAACTGCGATTCAAGCCGGTAAGGCTGATACCGTAAAGCTATTGTGGCATGGTGATTTATCTCAATATCCCTACACTAATCATGATGGTATTTTCCAAGTTTGGGTCGGATTAGAAGATGCTAAATTCAGCTTTGATACAGCATGGCCATTGATTACCGACCTTCAGCTCGATCTGCTATTTGAAAATGATGCAATGCATCTAGATTCTCGCTCTGCACAATTAATGGATGTGACTGCAGATCGCATCACTGGACGCATTCCTTATCTAGGGGAAGGTGGTCATATTGAGATTGAAGCTAAGGCAACGGCGTCTGGCAATGCGGTGCGTGATTACATGACGTCTTCGCCACTGGTTGACTCAGTAGGGGCCGCGTTAACCGCACTTCAAGTGAGTGGTGATGTCTCTTCCGAGTTCCAGCTCAATATTCCGTTTGATTCTGAAAGAGAAGCAAGAGCATGGGGTTATGCTGACCTTAGTGGTAACCATGTTGAGATTGAAGCGCCGCCAATGGTGCTTGAGAACACCACGGGCCGTATCGAGTTTGATAATGATGTAGTGACAGCAAATGGCCTCGCCGCTGATTTGCTTAAGCAAGGGATATCGCTTGATTTTAAAGGTCAGAATGATGGCCCTGGCTACGCAGTTGATATCGATGTGTTAGGCGATTGGGATGTTAAACCTTTAGAACCTTACATTGGTGAACAATGGCTAAGTCGCTTATCTGGTCATGCGCAGTGGCAAAGTCAGATTGATATCCAACTGAATGACATCGGTTTTACCTACCAATTGGATTTGCAGTCTGATCTAAAATATCTCGCGAGCGATTACCCATACCCATTGGCGAAAAAGTCATTGGAAAGTGGCTCTGCAAGGCTACAAGCGTCGGGTAACCAAGAAGCAATTACTGCGCGTTTGCAATTGCCGAATACTAAGTACCAAGCTGAAATTGATATCACGGGGGATGTGCCTGAGTTAACGGCGACTAACTTAGTTCTGGGTCGTGGTGGCTATAAAATTAGCCCTGTTGTGGGACATCATGCACTGATTCGTACTGATAAGTTTAATGCTGATGATTGGTTATCGGTTGTGATGGAACCTGTACAGCCGTCAACCGCTGTATTGAGCCAAATGAATACGCCAACCATCCCTGCGCCAAGCCGTATTACCTTTGAGAGTAAAGAGCTGATCTTAGGTGGTATCTCTTGGAATGATGTTGATTTTAGCGCTCGTAAGAACAAGCAAGCGTGGCAAATGGAAGTGTCTAGTCAAGAGCTAGAAGGCGATGTTAATTATCTACCTCCTTACGACTTGACCGTTTCACTGGATCGTCTGCATCTGTTTGTTCCTGAATGGAGCGACAAATCAAAGCAAGAGCCATTGCTGCAACGCAAAGAGCAAGAAGCACCTTTGGTCTCTGAGTTGGATCGAAAGATACATGATGTCATGCCGAATCTAACGCTAACCCTTAACGACTTTTGGCTGCAAGGCTATAAGGTTGGCAAGGTCGATATTGAGATGGCTAGACAAGATAATCGCATTGATTGGAAGAAGATTCAGGTTCGAAGCGGCGGCAATAAAGCGGATGTCAGTGGCTGGTGGGAACTGGACGGTGACAAGAGTCATTCCGCGCTAACGGTTGATGTCGAGGGTGAAAATAACAGTGAGCTGATGGAACGCTTTGGTATCACTTCAGGGATTCAAAAAGCACCATTTGCGCTAGAAGCTCAACTTGGTTGGGATGGTTCGCCTTGGGGCATTAAGATGGATACGCTTGATGGCAACGTGAAAACTAAGTTTGGTAAAGGCATTATCTCAGATGTGAGCGGCGCGGCTCGTCTACTTGGTTTGTTTAGCCTAGATTCGATCATCCGCAAGATGCAGCTCGATTTCTCAGACGTGTTTGATAAAGGTATGGCATTCAATAGCATTACCGGTACGGGCGAGATCCAAAACGGCATCTTCCTGACTAATGACTTGAATATGGATGCGGTGGCGGGTGAGATGAAGATCAAAGGCATCGCCAACCTCAACACGCGTCAGGTTGATGCAGAAGTGAACTTTACTCCAGATATCACTTCTGGAATTCCGGTATTAACGGCGTTTGCGGTAACCCCTCAAACGGCGCTGTACGTATTGGCGGTGACCACGGTTATTTCGCCGGTTGTTGAAGTCTTTACCCAAGTTAATTATTCGGTGAAAGGGCCATTGGATTCACCAACGGTGAGCGAGCTTTCTCGTAGCTCCGGTGAGTTCCAGCTACCAGAGAAACTCAGGAAGTTAGCCGAATAGGCCTTATATCCTAGTCAGCGAATATACGGTGAAATGCTGATTTCTGAATCATAATGAATGGAGGAGCGATACACATGGATTGTGTTGGGTTGATTCAAATGACATCTGGCCCTAGCCCTGAATTGAACTTTGAGTACCTTGTTCAAGAGGTAGCAAAGTGCAAAGAGTTAGGGGCGAAGTGGGTTGTGTGCCCTGAAAACGCGTTAGTCTTTGGCAGTAAAGCTGACTATCACCAGTATGCAGAGCCTCTAAATGATGGCCCACTGCAAAAGAAAATCTCTGAGCTAGCAAAGCTTCACCGAATTTGGATCGTTATTGGTAGTATGCCGATAAGCACAGCTAAAGGCGTGACTACCACAACCTTGGTGATTGACGATTTTGGCAGTTTAGTGGCTCATTACGACAAGCTACACATGTTTGACGTAGATGTCGCCGATGCCCATAAGTGCTATCGAGAGTCGGATATTTTCACACCGGGTGACCAAGTTGTGACAGCGGAAACGCCTTTTGGTCGCTTAGGTTTGAGTATTTGTTATGATGTGCGCTTTCCACACTTATATTCCGAGTTACGGAAACAAGGTGCGCAAATCATGGTTGTTCCGGCAGCATTTACTGCAGTAACCGGACAGGCGCATTGGGAAGCACTATTAAGATGCCGTGCGATCGAAACACAATCGTGGATCGTTGCGGTAGGACAAGGCGGCAAACATCCTTGTCAAAGAGAAACATGGGGACACTCTATGGTGGTTGACCCCTGGGGAAGAGTGGTCGCACAGTTAGACCAAGATCCTAAAAGTATGGTGGTTGAGATAGATACGTCCAGTTGCGAATCAATCAGGCAAAATATGCCCATCGCGCAACACTCTCGATTTACCAATCAATTTTAATTACAAACAAGAGCCATCTATGAGCATTAATCAAATTGAAGAAGCGCTACTGAACCCAACAGGGCTTACGGAGCAAAATATCGCAGATACATTGGCGAGCATTGCTACCCGCCAAATTGATTATGCTGATATCTACTTTCAGTCTAGCTGGCACGAATCTTTGGTGCTAGAAGATAGTATTATTAAAGACGGCTCTTTCAATATCGATTGCGGTGTTGGTGTTCGTGCAGTATCTGGCGAAAAGACCGGTTTTGCTTACTCTGACCAAATCCAATTGGATGGTCTTAAACAGAGCGCAATTGCGGCTCGTGGTATCGCGAAGCAAGGTCAAAACGGCAAGGTTCAAGCGTTTAAACGCAACTCTAACCAAACTTACTATGATGCAGTTAACCCGCTAGCGAGCTGGGAAAAACAGCAGAAAACGGAACTACTGAAATCATTGGATGCTTACATTCGTACGAAAGAGCCTATGGTGACTGAGGTATCTGTGAGCCTAAGCGGTGTACATGAGCAGATGCTGGTTGCTGCGACTGATGGAACTTACGCTGGCGATATTCGTCCGCTGGTTCGTCTATCAATCAGTGTACTTGCTCAGAAAGGCGATCGCCGTGAACGTGGTAGTGCTGGTGGCGGTGGTCGTTTTGGTTACGACTTTTTCCTAAGCGATGACAAAGGCACTCAGGTTGCTTACCAATTTGCGGATGAAGCGATTCGCCAAGCGCTTGTTAACCTTGAAGCAGTTGCTGCGCCTGCTGGTGCAATGCCTGTGGTTCTTGGTTCTGGTTGGCCGGGCGTTCTTCTACACGAAGCCGTAGGCCACGGTTTAGAAGGCGACTTTAACCGTAAAGAGTCTTCAGTATTCTCTGGTAAAGTTGGCGAGCAAGTCACTTCAAGCCTATGTACGATTGTCGATGACGGTACATTGACTGATCTTCGTGGTTCATTGAACGTCGATGATGAAGGTGTCAATGGTCAGTACAATACGTTAATCGAAAACGGCATCTTAAAAGGTTACATGCAAGATAAGCTGAACGCTCGCCTAATGGGTGTAGCACCGACAGGTAATGGTCGTCGTGAGTCTTACGCGCATCTTCCAATGCCACGTATGACGAATACATACATGCTACCGGGCGAACACACGCCGGAAGAGATCATCGCAACGGTTGAGAAGGGTATCTACGCACCGAACTTCGGCGGCGGTCAGGTGGATATTACATCAGGTAAGTTTGTATTCTCAGCTTCTGAAGCGTACATGATTGAAAACGGCAAGATCACTCACCCAGTGAAAGGCGCGACGCTAATCGGTTCTGGTATTGAAGCAATGCAGCAGGTGTCTATGGTCGGTAACGACCTAAGTATCGACCGTGGTGTTGGTGTGTGTGGTAAGGCTGGTCAAAGTGTACCAGTGGGTGTTGGTCAACCAACATTGAAGCTAGACTCGCTAACTGTTGGTGGTACTGAGTAACTCAGGTTAGCCTCAACAAGTCTGTTTAAAAAATTAATTGAAAAGCGCCTCCAATGTGAGGCGCTTTTTGTTTTTATATTACTGATTCAGTAAGCGTATAGAGTCACTACATGTTCTCTTCTGCAAACTCAGCCAGTCGGCTTCGCACTACACCATTGAGGTGGATGTTGGCACTGCCTTCGAAGTTTTTAAAACGCTCGACCATGTAGGTTAAGCCAGAGGTCACAGGGGTTAGGTAAGAAGAATCTATCTGCGCTAGGTTTCCAGAACAGATAATCTTAGTACCTTCGCCACAACGGGTGATGATGGTTTTGATTTGTGAAGCGGTGAGGTTCTGACACTCATCGAGAAGTACAAACGCATTCTGAATTGAACGTCCGCGCATGAAGTTAATCGATTTAAACTGGATATTGGCTTTGTCACAGATGTACTTCATCGACCCTTCGGTACAATGGTCGTTCTTGTGCAGCGCTTCCAGTGTATCGGTCACTGCGGCTAACCAAGGCAACATCTTCTCTTCCTCAGTACCAGGAAGGAAACCTATCGACTCACCTATATCAGGTGTGTTTCGGGTTACGATGATCTTATCGAACTGCTTACGTTCAATGGTTTGCTCAAGTGCAGCAGCCATGGCGAGCAGCGTTTTACCACTCCCTGCCGCACCAGTTAGGATCACCAGGTCAATATCAGGGTCGAGCAGGGCATCAATCGCCATTCCTTGGTAAATGTTTTTTGGCGTGATGTCCCAAGCTCTTCGGTTCATTAAGCGTTCACGGCTTAAGTCCCTGAGTGTGATGGTTTCGGTATCAATCTCTTCAACTCTTGCTGCAAAGTCGCTCTCTTCATCAATCACATATTGGTTGAGGAAGGTCGGCTCAAAAGGCGCTCTAGCTAAGGTGTGCAGTGTCTTTCCACCTAAACTTCTGCTCTCGACATTGTCGATACCATCCCAAAATGATCCTTCGAGCTGTTGAAAGCCTTTGGTGAGATATTGAATATCATCAATCAGTTGGTCTGTTTGATAGTCTTCAACAAAGCGAACACCAGCGCCTTTGGCTCGTAAGCGCATGTTGATGTCTTTGGTGATGAGAACCACTTCGCGTGGCGCGCGTTTGTTTTGAAGGTAGAGTACAGCGTTGAGGATTCGGTTATCGCCTGCCTTGTCGTCGGCAAAGGCTTTGATGCTTTCTTGAAGTTCGTAATCGGCGAGTATTGAAATACTGCCTGAGGCTTTAATGTCTTTGGTGAAAGGGATACCTTCCGATATTTGGTCTGGTGTAGCTTCCCTGAATAGATCTTCGAGAGTTCGTATCGCAATTCTCGCATCTCGGGCAACGTCTCTCTTACTGTCTTTGATTCTGTCTAGTTCTTCTAGCACTGTCATGGGGATAACGACATCGTGCTCTTGGAAAGAAAATATAGCGAAGGGTTCGTGAAGTAGGATATTGGTGTCTAAAACAAATAGCTTCCGGTTGGTCTCGCCCATAGCATCTCCTTGCCGACGTGCGGCTTGCCTTGCATTCATTGAACGTAGATAAAGCTCATATAAAGATTAGTATCTGATTCTGGTGATAGTCAACTACTCACCTAAACTTCATCTAGAGGAATACCACCATATCGTTGTAGATGACTATGGCGTATTCGTTTGAGAGCAGCAATCTGCTACCTATAGATTAACCATGATTTTTTGACAGTTTGATTGCACTGGCGAAAACAGAAAAAAAGCACGAAATCATCTCCTTTAGGCGTGACCTAAATCACAGCATCGAGTAAGATTAGCGACCTTTTTCTGCACCATTTTCTTGAGATATTTATTATCTAGAGCGCACTTAAAAAGTGGCTGCAAACTAGGCATTTTTGGCTATATTTTTAGTTCAGGAGCGAGAACGTTCTTGTTTGAAACTGCAGTTAAAAAGACCAAATTCCAACTATAAGATTGAGGTAGTCGATTCATGACATTTGCTTTGGGGCAACGCTGGATAAGCGATACGGAGAGCGATTTAGGTTTAGGTACCGTTGTAGCAATGGATGCTCGCACAGTGACACTAATGTTTGCAGCGTCAGAAGAAAACCGTGTTTATGCACGTACTGATGCTCCCGTAACCCGAGTAACGTTTAATGTCGGCGATGTCATCGAATGCCAAGAAGGTTGGTCTCTGTCTGTCGAAGAAGTTATCGAAGACAAAGGACTGCTAACCTACTTAGGTACTCGCGAAGATACCCAAGAAACAGAAGTCACTCTGCGTGAAATCTTCTTAAGTAACCAGATCCGCTTTAACAAGCCACAAGATAAACTGTACGCAGGTCAAATCGACCGTATGGATAACTTCGTGTTGCGTTACCGCGCGTTGAGTAACCAGTACCAACAACACAAGAGCCCTATGCGTGGCTTGTGTGGTATGCGTGCTGGCTTGATCCCTCACCAGCTATACATCGCTCATGAAGTGGGCCGTCGTCACGCTCCGCGCGTTTTACTGGCTGATGAAGTTGGCCTAGGTAAAACCATCGAAGCGGGCATGATCATCCACCAACAGGTGTTGTCTGGCCGTGCTGAACGAATTCTGATTGTGGTTCCTGAAACTCTACAGCACCAATGGTTAGTAGAGATGATGCGCCGTTTCAATCTGCACTTCTCTATCTTCGATGAAGAGCGTTGTATTGAAGCGTTTGCTGAATCGGACAACCCATTTGATACCCAGCAGTACGTTCTGTGTTCTTTGGATTTCCTACGTAAGAGCCGTAAGCGCTACGAGCAAGCACTTGAAGGCGAGTGGGACTTGCTGGTTGTCGATGAAGCGCATCACCTTGAGTGGAGCCAAGACAAACCAAGCCGCGAATACCAGGTGGTTGAAGGCTTAGCGGAAAATACGTCTGGTGTGCTACTACTAACAGCAACGCCTGAACAACTAGGTCGTGAGAGTCACTTTGCACGTCTGCGTCTGCTTGATCCTGACCGCTTCTACGATTACGAAGCATTCGTTGAAGAAGAAGACCAATACGCACCGGTTGCTGATGCTGTTACTGCATTGTTCTCTGGTGTGAAGCTTGAAAACAGCGCGAAGAATCAGATTACTGAACTGCTTTCTGAGCAAGATGTAGAGCCGCTGTTTCGTGTTATCGAAGGTGATAGTAGCGAAGAAGAGCAAGCGTTAGCTCGCCAAGAATTAATTGATAACCTTATGGACCGCCATGGTACTGGCCGTGTTCTATTTAGAAACACGCGAGCTGCAATCAAAGGCTTCCCTAAGCGTAATGTAAACCTACTGCCGATGGAGATTCCAACGCAGTACACAACCTCAATGCGTGTATCTGGCATGATCGGTGGCAAGATGGCTCCCGAAGCTCGTGCTATGAAGATGCTGTACCCAGAAGAGATCTTCCAAGAGTTTGAAGGTGAAGACTCAAGCTGGTGGCAGTTCGATTCACGTGTTAACTGGTTGATTGAAAAAATCCAAGATAAGCGTAGTGAAAAGATCCTAGTGATCGCATCACGTGCAAGTACGGCGCTTCAATTAGAGCAAGCACTGCGTGAGCGTGAAGGTGTGCGTGCAACCGTATTCCATGAAGGCATGTCGATCCTTGAACGTGATAAAGCGGCGGCTTACTTTGCTCAAGAAGAGGGCGGTGCTCAGGTTCTGATCTGTAGTGAAATCGGCTCTGAAGGTCGTAACTTCCAGTTCGCGAACCAGCTAGTAATGTTCGATCTTCCGTTCAACCCAGACTTGCTTGAACAACGTATTGGTCGTTTGGACCGTATCGGTCAGCTGCGTGACATCGACATCCATGTCCCTTACTTAAAAGGTACGTCACAGGCGATTCTTGCGCGTTGGTTTGATGAGGGTCTAAATGCATTTGCAGAGACATGTCCAACTGGTCGCACAGTTTACGACAAGTACTCAGATGTTCTTATCGAAATGCTGGCTTCTGGTAATACAGAGCAGCTTGATGAAGTGATTGAAGAGTCTGCCAAGCTAAATCAAAGCCTAAAAGCGGATCTAGAAAAAGGCCGCGATCGCCTATTAGAGATGCACTCAAACGGCGGCGACAAAGCACACGAAATCGCAGAGAAGATTGCATCAACTGATGGCGATACTAACCTAGTAACGTTTGCACTGAGCTTGTTCGACACGATTGGTTTGAACCAAGACGACAAGGGTGAAAATGCGCTAGTCGTGACACCATCTGAGCACATGATGGTACCAAGTTACCCTGGCTTACCATACGAAGGCGCAACCATCACGTTCGATCGTGATACAGCCCTTTCTCGTGAAGACATGAACTTCATCAGCTGGGAGCACCCAATGATTCAAGGCGGTATTGATCTGCTACTGAGTGAAGGTGTGGGTGCATCAGCGGTATCATTGTTGAAAAACAAAGCGCTGCCAGTGGGTACTATCCTGCTTGAGTTGGTTTACCTTGTGGATGCGCAAGCACCGAAACGCAGCGGTATCAGCCAGTTCCTGCCTAAGACACCAATTCGTTTGATGATGGATGGCCGTGGTAACGATCTCTCTGCTCAGGTTGAATTTGATAGCTTTAACCGTCAGCTAAGCCCTGTAAACCGTCACTTAGCGAGCAAGCTAGTGAACTCGGTACAAGGCGAGATTCACAAGCTAATCGAAGCGGGTGAGACGCATGTACTGCCGAAGGTTGAAGAAGTTCGTCAGCAAGCTCAGAAAGATATGCAAACTAACTTGAACGGTGAACTAGAGCGTCTACAAGCGCTTAAAGCTGTGAACCCGAATATTCGTGATGAAGAGCTTGAGGTTATCGAAGCTCAAATCAATGAACTGACAGGTTACATCAGCAAAGCTCAGGTTCAGCTAGATTCATTACGCTTGATTGTGGTTTCTCACAACTAGTTTGAATTAGCGAAATGCTTCAACGAAATAAGGCCTTCATTACGAAGGCCTTATTGTTATCTAGCGTTTGAAAGATGTATTTGTTGTTGAAAGGTGTATTGACTGAGGAATTACATCAACCACTTCCACCAAACAAATACCGCTAGGAAACCAAATAGGTAAACAAGACCCGCTACAGACAACCATTTTAGTTTGGTGCCAATCGCTAGAGCTTCAGGAAGCTTGGCTTTGTTTACCAAAATGAAGTTAAGCAATGCGAAGAATGGCGTAGTTGCAAAGGCAAGCACCATTGCAAAATCCAACATTGGCATCAGCGCAGCACTAAAGAACATCACAATCGCCAAGGCCGCGATAGAGACAATGATGATCCAGCCTTGCAGCATGCGTGGGCTCGACTCTTTTTTAAATAATAGTCGCTGTGATTCAGCAAGTACGCGTGAGTAGCCATCGATAACGGTAATGGTGCTGCCAAAGATACAGAAGAAAGCGACGATGGCGATCAGTGGACGAGACCATTCACCAATCGTAGAAGCATAAATACCGACTAACTGGTGAGTAAAGCCAACACCAGAGCGAGACAGTTCAACCCCCGAGCCGTGAAGTACCAGAGCGCCTAACGCAACGAACACTAGTGCAAGTAGTGCAGTACCAATGTAGCCAACATTGAAATCGAATAGCGCTGATTGAGCCGTGACTTCTTGTTTCTCTTTTTGGCTCTTTAGCCACATAGAGGTGATGCTGGATATCTCGATAGGCGCAGGCATCCAACCCATAGTCACCACGATAAAGCCAATAGCAGCCAATGACCAAGGCGACGGTGGAACAAAAGCAGCATCAGGTTCGACTGGAGAGCCTATAGCAATGGCGACTGCAGCTAAGGTTGTGATGGTCAGGATCGCCATGATCGCTTTGGACAGCGTATCAAGTGCGCGATAATGGCCAGCAAACAGAATGATCAAGCAGGTCGCTAAAACGATCATGCACAATGTGCTGGTGGCCAATTCGAAAGGAATAAAGTAACTGAGTAGGCTTGCACTAAATAACAGTAGTGCTGCAGTATTTACCACGGCGGAAATTGCGCTCAATATCGAAAAGATTACAAGGTAAGGTCTGCCAAGGTTAGAGTAACCTTCAACCAAGCTTTGTCCTGTGCCAAGAGTATATTGGATACCGGCTCTAAAGAATGGGTATTTAAATATGTTTACCAGGATAATAAGTGCGGCGAGCTGCCAGCCATAAATCGCACCAGCTTTGGTCGAGGCAACTAAATGTGAGCCACCTACCGCAGCTGCGGCCATCATAATGCCTGGGCCAAGAGACTTGATTAAACTTGATAGGGGAGCAGAGGTTTGTGTTTTTTCGGTGGTTGTTTTAACCGTACTTTCCATCATTTTTCCTTTGATGCTGACTTCTTATTTTCCGTTACCCTATCAATACCATGTTTTGTAAAGTCGTCAACTTTTATGTACAAAAATGTTGGAAATTGTATTTATTAATAAACAAATTAACCGTAAATTATTTATTAACCAGTAATTTAGAGGCTTCAATGGCGTTAGAGCTGTACACACCACCACGTGAACCGTGGATCGACATTGTCTATCAAGATGACGATATTCTTGTGGTGAACAAGCCAGCAGGCCTACTTTCAGTGCCGGGAAGATTGCCAGAGCATTACGACAGTATGTGGAGTCGGTTGGTTGAGGAGTTTGCTGATATTCAGGTCGTGCATCGCTTGGATATGTCGACATCGGGCTTGATGTTGTTAGCTAAACATAAGCAGGCTGAGCGGCATTTGAAGAAGCAGTTCCAATATCGACTGACACATAAGCTCTATTACGCACGAGTGTGGGGGGCAGTAGAAGAAAAAGAAGGGCTTATTGATCTGCCACTCATCTGTGATTGGCCGAATCGCCCTAGGCAGAAAGTGTGTTTTGATGATGGCAAGCCATCACAGACTCGTTATGTGGTAGAGCAAGAAGAGACTCAAACCACTTTGTTGAAGTTACTGCCGATTACCGGTCGCTCTCATCAGTTGCGTGTGCATTGTATGGAAATAGGGACGCCCATTGTTGGCGACGAGTTTTATGCAACGCCTGAAGCTTTTGAGTATAGCGATAGATTAGCTTTACATGCGTGTGAACTGAGCTTCTATCATCCGGAGAACAACCAACTGTTCAAAGCCTTTGTTCCTTGTGAGTTTTACCCTCAAGCGTCACCACAAATTGAACAGCACTTTGAAATTGCGCCAGAGCTTCCAGACTACAGAAAGCTAAAAGCTTAGAATGGTGTCATCAATACCAATTCAAGGACGTACAATGCCGAAGTTGAAAGTGGTCTTTCTTGACCGGGCTACCATCCCATCTCAAATCAATTTAAAACCTCTTAGCTTTGAACATGAATGGATTGAGTTTGATTTTACTGCTCCAGAGCTCGTTGCTGAGCGCGTTGCGGGAGCAGATGTTGTTATCACCAATAAGGTTGTGCTCAACGCTGATAATTTAGCTCAAGCGCAACAACTCAAGTTGATCGCTGTTTCTGCTACAGGTGTCAACAATGTTGATGTGGAATACTGCAAGGGCAGTAATATCGCAGTGGCTAATGTGCAAGGCTATGCGACTCAGTCGGTACCTGAACATGTGATTGCTATGCTGTTTACGCTAAAGCGAAATCTTGTTGGCTACCATCAAGACATTGAAGCCGGGGAGTGGCAGAAGGGTAAGCAGTTCTGTTTCTTTACTCATCCGATTCAAGACGTGGCGGGTAGCACATTAGGCTTAATGGGCAGTGGCAGCTTAGGGCAAGCAACCGCAATATTAGCCAAAGCAATTGGTATGAAAGTTATTTTTGCTGAGCGCAAAGGGGCTGACTCTTGTCGAGAAGGCTACCTACCTTTTGAAACTGTTTTAAAGCAAGCGGATGTGATCAGCCTGCATTGCCCTTTGACTGATGCGACTCGCAACCTGATTTCAGAGCGAGAGCTCGCGATGATGAAACCGAGTGCAGTCTTAATCAATGCAGGGCGCGGTGGATTAGTTGATGAGCAAGCCTTAGTTGAGGCTTTGAAAAAACATGAGATTGCAGGCGCAGGTATGGATGTATTCACACAAGAGCCTGCAGATACGTCGAATCCATTATTGGCCAACAGTCACTTACCAAATTTACTGCTGACACCACATGTGGCATGGGGCAGTGACAGTTCAATTCAAAAGCTGTCGGATATCTTAATGGACAACATAGATGGCTTTGTCGCAGGTAATCCGCAAAACTTAGTGCGTTGATTCTTGAGATCTTTACTACGATTGGTATTAAGCGAGTAGAGTTCAAAACAAAAAAGGTTGGCTTTTGGGCCAACCTTTTTAGATCGTTATGTCGATTAAGTGATTTAGCCTTGCGGCTTAACTACCAATACATTGATTGGTGAGTTCTGTACCACTTTGCTTGCAACAGAACCAAGAACCACTTTGTCGATTTTCGAACGCTTATGGCTAGGCATCACAATAAGGTCGGCGCCAAGCTTTTCTGCGTAATCAAGAATCGTCGTGTAAGTTTTACCTTCAGCTACGTGAACCTTATACACCACTTCATCGTCGATGTGTTTGTCGGCAAACTCTTTCAGCTGATTTTTAACATCAAGCTTCATTTGGTTCGCCGCATCTTTCGGGAAGTAAGACGCCACCATCGACATGTGAATGCCCGGTAGTACGTTCAGAATGTGGATTTCAGCATTGCTGTGTTTCGCGTGCCATACCGCTAGCTCGACTGCTTTATCAGAAAAGCCTTTGTCGTTAAGATCAACGGGAACAAGGATTTGTCTATACATGTATTCGTCTCTTTTTGAGCAGCGCTTAGCACATACCAAACGCTGTAATTATCTTTTCCATGTAGTAAAAAAGCCAAATAGAGTAGAGCGCTACTTGGCTCTATCCATTACGCGCTAATCTCATCCTTACGAGCACGCCTTCTTTGGTTCATCGCTAAACCAATCAAAATCAGTAGGGCAGGTAAGAATACCCACTCTTTCATTGGTCGATCTGCATCTTGGATAACGGATTTAATTTCCCAATCAAAGTCAATGCCAGCGGCTTCTGCAGGGCTACCAAACTCAACCATATCAACAATCATCTTGTTGTCAGCTTGTGTCAGCATTAGGCCCATTGAAGCAATGCGGTCTTCACTTGTTGTCGCAGAATCTTCAAACGGAAGGCGAACTGTTTTCTCAGAATAGTTACCTTCTAAGTTTTCGCCACCTACTCTCAATTCAAGTGATTGTCCCACAGATAGATTTTCTGTGATTTGAGCGATCTCAACTCCTGGCGAAAGAACTTTCTCTGGGTAGATCATGTCCCACCAGAAACCTGGGCGGAAGAAAGAGAAAGTCAGAACGATAAGCAGTATGGTTTCCCACCACTTGTTCTTAGTGAACCACCAACCTTGAGTTGCTGCTGCAAAGATAAGTACCGCAGTAACCGAAGAGAAAATCGTTAGCGCTAAGTGCCACCAAGAATCAATGCCCATCAACAGTAGTTGGGTATTGAATATGAACATGAATGGTAAGATTGCGGTCCGGATATCGTAGGTAAAACCTTGAATACCTGTACGAATCGGGTCTGATTTCGCAATAGCTGCTGCGGCAAATGCTGCCAGACCTACCGGAGGTGTGTCATCCGCAAGAATACCGAAGTAGAACACGAATAAGTGCACCGCAATCAGTGGGATGATAAGACCGTGCGCAGCGCCCAGAGTAACAATTACCGGAGCCATTAGCGTTGATACAACGATGTAGTTTGCTGTGGTTGGTAAGCCCATGCCTAGGATCAAGCTGATTACCGCGGTGAATAGCAACATAAGAATGATGCTACCGCCTGAGATGAACTCAACGAAATCAGTCATTACAAGGCCGATACCCGTTAGAGTCACCACACCAACAACCGTACCTGCGGCAGCTGTCGCTACACCGATACCAATCATGTTACGTGCGCCTGAAACCAAGCTCTCTGCTAGATCAACGAAACCAGCTTTAGTTTGCTCTGCAAGATCGTCTGATTTGTTCATCAGAGTCATCAAAGGACGCTGAGTGATCAAAATGAAGATCATGAAGACGGTTGCCCAGAATGCAGATAGACCTGGCGAGAAACGTTCAACGGTTAGACACCAAACTAGCACTACGATAGGCAGTAGGAAGTGCAAACCAGATTTAATTGTTGGACCTGGATCTGGAACTTCTTTCAGGTCCGCATCGATTTCCATGCCGCCTTCAGCTGCGTATTTTGCTGATACGCGAACCAGAGCAACATAAGCGATCAATAGCGCCACAGTTACGATCGGTGTTGCAGCATCGCCAAATACATCTTTCGTCCAACCCACACCGTAGTAAACCGCGGCACTAATAACACATAGACCTAATATGGTGCCAGTGAAAGAGAGTAGGCTTTGTACGATAGTTGGTGTGTGACGACGAGGTAAGCCGGTCATGCCAGCTTTACATGCTTCTAGGTGAACGATGTAAATCAGAGCTATGTAAGAGATCAGAGCTGGCAGTAGCGCCGCCTTGATAACTTCCACATACGAGATGCCCACATACTCAACCATCAAGAATGCCGCAGCACCCATGATCGGTGGCGTTAGTTGGCCATTGGTTGAAGCCGCAACTTCTACCGCACCTGCTTTTGTGCCCGGGAAACCAACACGCTTCATTAGCGGGATAGTAAAGGTACCTGTGGTTACCACGTTTGCAATAGATGAACCTGATACCAGACCAGATAACCCAGAGGCTACAACGGCTGCTTTTGCTGGGCCGCCTTTCATGTGACCAAGCAGAGAGAATGCAACCTTGATGAAGTAGGCACCAGCACCAGCACGTTCTAGCATTGCACCAAACAGTACAAACAAGAATACGAATGACGTTGATACGCCAAGAGCAACACCGAATACACCTTCCGTTGTTAGCCACAGGTGCGACATTGCCTTGTTCAGGCTTGCACCTTTATGGGCGATAACGTCTGGCATGTGTGGACCGCCAAAGGTGTAAAGTAGGAATACTGCCGCCACAACCATAAGAGGTGGACCTAAAGCGCGTCGTGTTGCTTCAAGCAGTAAAACCATGCCGAATACAGCAGCAACAATATCGAATGTTGTTGGTGCGCCCGAACGACCGGCAAGTTCAGTGTAGAAAATATAGATATAAGAAGCTGAAAAACTACCTACTAGCGCCAATATCCAGTCGACTGCAGGAATGCGATCCCGAGGCGAGTTCTTCATAGCTGGATAAGCGGTAAAGGCTAGGAAAATAGCAAACGTAAGGTGAATTGCTCGAGCTTCAGTGTCGTTTAAAATTGCGAAGTTAAAAATGAACGGCAGCGGAGATGCATACCAAAGTTGGAACAGTGACCAACATAGAGGCACAAACCATAAAATACGGCCTTGGATACCACGAGGGCTACGCGCACCAGTATCTGATTGTGCCACCATTTCTTGCACATCTGGAGACGGTGATGTTGTCTGCGTCATGTACTTTATCCTTATTATTGATGGTCTGCCTTTTCTTACGAACAACCAAACGTTATTTATTTCCTATCTAGTGTAGTGAATGGATAGGGAAATGCGTTCTTTGTTCGTCTTTGTCTTAGGCTTGATACGAAGGTAAGTCCTCCAAATTGGAGAAACTTAAAGGGTTGCTCTTTTCACTTAAGTTATTTTTATAAAACGTGAAAAGCCAATAAGGAGGGCTAGCCTCCTTATTGGTGTAGTAGGCTTAAAGTAGAATTACTTTAGAAGGCCCACTTCTTTGTAGTATTTTGCTGCGCCTGGGTGAAGAGGGATAGAGATACCCGCTTTAACCATGTCTTCTTTTTTCAGGTTAGCAAATGCTGGGTGTAGGCGTTTGAAAGTGTCAAAGTTTTCAAATACTGCCTTAGCAACGTTGTATGCAACTTCTTCAGAAACGTCTGAAGTTGTTACCATTGTTGCTGCAACACCGAAGCTGTTTACGTCAGCGTCAGTACCACGGTACATGCCAGCAGGAACTGTGCTGTAAGCGTAGTATGGGTTTTCAGCTACGATCTTGTCGATCTGTGGACCTGTTGCCGAAACCAATTTTGCATCACAAGACGTTGTTGCTTCTTTGATTGATCCGTTCGGGTGACCAACCATGTAGATAAATGCATCAATCTTGTTATCACAAAGTGCTTGTGAACGCTCAGAACCTTTAAGTTCAGAAGCAAGCTTGAAGCTGTCGTTCGTCCAACCCATTGCGTCCATTACAACACCCATAGTTGCACGGTCACCAGAGCCTGGATTACCAATGTTTACGCGCTTACCAGCTAGGTCAGAAACATTGTTAATGCCAGCATCGGTACGAGCGATGATGTTGAACGGTTCTGTATGTAGAGAGAACATAGCGCGAAGTTTCTTGTATTCGCCCTGATCTTTGAACTTACTTGTACCGTTGTAGCCGTGGTATTGCCAGTCCGATTGAACAACACCGAAATCTAGTTCACCAGCACGGATGGTGTTAACGTTGTAGATTGAACCACCAGTAGACTCTACAGAACAACGAATGTTGTGGTCTTTGCGGCCCTTGTTCACTAGTTTACAAATTGCACCACCAGTCGGGTAGTAAACACCCGTCACTGAACCAGTACCAATTGTGATGAACTCTTGAGCGTTAACAGCGCCAGCGCCCATTACAGCAGCTGCAATAGCACCAACTTTAATAAGTTTGGTAAATGCCATGAATTTCCCTTCCTTTATTCATTATTAACCCTGAAACAAGTGTAGTCGTTTCTGGAGTTTCCTATTTGGAAACGGCACCTTTTTCAATCCATGTGATGAAAAAGTGGCTGAATAATATCAAAAATTGGCAGAAAATTACTCGAATGTTAAAAGATATAGCTAAAAAATCTAACAAATGATGTCTAGATCTCGTGTTTAATTTGCTACTGAGTTTTTTAAAATCAATGATTTAGTGCGATTTCGGGAAGGGTGTATGGATATTCTAGGATGTGATTTGGATCACGAAGCGAATAGATGTTCGTGATCCATTAGTAAGGCTGATAGTTATGAAACAGTGAGCAATTATCCTGCGTATTCAAACAGTTCGCACACAGAATCAAACAGTTGCTTAGTGGTAACCGATAACGTTGGAGTAATAAAGATAGTGTCATCACCCGCGACTACACCCAGTATCCCTTCCGACTTACCTAGTGAGTCTAATAAGCGAGCGATAAGCTGAGCTGCACCAGGGCCAGTGTGTATCACAACTAATGCATTGTTGTGGTCAATATCTAGTACTAATTCTCGTAAAGAGCTAGAAACTGTCGGAACACCCAGTTCAGCAGGAAGACAGTAAACCATCTCCATTTTTGCGTTACGAGTTCGAACGGCACCAAACTTGGTTAACATACGCGAGACTTTAGACTGGTTGATGCTTTCAAAACCTTCGTGTTTTAGTGCATCTACAATTTCGCCTTGTGAGCCAAAACGTTCTTCTTTTAGTAAGGCTTTAAATGCACGAACTAAGTTGTCTTGCTTTTCTGTATTGCGCATATGTCATTCTTATTCATTAACAAAGATGTTTGCATATTCTCGCATACATATTCAATTTTAGCCAAAACATCCCTGTAATTTGTTAGTCATATCACTGTAAATATTTAATAGAATAATGTGTTATTTGCGACGACTTATTTTGTTATTTCAGTCGATTATCGCCATAATGCGAACTTGCTGTGTAGCACGGTTTTATTGACTTGCGCGAAGTCGCAAAGCTAGCGTTAATTGATTGTAATCACTTTGTGATTAATATAGTTTTTTAACTTAGATTTAGCTCAAGAATTACCCTACAAAGAATCTATAAGAGAAAGCTCTCAAGGAGAATAACAATGAAAGTAGCTGTTATTGGTGCCGCTGGTGGCATCGGTCAAGCCCTAGCCCTACTACTTAAGAACCGCCTACCTGCTGGTTCAGATCTTGCACTTTACGACATCGCTCCGGTAACACCGGGTGTTGCTGCCGATCTTAGCCATATCCCAACGCCTGTTTCGATCAAAGGTTACGCGGGTGAAGATCCAACACCAGCACTAGAAGGTGCGGATGTTGTACTTATTTCAGCGGGTGTTGCTCGTAAGCCTGGTATGGATCGTGCGGATCTTTTCAATGTGAACGCTGGCATTGTTAAGTCTCTTGCAGAGAAAATCGCAGTTACTTGTCCTACTGCTTGTGTTGGTATCATCACTAACCCAGTAAACACAACAGTGCCAATCGCAGCTGAAGTACTCAAGAAAGCAGGTGTTTACGATAAGCGTCGCCTATTCGGTATTACGACTCTTGATGTGATTCGTTCTGAAACGTTCGTTGCTGAACTAAAAGATAAAGATCCAGGCGACATCCGTGTTCCTGTTATCGGCGGTCACTCAGGCGTAACGATCCTTCCTCTGCTTTCTCAAGTTGAAGGCGTAGAGTTCACTGATGAAGAAATTGCAGCGCTAACGACTCGCATCCAAAATGCAGGTACTGAAGTAGTAGAAGCTAAAGCTGGCGGCGGCAGTGCGACACTGTCTATGGGTCAAGCGGCTTGTCGTTTCGGTCTTGCACTAGTTAAAGCACTTCAAGGTGAAGAAAACGTGATCGAATGTGCATACGTTGAAGGTGAAGGCGAACACGCACCATTCTTCGCTCAGCCTGTTAAGCTAGGTAAAGAGGGTGCAGAAGCGATCCTTAGCTACGGTGAACTAAGCGACTTCGAGCGTAACGCTTTAGACAGCATGCTTGAAACACTAAATGGCGATATTGAGATTGGTGTTGAGTTCGCTAAGTAAGCGATACAGCATTTAACTCAATTTAAAATTACTAATAAATGCCGGTCATTATGATCGGCTTTTTTGATCCTAGGATTTGCCTCGTTCGTAAATAGTGTTTTAGAGATGTAAGTGGGGCAGCAGTTATGAGTCGTATTCAAAAAGGAATGAACGTCCATTTCCATTTAGGTAGATTGGGAAAGATCCTCGTTATAGATGAGCAAGAGCAATTTGCGTTGGTTGAGTCATACAATAGCCACGAGCAGTACGCAGTGCCGCTGGAAGAGATAGAAGAAGTCGAAGCTCAACTTCCGTTGTCGTTAGAGTCGAGTCGTTATTGACAGTGGATTTGAAAAGATTTTCGTGAGGATCAAAAAAAGAGCCCTGAGGCTCTTTTTTATTATCTATGTAATGTCGCTATATAGAAGACAGTCTACAAAGTTACTTGCTGCGTTTAACAGCCAAGTGCGCAAGTGTGGTTAGTGCTTGCTTATATTCAGAGTCAGGCAGTACAGAAAGCTCAGCAATCGCTTTGTCGGCTTCTTCATAGGCTTTATTAGTCGTGTACTCTAATGAGCCTGTGTCTTTCATCACCGCCATAATGTCGTCGAGACGTTCCATGCCGTTCGCTTTCTCAATTGCTTCACGAATCATGCTTGCTTGTTCAGGAGAACCATTGTGCATTGCATATAGTAAAGGCAGCGTTGGTTTGCCTTCAGCAAGGTCGTCACCAACGTTCTTGCCCATCTCTTTACCATCAGCAGTGTAGTCCATCACATCGTCAATCAGTTGGAATGCGGTGCCTAGGTATTTACCGTAGTTTTGCATTGCCGTTTCGATTTCTGGTGATGATTCGCTAAGGATGGCACCGATTTGTGTTGCGGCTTCAAACAGGCGAGCGGTCTTAGAGTAGATCACTTGCATGTAGCTTTCTTCAGTGGTGTCTGGGTTGTTGCAGTTCATTAACTGTTGAACTTCACCCTCGGCAATCACGTTTACTGCTTCACTCATTAGTTCAAGGATCTTTAAGGATCCTAGCGTTGTCATCATTTGGAATGAGCGAGTATAAATAAAGTCACCCACCAAAACGCTAGCAGCATTACCAAAAGCTGCGTTGGCTGTCGCTTTACCGCGTCTCATGTCCGATTCGTCGACGACATCATCATGAAGTAGGGTTGCTGTGTGAATAAACTCGATAAAGGCTGCAGAGGTGATATGAGCTTCACCTTGGTAACCAAGTGCGCGAGCAGATAAAAGAGCAAGCAAAGGGCGTAGGCGTTTGCCACCACCGCTAACGATATAAAAACCAAGCTGGTTGATTAAACTTACGTCAGAATTAAGTTGGGCTTGAATTGTTTCATTCACTTTTGCCATATCATTGGCAGTAAGCGTTTGGATAGCTTTAAAATCCATTGTTCATCCGGCTGAAGTTAGACCCTGTAAGGCTTATACGTTGTATTTAATTGTTGAATAATACACTAAAAAACGTTGATTAATACATCGCTAAAGGGCATGATTGCCGCACTTTTCTTTGGCGAACAGGTTTTCGCCAATTTTTTAAAAATATGGCTTGTCATAGCGCCATGATTCCCGTAGAATCTGCGCCCTATTGATTAGTTTAGCGCACACCCGAGTTGTACAATTAACAACCATAGGCTGTGCGGAAAAAGCGGAGTAAAATATGTACGCTGTTTTCCAATCTGGTGGCAAACAACACCGAGTAAGCGAAGGTCAAACACTTCGTTTAGAGAAATTAGACGTTGAAACTGGTGCAACTGTAGAATTTGATAAAGTTCTTCTTGTTGCTAACGGCGAAGAAATCGCTGTTGGTGCACCTCTTGTTGAAGGTGGCAAGGTTACTGCAGAAGTAGTACAACACGGTCGTGGCGATAAAGTAAAAATCGTTAAGTTCCGTCGTCGTAAGCACTCGCGTAAGCAAGCTGGTCACCGTCAGTGGTTCACTGAAGTGAAAATCACTGGCATTAACGCTTAAGTATTAGGAGAGTTTAACAATGGCACATAAAAAAGCTGGCGGTTCTACTAATAACGGCCGCGATTCAGAAAGCAAACGTCTTGGTGTTAAGCGTTTTGGTGGTGAATCTGTTCTTGCAGGTAACATCATCGTTCGTCAACGTGGTACTAAATTCCACGCTGGCACAAACGTTGGCATCGGTAAAGACCACACTCTTTTCGCTCTTACTGAAGGTAAAGTGAAATTTGCTGTTAAAGGTCCTAAAAACCGTAAGTTTGTAAGCATCGAAGCTGAGTAATTTAATCTTTAATTAGATTATCTTATTAGCTTTCAAGCTGAATTCAAAAGCCCTGCCGATTCGGCAGGGTTTTTTATTTATAGCGAGAATAAAAAAGCAGACGCTCTTGCCTTAGCTTTAATAAGCTTAGCAAAGAACCTCTCCTTCTTTGTTCCTTGGTTGCAGGTCGGCCTAGATCTTAGGTGATCGATCTAAACACGGATCTGCTAGAATTTATATCACTCCTTGATGAGTGGTAACGCAACGTAAGTGCGGAGTTAAAAAATGAAATTCGTTGATGAAGCGGTAGTAAAAATAGAAGCCGGTGATGGCGGTAATGGTACAGTTAGCTTTTGGCGCGAAAAATTCGTCGCTAAAGGTGGCCCTGATGGCGGCGACGGCGGTGATGGTGGTGATGTTTACATCCAAGCGGATGAGAACTTAAACACACTGATCGATTATCGTTTCCAACGTTTTTACAACGCAGAGCGTGGTGAGAACGGTCGCGGTGGTAACTGTACTGGTAAACGTGGTAAAGACATTACACTGAAAGTGCCTGTAGGTACTCGTGCAGTTGATATCCACACCAACGAAATCGTTGCTGAAGTTGCTGAACACGGCAAGAAAGTGATGGTTGGTAAAGGTGGTTGGCACGGTCTTGGTAACACGCGTTTTAAATCGTCTGTTAACCGCGCTCCTCGTCAAAAGACAATGGGTACTAAAGGCGAAGTTCGCGAACTGCGTTTAGAGCTTCTTCTATTAGCTGACGTTGGTATGCTTGGCTTACCAAACGCAGGTAAATCTACTTTTATTCGTTCAGTATCTGCTGCGAAACCAAAAGTGGCTGATTACCCGTTCACTACCTTGATCCCAAGCTTGGGTGTAGTGAGTGTTGTTCCTGAAAAGAGCTTCGTTGTTGCCGATATCCCTGGTCTAATCGAAGGTGCAGCTGATGGAGCAGGCCTTGGTATTCGTTTCCTTAAGCACCTTGAGCGCTGTCGTGTTCTTCTGCATATGATCGATATTATGCCGATCGATCAATCTGATCCTATTCAGAATGCACTGACGATCATTGATGAGCTTGAGCAATACAGTGAAAAAGTTTCACAAAAACCTCGTTGGTTAGTGTTCAACAAAGTTGACCTAATGCCAGAAGACGAAGCAGACGAAAAGATTCAAGAAATCATCGATGCTTTGGGCTGGGAAGGCGAGTACTTCAAGATCTCTGCAGTGAATAAAATCGGCACCAAAGATCTTTGCTTCAAACTAGGTGAGTTTATGGAAAACCTACCTCGTGAAGTTGTAGAAGTTGAAGAAGAAGAGAAAGTAGACTTTATGTGGGATGACTACCATAAAGATGCAATGAGCGGTAAGAATGTCGTTACTGAAGATGACGACGATTGGGATGATTGGGATGACGAAGAAGATGACGGTCATGTTATCTATGTTCGTGACTAATCCCTCTTAACTTCTCATAAATCATCGGTCGCTTTTTCCAAGTACACTGATAGTTTTATTAAACCGCAATGAAAATTGCGGTTTTTTTGTATCTAAATCATTATGTACTGTCGAATTTTAATGCAGACTTTATTTCTAGATAATTAATACCAATCGTAGTAAATAACTGGTCACCCTAGCTTGTTAAAACGCTCGATAACTGCGTTAGAGATTTTGATTGTAGAATAACTACTTATCGAAAATCTCTGCCTTGTTCTCAAGCTTTTTTCTTGCGCTATTTCTGAACACTTACTTACTGTGATTGGTATAACGCCTATGGGAAGGAAATCATGGCATCAAAGCAAAGAGCGATCTCAAGACTTGTCGCTCAATCGGGACAAATGTTATTGGCTCACGGAGCCGAGAGCACACTGGTCGGCGATATCATGCGCCGTATCGGCATTGCTTGTGGGGTGAATGAGGTTGAAGTCGCACTGTCAGCCAATGCGCTTGTTGTTACTACTGTGATGGATGATCACTGTATTACCACCACTCGAAGTTGTGCTGATCGTGGCATTAACATGCAGGTTATCACTGACATTCAACGCATTTGCATCATGATGGAGAAGGGAATTCTTGATTATGATTTGGCGTATAAAAAGATTCAAAACATAAGCCCCGAGCGCTATAACCGTTGGCTAGTGGTTGTGATGATAGGATTATCATGTGCCTCTTTTAGCCGTCTTGCGGGCGGAGATTGGCAGGTATTCATGATGACTTTTATTGCTTCAGCCTGTGGCATGATCGTCAGACAAGAAATTGGCCATCGTCATTTCAATCCTTTATTAAATTTTGCGATCACCGCATTCGTTACCACTACCATCTCTGCTCAAGCCGTACTTTACAATATTGGCGGACAGCCCACGATCGTGATGGCTTCATCGGTATTGATGTTAGTACCCGGCTTCCCTCTGATTAACTCTGTCGCTGATATGCTTAAAGGCCATATTAATATGGGGTTAGCGCGCTTTACCATGGCCAGCTTATTAACTTTGGCGACGAGCTTGGGTATTGTGGCAGCGATGAGTTTATCTGATGTTTGGGGATGGGCGAGCTAATGAGTATTTTCGAACTGTTTTTAGGTTTGCTCAATGATATGTTTTTCGCCGCGATTCCTGCGGTTGGATTCGCATTGGTGTTTAACGTCCCGCAACGCGCTTTAATTTATTGTGCACTTGGCGGCTCTATCGGCCATGGTAGCCGTTATCTGATGATGCACTTTGGTATTCCAATCGAATGGGCAACGTTCTTTGCCGCGACGGTGGTTGGCATGATAGGGGTTCATTGGTCACATAAACTGTTAGCGCATCCTAAGGTATTTACGGTTGCTGCCTTGATTCCTATGGTCCCAGGCGTGTTTGCCTTCAAGGCAATGATTGCTATGGTAGAGATTAACAGGGCAGGCTATACGCCTGAGTTACTGGCAATGTTGATGGAGAACTTTTTGAAATCAATGTTCATTATCGCTGGACTGGCGGTTGGCTTAGCTGTACCAGGGCTGTTATTCTACCGACGCAGACCTATCGTCTAGCATCAAATCTCTTTCAGTTAAGGACAGGACTTTCGATTTATGATCATCAGTATGATTGCAGCAATGGCAAACAACCGTGTAATAGGTAAAGACAACCAGATGCCTTGGCACTTGCCTGCGGATTTTGCATGGTTTAAACGCTCGACTATGGGTAAGCCTGTAGTCATGGGGCGTAAAACCTATGATTCGATCGGGCGTCCTTTACCTGGTCGATTAAATGTTGTGATTAGCCGTGATGCGAACTTGGAAATTGAAGGGGTGACGACGGTTACTTCGATTGATAAAGCACTAGAGCTGGTCAACGATGTCGATGAAGTGATGATTATCGGTGGTGGTTCAATCTATGAAACTTGCCTACCTAAAGCAGACAAGTTGTATCTGACTTATATCGATTTTGATGTCGATGGAGATACACAATTTCCAGACTGGGGTGAAGGTTGGAAGCAGAGCTTTAACGAGAGCTATCAAGCTGACGAGAAAAACAAACACAACATGGAGTTTGTGATTCTAGAGCGTTAAGTCCTAATTTAAAAACACTTGCGCTGCTGCACGAGTAGCGCAAGTGTTTCGTATATCTACAACGCTTTTTGAGTAAAAAACTGTTTGTCTTCCCAGCGAAGTGCGGTTAAGTCTCCTCCCCAAACGCAGCCAGTATCAAGTCCAATCACGTCTTTTCCGTTATAGCCTTCAAGTGCAGCCCAGTGTCCAAAAACAACGGTTTTATCGAGCTTTATGCGTTGTGGAAGGTCAAACCACGGTACTAATGGTTCATCGGTAATTTCATTGGGTGGTAGCTTACATGCCATGTCGAGTCGACCGTCTTCAAAACAGAAGCGCATTCTTGTAAGGCTATTGATTGCATAGCGATAGCGCTCAATATCATGTAAATCCTGATGCCATAAATCAGGCGTGTTGCTGTACATGTTTTCGATAAGCCATTGCCATCTGTCCGACTTCAGCAAGGATACAACCTCTTGATTTTCGATACGTGCTGTTTCTATGCTCCATTGCGGCGAGATACCTGCATGGCACATCACGAACTCCGGGTGTTCTTGAAGCAAAGGTTGTTGCCTTAACCATTCGAGTAGTCGTTCACGATCTTCAGCATCAAGAATCGCTTGAGTCTTATCTTTTGGTTTCGCTGGAAATAGCCCTAAGGATACCGCCAGAAGGTGCAAGTCGTGGTTGCCTAATACAACCTTAGCTGCGTCACCAAGGCTACGAATAAAGCGTAGAGTTTCCAATGATTTTGGGCCTCGAGCGACTAGGTCTCCAGCTACCCATAAGGTATCTTGGTGTTTATCAAAGTTAATAGCTTCAAGCAGTAATTGAAGTTCGTCGAAGCACCCTTGGATGTCTCCGACAATATAATTCGACACAATAATTTCCTGTAGATACGGATGTACGGCTAATTAAGAATATTAGGGATTGCGAGTCTGAATGGGTCAACTTCGGTAATAAAATCAATGCCCTTGTTATCGGTCATCACGTAGTGACCTTGCATAACGCCAACAGGGGTTTCGATGACAGTGCCACTTGTGTAGGTGTATTCGTCGTTGGCTTCAATCACGGGTTGTTGCCCAACCACACCATCACCCTCAATGGTGAGTTGCTTGCCGTTAGAGTCGGTAATTAACCAGCGGCGAGACATAAGCTGCACCGTTGTTTTACTTAGATTTTTGATGGTAATAATGTAGGCGAAGACGTAACGATTCTTCGTTGGCTCAGATTGTTCTTCTATGTACTTAGAGTGAACCTGGCATTTGATACAAGGCGTAGATATATCCATATTCGCACCTTTTGTTGTTGATATACTTAATGTAATTAAAGTATTACATAAAAAAGGCTCCTAACCGAAGTGTAGGAGCCTTTTTTATTTATTTGTCAGCGTTGTGACTATCGTACAACCAGTTTGCCATGTCGACAAACTGCTCGAGCGTTAAGTTCTCAGGACGCATGCTTGGGTTGATACCAAGCTCTTCCAGTACTTCCTTATCGATCAAGCTCTTGTAGCAGTTGCGAACCGTTTTACGACGCTGGTTAAAGCCTTCACGACATACGCGATCAAGCCATTTCAGATCTTTTGCCGGGTAAGGCAGCACTTCGTATGGCTGTAGGCGAACAACTGCAGAGTCTACTTTCGGTGGCGGAACGAAGGCCGTTGGTGGCACTTCTAGCACAGGTGTCACTTTACAGTAGTACTGAGCCATCACAGTAAGACGGCCGTAAGCTTTGCTGCCTGGGCCAGCGGCTAGACGGTTAACTACTTCTTTTTGAAGCATAAAGTGCATGTCTTGCACGTCTTTATGGAATTCAAAAAGGTGGAACATCAATGGTGTAGAGATGTTGTATGGCAAGTTACCAAAAATACGTAGCTTGTTGTTTGGTTTAACCAGTTCTTGGAAGTCAAACTTCATCGCATCGCCTTCACGGATCGTTAGCTTATCAGCCAGATCCGGATGGTTACGCAGACGTTCTGCAAGGTCTCTATCCAATTCGATAACAGTAAATTTATCGACAAGCTTACCCACAGGCTCAGTAATAGCGCCTAGACCAGGACCGATCTCTACCAAGTTTTGACCAGGTAATGGGTTAATGCTCGATACGATGCCATCAATAATGTATGGATCGTTAAGGAAGTTTTGACCAAAACGTTTACGCGCTTTGTGCCCTAAGTGGACATCATTTCTCATTGCTTTTTCTCTACTAATTCAATGGCGTGCGTGAGCGCTGTTCTAAAGCTCCCTGTATCGGCTTGGCCTTTCCCTGCCAAGTCTAAGGCGGTACCGTGGTCGACTGATGTGCGAATAAACGGTAAGCCAAGCGTGATGTTCACTGAGCGACCAAACCCTTTGTATTTCAATACCGGGAGTACTTGGTCGTGATACATACCTAAAACAGCATCTGCATCTTGCAAATATTTTTCATTAAAGATGGTATCTGCTGGCAATGGGCCAACTAAATTGATGCCATCTATTTGGCGAATTTTTTCTAGCGTCGGGGTGATGGTTTCAATTTCTTCACGCCCTAAGCAACCATCTTCACCAGCATGTGGATTCAAGCCACACACGTAGATAGTTGGTTTCTCAATAGCAAATTTTTCAACCAAATCTTTATTCAGAATAGTAATAATTTGCTCTAATCTGTCTTCGGTCACTGCTTGAGATACATAAGCTAGTGGGATGTGAGTTGTTACTAGTGCAACACGCAGCCCTTCAGTTGCCAACATCATCACCACCAGTGGCGTATTGGACTTCTCTGCAAAGAACTCGGTATGGCCGCTAAAAGCAACGCCAGCTCGGTTAATTACACCCTTGTGAACAGGGCCGGTGACAATAGCATCAAATTCATCATTCATACAGCCAATTGCTGCGGTTTCTAAAGTATTTAATACGTAATGACCGTTAGCTTCGTTGAGTTGGCCTGCAACCGCCGTTTCAGCTAGTGGAACGTGTTTCACTACCAGTGTACCAGCGCGTTGAGGTGTCTTAGCTGCACTTGCGTCATAATCCAGCAGATCGACTTCGATGCCAAGAATTTTAGCTCGCTCGGATAGCAGTGTTTTATCAGCACAAACCACGAGTTGATGAGGCCAGCTTTCTTGAGATAGAGCCAGAGTTAAATCTGGACCTATACCTGCTGGTTCACCTGCGGTTATGACAATACGTTTAGTTGCTGTCATCTTGGTCGTCCTCAACCATTTCAACAAAGGCACTTGCTCTTACTTCTTGTAGCCAGGCGCCAGCTTCTTCGTTGAATTTACGGTTAAATAGAATTTGGTAAGCTTTGTTTTTCAAAGCTGAATCGGTACGGTCTACTTCGCGACGGTCTAGTACTTCAACAATGTGCCAACCGTGTACGGTTTTGAATGGCGCACTAATCTTGCCTTCAGGTAGCGTTTCTACTTGGTGTTTGAACTCTGGTACATACAAATCTGGTGTTTGGTAGCCTAGCTCACCATCTTGTACTGCAGAACCTGGGTCTTGGCTGTATTGCTGAGCAAGGTCACCGAAGCTCGCTTCACCTGCGTTTACGCGGCGTGTGATTTCTTCAAGTTGTTCCTTCGCGCCATCATCACTTAGGATCACTGTAGGCTTAATCAAAATATGACGTGCATTCACCTCAGTTACCGCAACAGTTTCTAAGCCTTTCACATCTTCAATTTTCAGAATATGGAAACCAACGCCGCTTCGGAAAGGACCGATGATGCTGCCTTTGTTCTGCATTTTGATTTGATCAGCAAAGATGGTTGGCATCTCTTCTTTGCGCATCCAACCCCAATCACCCCCTTGCAGTGCTTTAGGGCCCTTAGAGTAAGTATATGCCATAGTGCTGAAATCTTTGCCTGAGTTAAGTTCTTCAACTAGCTCAGTAGCTTGAGCTTCTAACTCTTCTTTGGTTTGGTCGTCATTAAAGCGCAGTTGAATGTGGCCAATTTTGTATTGAACGGTCGCGTTAGTCTCTTGCGCTAAGATATCCGCTAGGTTATCGACTTCCGCTGGAAGAATATTGATACGACGACGAACTAAGGCATTGCGCGCTTCACTTGCTGCAATCTCTTTTCTTACTTGCTCACGAAATGCATTGTAGCTAAGGCCTTCTTCCGCAACCGATGCGGTAAGCTGTTCCACCGTTTGGTTATTGTCTTTCGCGATACCTTCAATAGCTTGATCAAGTCGAGCATCATCAATACGGACACCAATGCGTTCCGCTTCTTGAGTTTGAATCGTATCGATGATCAGTTTTTCTAGCACTTGCTCATTGAGCACGTCTTGTGATGGCAGTGTTTGGCCGCTTTTTTTAGCATTTGCGCGCAGCGTTTTCATCGAAGCATCGATGTCGCTTTGTAAGATAACGCCTTCGTTAACGATAACTTTTACGCTATCGAGCTCGACCGGTGCGGCATAACTTGTTGATAAAGTACAAGTCGCTGCGATAGCAATTAATGTGCGTTTCCACAATGTCATGTGTAATCCTTTAAATTTACTGATGTTTTATCAATAAAGAAAATTAGTTATTTAAGAAGAATGGGCGACCGTAGCTCAGCGAGTTGTCGGAGCTACTATCCCCAACGGCGCCAGAGTCAGAACCAATGTTGGTACCAAAGCCTACAATACCGAAGTTAACGCTGAAGTTATTTTCATATTCAGGCGTAGTATTTGGATTACTAATGTTATTTGTCAAACGGTTACTATAGGTAAAGCCGATGTACCAGCAATCCGATTTATAATTGAGTCGAGCTAACCACTCTAGATCTTCTTGTGTTGTTAAGTCATAGAAATATTGAGCGCTTGTGCTCCATTTCGGTGAAATTTGGTACGCACCGAGTAAGCCGGCTTGAGAGATGCCATCTCTTGTTATTGATGATACGTCAAAATCTACAGTTTCATTTATGTATTCTTCTGTAACATAGCGATAGTTGGTTTGTATGTAACCACCAGCAAAGCGGTATTCAAGTGTACTATTCGCTAATTGCATCGAAGATGAGTCAATATCGTATTGCACGCCACCATGGTAGAACAGGTAGTCATCATAGTTGAAGTCCATTTCTATAGCCCAAGACGAATAATTAGTTTTGTTATCAGAGTCGTCGTTGTCTAAAGTCTGTTTTGTATCTTTATCGATATAAAAAATCTGACCAAAAGAAATATTCAAACGCTCTTTATACTCATCATCGAAGAAACGAGATGATGCACCATAACTAATTTGATTCGCAGATGCGATACGATCAACACCGCTATATTTACGGCTTCTAAATAGACCATAGTAATCGGTCTGCAGTAGTGTCGTATCGTAAAGACCAATGTCACTTTGATCTTCTTCTGGTACGTAAAGATACTGAACTTGAGGTTCGAGTGTTTGAGTGTAATTGCCCACAATTTTTGTATCACGTTCAAGAACGATACCTGCGTGGCTTCTAAACTCTGGAATAACTCGACTTACTGATTCTTCCAAGCCTTCATAATCAGAGCCTGCGCCGGTATCAACGCCATCAAGGTCTTGTTGATAGTAAGTACCAAGTAGTCGAGCTTCTGTTGTCCAAGTACCCCAAGTATTGCCTACAGGAATGGTAATGCCAGGTTCCACGTGAATACGGTTCGCAGATGGTTTACCTGCAGCGTCGGTATCAAATATTGAGACATGACTGATCATGTCGAAATCTAAATACTCCATCACTTCAGGAGCATAGTAATTGTACTCTAGCTGTGGCATTAGGCGGTAAGGTAGGTTATTGCTTGTAGTCAGAACTTGGAAATCTCGAACAAGTACCGATGCATCCCAGTTTTGGGAACGGTATGTCGCTCGGCCTTCCTGAAGTAGTTGGCCATCTTCACGGTTACCAATACCAGAACTTAGATCGGTAAAGTAATCAATATCACTGACTTTTGAATAGTCGACTTCAAACAACCACGATTGCTGGAATATCCCTGAATGTTGGAGTTGAGCACCCCAACGGTCACCTTTTTCTGAGTATTTTTTGTCATCCGGCAAATATTCAGACTCGATACTACCTGAGCCAAAATCGCTCAAGTAACGGAATTTACTGTTAAGTTGTGTACCACGCTCCTGCATGTACTTAAAAGTGGTTTCCAAGTCGTAGTTTGGTGCCAAGTTCCAATAAACTGGGATTTCAGCTTCAAAACCGTCGCTTGAACCGTATGAAACGGTTGGATACAAGAAACCGGTTTTACGAGTATCACCAATAGGAACCGTTAAGTACGGTAGGTAAAATACCGGAACACTTTGGATTTCAAAGCGTGGGTTATAAAAAGTGGCTTGTTCTTCGTCTTGGTCGACATCGATACTCGATGCTCTTAGACGCCAAGCATTGTCACCAATCGGGCAAGAGGTAATCGAGCCATCTTCAATCTCATAAACCGCTTTACCTGTTTTTGCGATATAAACAGCATCTCCGCGACCTGGTTCGCAGAGAAATTCGTAATCGGTATTTTCTAACGTCATCTCATCGGTAGTCAGATTGTTAGTCGCTCTATCTGACACCGATTTAATTTGACCATCACTAAAGTTTACGTTGCCTTCAGCTACAACGATATTTTCTTGTTGGTGAAGCGTTACATTATCAGCAAGGATGGTCTTATTTCCTTGCGTAACTCTTACATCTCCTGAATATATTGCCTTTTCACCATTGATAGCTTCTAAGCGATCTGACTCAACGTGAGCGGGTAGCTGTGTCTCGTTTTCTGCAGCGGGTTCGATCAAGCATTGATCTATAGAGGGCATTTCCTGCACACTACTATCGGTGATTGTTTCAGCTTGAGTTGTCGACACGTATAACGCCGTACTTATAGACGCGGCTAACAAGGTGCGGGAAAAAGATTGCATGAAGTTGAACTATCCTGTGTCACTAGATGAAGGGTTGATCTAGTATCAATCCAATTAATAAAGCATTTTCCTTATGATAAAGGAAATAATAGCATTCAGCATCATCAGACAGCATTACTCAGATAAAATTCATAGATAGAGAACACATAATGCAAATATTTGGCAAAATTTTGGGCGCGTTTTTTGGCTTTTTATTTGGAGGGCCGCTCGGTTTAGTTTTTGGTCTGTTTTTAGGACACCAATTCGATAAAGCTCGCCGATTGAACCAATCAGGCTTCAATAGTTCTGGTTTTGGTCGAGGTCCAAGCCAAGCAGAAAGACAGAACGAGTTTTTTAAATCCGCTTTTGCGGTTATGGGGCACGTTGCCAAAGCGAAAGGGCAGGTAACGCCAGAAGAGATTCAACTCGCTTCCACCATGATGGAACGCATGAACCTGCATGGAGAACAACGCAAAGCGGCGCAAGATGCATTCCGTGACGGCAAGGAGAGTGATTTTCCATTAAGTGATGTACTTGAGCGTGTGAAAATCTCATCGGGTGGCCGTTTTGATTTACTACAGTTCTTTTTAGAGCTACAAGTATCTGCTGCATTTGCGGATGGAAGTCTGCACCCGAGTGAGCGTCAGGTTCTGCATAAAATAGCGCAAGGCCTTGGGTTTTCTGCTGAGCAACTAGAACGCCGCTTGCAGATGCAAGAAGCTGCATTCCGTTTCCAACAGCAAGGTGGAAGCTTTGGTGGTCATCAAGGCCATGGGCAATCATCAGGTTGGCAACAGGCTTCACAACAGAACCAGCTAGGCGATGCATATAAAGTTCTTGGTGTGAGTGAAAGTGCTGACGGTAAAGAGGTGAAGAAAGCCTACCGCAAACTGATGAATGAACATCACCCAGATAAACTGATGGCGAAGGGCTTACCGCCTGAGATGATGAACGTTGCGAAAGAGAAATCGCAAGAGATTCAAAATGCTTATGACCTAATCAAGAAGGTTAAAGGTTTTAAGTAATCGAACACTAAACCGAGTCATGACATTAAATGACTCGGTTTTTATTAAAGGGAATTATATGACGGTAACGTATCAGGATGTTCTAGAGTTTTGGTTCGATGAATTGACGCCAAAAGATTGGTTTACTGGCGGCGAAGAAATTGATGCTTTGATTGAGATTCGCTTCTCTGACTTACACCAATCAGCAGCTCAAGGAGAGCTGTTTGAATGGCGTCAAAATGCGCAAGGGCGTTTAGCTGAGATTATTGTACTGGATCAGTTTTCGAGAAATATTGGCAGAAATAGCCCTGCTGCATTTTCGGCTGACCCTATGGCGTTGGCTCTAGCCCAAGAGGCGGTAGCGGGTGGTTTTGATCACCAACTTAATGAGCAACAAAAAAGCTTCCTGTATATGCCTTATATGCACAGTGAGTCTTTGTTAGTCCATGAACAAGCCGTGGAGCTCTTTTCTCAAACGGGATTAGAACATAATTTGGATTTTGAGTTTAAGCATAAGGTTATCATCGAGCGTTTTGGTCGTTACCCGCACCGCAATGAGGTGCTAGGGCGAACTTCGACTCCTGAAGAAGTAGAATTCTTGCAGCAACCGGGCTCAAGCTTTTAATTGTAGAGATATGGTCTAATAGATAAAAAAGAGGCTATAGGTTAATAAAAACCTCTAGTCTCTTTTTTTGTTGTGCTTTAGTTATGAATTTTAGCATTAGAGCTAGTTAGCTTGGTTGAGTGACCAATCGTACTCATAGCTGATTTTGTTAGTACTCGGTACTGACTTAACTCGATATTGGTCTAGGTGTTGAATAAGCTGCTTTTGGTCACCAAAATCCACAGCAAACCACTCGTAAATTGATGATAGTTGGAGCTTCTTATTTGTAACCAGTACGCCTTTGTCACTATTTACAAATTCACTAGCTGCTTGTTCCAGTAGAGTTTCGGTGTTGTCAGAAGTAAAGGCTTGAGGTTGGAGGTTAGGGCAACCTAAACTCGCACAATTTACCGCGTAGTGTGTACGGGGATCTTGCCAAATAGGTCTTAAAATCCGATGCTCAATATCATTGAGTGTCAGTGATTTTCCATTGACGATGACGACATCATCTCCCCATGGGCCTAAGCTAAATAGGCCTCCGAGCTTAGTGATAGATTTAACTGGGTAGGCATCTAGAATCAAATCGACAGTCACGGCGTTGTATAGATTAACCCAATAGGCATACTGCTCCGCTTTTGAATAGTCGAGCGGATTAACCTGTTCTAGTCTCTTGATGTATTGCTTGAGTTTGGTCTTATCGGCAGTGTTCACCGCTTGGTAGCGAACTAGGGTATTTTGACCTTGTTGAACTAAGTAGTTGTCGAGGAATCGCTGCCAATCTTGATGAGATACCTGTTCTAGATTGGTTTCGTCGCTTTGATTCCAGTATGGCCAAAGATCGGATTTAGGTGCAGACCAAGCTAAGGTTGAGAAAAGTAGGCTGATAATAACGAGTAGTTGTTTCATGGCATTCTCCTGATGACTGACTACTAAGACCTTATGCTTTGCGATTTTCTTTCATGGCTCTTCAGTTAAATAACAGAGCAGAGCTTAATAAACACATTAAGTTAAGCTAAAAACTCAGCCAAATAAAAAAGGTTGGCATTAGGCCAACCTTTTATGTGTACACAAAACAGTGCGATTCTATTTCAAGACTTCTTATTTTAGAAAGCTAGGAATCTTAGCTTCAAACTCTGAAATCTTATCGGCGTGTTGAAGTGTTAGGCCGATGTTATCTAGGCCATTCAGTAAGCAGTGACGACGGAACTCATCAATTTCAAACGAGTACTCTTTACCGTCCGCGCTAACTTTCATTGCTTCTAGGTCAACTGTGATTTCTGCACCTTCATTCGCTTCAACGAATTGGAATAGCTCATCCACTTCTTGCTCAGTCAATCGAACTGGCACCATTTGGTTGTTGATCGAGTTACCGTAGAAAATGTCGGCAAAGCTTGGCGCAATAATCACTTGAATGCCGTAATCAGCAAGTGCCCAAGGTGCGTGTTCACGAGATGAACCACAACCAAAGTTTTCACGAGCTAGAAGAATTGAAGCGCCTTGGTAGCGTTCTTCATTCATTACAAATTCAGGGTTTGGTTGCTGGCCTGCGTCATCTAAGAAGCGCCAATCGTGGAACAAGTGCTTACCAAAACCGATGCGGTTTACTTTCTGTAGAAACTGCTTTGGAATGATCGCATCAGTATCGATGTTGGCCGTATCTAGAGGAACGACTAATCCGGTGTGTTGTTGAAAACCTGACATGTTAAATCCTCTAATTAAAGTTCACGAATATCGACAAAGTGACCAGCGATTGCCGCTGCGGCTGCCATTGCTGGGCTAACTAGGTGCGTACGACCATCACGGCCTTGGCGACCTTCAAAGTTACGGTTTGATGTAGAAGCACAGCGCTCTTGTGGACCAAGACGGTCGTTGTTCATTGCAAGACACATAGAACAGCCTGGTAAGCGCCATTCAAAGCCGGCTTCGATGAAGATCTTATCTAGGCCTTCAGCTTCAGCTTGTGCTTTAACTTGCTCTGAACCCGGAACGATAAGCGCTTGAACATGTTTCGCTACTTGACGGCCTTTCGCTACCGCTGCTGCTGCACGCATGTCTTCGATACGAGAGTTAGTACAAGAACCAACGAACACTTTATCTACGTTGTAATCAGATAGAGATTTACCGGCTTCAAGGCCCATGTAAGCCAGCGCTTTTTCTGCAGATGCTTTTTCTACAGGGTCAGCGAAGCTTTCAGGTGCTGGGATTGGTGTGTCTACCGAGATAACCTGACCTGGGTTTGTTCCCCAAGTGACTTGTGGTTTGATGTCTGCCGCTTCTAATGTAACAACCGCATCGAATTTAGCGTCAGCATCGGTTTTCAATGTGTCCCAGTATTCAATTGCCGCTTCTAGGTCTTCGCCTTGTGGAGAGAACTTGCGACCTTTGATGTATTCGTATGTTGTTGCATCTGGAGCAATTAGACCCGCTTTAGCACCCAACTCGATTGCCATGTTACATACCGTCATACGACCTTCCATCGTAAGGTCTGTAATTGCCTCCCCACAGAATTCAACCACGTAGCCAGTACCGCCAGCCGCTGTTGTTTTACCGATGATCGCTAGCACGATGTCTTTTGCAGTGATACCCGGAGCAACCTTACCTTTTACTTCGATCTTCATGGTTTTAGCGCGAGCTTGTTTTAGCGTTTGCGTTGCTAGAACGTGCTCCACTTCAGAAGTACCGATACCGAATGCTAAAGAACCGAATGCACCGTGTGTTGCTGTGTGTGAGTCACCACATACGATGGTCATGCCCGGCAGAGTAATACCTAGCTCTGGGCCCATTACGTGCACAATACCTTGGTATTTGTGGTTTAGATCGTAAAGCGTGACACCAAATTCTTCACAGTTTTTCGATAGCGTTTCCATTTGGATACGAGCCATCTCACCAGAAGCGTTGATGTCTTTCGTTTGTGTCGATACGTTGTGATCCATGGTCGCAAAAGTTTTGCCTACTTGGCGAACTTTACGGCCTTTTTCACGCAGGCCATCAAAGGCTTGTGGCGAGGTTACTTCATGGACTAAGTGGCGATCGATATAAAGAATTGGTGTTTCGCCCTTCGCTGCAACCGCAACGTGAGCGTCATAAACTTTTTCGTATAAGGTTTTTGCTTGCTGGTTTGTCGACATAGCTTTTCTTCCTTGGGAGCATCAGTCCCAGTGTTTGTTTCGAGCCAAGTCATGCGGTTTACGCTGACTTGGCTTGATATTATTCTTATGTACTTGCTTTTAATCGGAGCATTTAGCTTATGAAACTAAGATGTACTCAGCGATCTTGTCACCCATTTCAGAGGTAGTCAGTGCTTGGTTTTTACCTGCAAGGTCTGCTGTTAGCTCGCCTGCTGAAAGCGCTTTAGATACCGCTGCTTCGATGTCTTGTGCTGCCGCTTCTTCGCCTAGGCTGTAACGAAGCATTAGTGCTGCAGAAAGGATTTGCGCTACTGGGTTTGCAATGTTCTTACCTGCGATATCTGGTGCGCTGCCACCTGCTGGCTCGTATAGGCCGAAGTTGCTTTCGTTCAAGCTAGCAGAAGGAAGCATACCCATAGAGCCTGTGATCATTGCGCACTCATCAGAGATGATGTCGCCGAAGATGTTTGAACACAGCATTACGTCAAACTGAGAAGGATCTTTGATTAGCTGCATGGTCGCGTTGTCGATGTACATGTGGTTTAGCGTGACATCTGGGTAATCTTTTGCAATCTCTTCGACAACTTCGCGCCATAAGATAGAGCTCTGTAGAACGTTCGCTTTATCGATTGAGTAAACGTTTTTGTTACGTAGGCGTGCCGATTCAAACGCAATCTTTGCAATACGTTCGATTTCGTAGCGGTGGTAAACCTCAGTATCAAATGCTTTTTCAGTTGCGCCTTCGCCTTCACGACCTTTAGGTTGGCCGAAGTAGATGCCGCCTGTTAGCTCACGTACTACCACGATGTCGAAACCGTTACCTGAGATGTCAGCACGTAAAGGAGAGAAAGACTCTAAACCTTTATGGATTTGTGCAGGACGTAGGTTGCAGAACAGTTGGAAGTGTTTACGGAGAGGAAGTAGGGCACCACGCTCTGGTTGATCGTTTGGTGGAAGGTGTTCCCATTTAGGACCGCCGACAGAACCAAAAAGTACTGCGTCAGATTCTTCACAGCCAGTTACTGTTGCTTCTGGAAGTGGACTGCCGTGGTTATCAATCGCAATACCACCAACATCATACTCTTCGCGAGAAAAGCTAATCGCGTGCTTCTTTTCGATCGCGTCTAGCACTTTATGTGCTTGTTGCATTACTTCTGGGCCAATGCCATCACCAGGTAGTACGGCAATTTTGTATGATTTATCAGTCATGTTAATCCTTTAATTCTTTGTTACTGAGCTATTTGGCTCGTTTTAAATTTTGTCCCTAAAGCCAATAACATCGGCTCTAGGGCTCTGTTATTGGGTATTTAAACTGTCGCGATTTTTTGCTGTTTCATTTCAGCAATGGTGTCGGCACGTTGAATGCTATTGATAACATGCAGTAGCGCCTGACCAGAAGCTTCAACGATATCGGTTGATACGCCTGTACCGTGGTACTTGCGGCCTTTATAGTTAGCAATAATATCAGCTTGGCCTAGGCCATCTTCGCCTTCACCTTTGGCGGTAAGGTCGAATTTATCCAATGCAATTTCGTAACCCGTTAAGCGGTAAATACATTGATATAGCGCATCAACAGGACCGTTACCGACAGCCGCTTCGCATTTCTCTTCATCACCACATTGAAGCTTGATGCTGGTGGTAGACATAACACTACCAGATTGTACGCTTAGGTAGTTAAGTTTATAGAAGTCATCTTCGTCGCGCAGATTTGCGAAGTGCATTAGTGCTTCTAGGTCGTAATCGAATACTTGGCCTTTACGGTCAGCAAGCTTCAAGAAGTCTTCGTACAATGAATCTAGGTTGTAATCATTGTCTTTGTAGCCCATAGCGTCCATGTGGCTCTTAACGGCTGCACGACCACTGCGGCTGGTTAAGTTCAATGCTTTGTTTTTCAAGCCAATAGACTCAGGCGTCATGATCTCGTAAGTGTTCTTGTTCTTAAGCATGCCGTCTTGGTGAATACCCGAAGAGTGGCTGAATGCGTTAGCACCAACGATTGCTTTATTGTCTTGAATTGGCATGTGGCAAAGCTGGCTAACCAACTTACTGGTACGGTGAATCTCTTTATGATCCAAGCCTGTGTGAACACCTAAAAGCTCTTGACGAGTTTTGATGATCATTGCTATTTCTTCTAAAGAACAGTTACCCGCACGCTCACCAATACCATTGATTGTGCCTTCAATTTGTCTAGCACCCGCTTGCACAGCTGCAATTGAATTAGCAACCGACATGCCTAAGTCATCGTGACAGTGAACAGAGATGATCGCTTGATCGATGTTTGGTACGCGATCAAATAGCGTTTGGATAATGCCACCAAACTCATTCGGTACTGTGTAGCCTACGGTATCTGGAATGTTGATGGTTTTTGCGCCAGCGTTAATTGCTGCTTCAACCATACGACATAGGTTGTCGATAGGTGTACGACCGGCATCTTCACAAGAGAATTCAACATCATCGGTATAGTTACGCGCATGCTTTACCGCTTTCACTGCCATCTCGACAACATCGTCGTAGCTGCGGCGTAATTTGTCTTGTACGTGAACCGTCGATGTAGAAATAAAGGTATGAATACGGAACTGTTCAGCCACTTTTAGTGCTTCGGCTGCGGCATCAATATCTTTCGCTACTGCACGAGAAAGCGCACATATACGGCTATCTTTAATATTCTTTGCGATGGTTTGTACTGATTCAAAATCGCCTGGTGATGACACAGGGAAACCCGCTTCAATAACATCTACACCCAGTCGTTCAAGTGCATAAGCGATCTGTAATTTCTCTTTTACCGTAAGGCTTGCAGCCAACGCTTGCTCGCCATCACGTAAGGTCGTGTCAAAAATTATCACTTGATCGTTCATGGGTGCTTCCTTATATCGATAATGAATCGATTGCTATCCAAATTATTATTAAGAATGATGTTCTTTTAAAAGTGCCAGTTACAAAAAAACCCGCTCAGCGCGGGTTTTAATATTTGTGTAGTTCTTGACCCACAACTTACCCGCGCGATTGGTTCACGATAAGGAGAAGTTTCAGCAGTCGAGAAGAAGAAAAAATCATTACACAAATATCCGTAAATAAACTGTTAACACCATATTTACCGCAATTTATTCTGAGCGTCAAACAAGAAAATCCAATATCAGCGTGCATTGGCGACGTTTTTGTTTGGTTTGTACTGTTTTGTGTTGAGTTATTGGCTAAATCATCTGATTGATGGTTTTGTATTGGGGGGTTAGTTTATCGTTTGGCTTATGTGTAGGTTAAAACTTTGTAGTAAATCTTTTTGATGGAACGATTCACCAAAAAAATCACAAGCGTGACCAAATTAATTAATCACTTGATTAAATAATGAGTAATTAATCTTCTACTGTTACGCCTGTTTATCTCTATAATTAATCAGATGATTAATTATAGAGATGGATTTTTTCCATGACGGCACGAAAAGCGGGGCGACCTCAAAAGAACTTAGATGTTCGACAGTTATTGATTGAGCATGCTCGTGATCTGTTTGTCGTTCTGCCATACGACAAGGTCTCGACACGCCTGATTGCTGAGCGTGCGGGTGTCAATATTGCGATGATCCGTTATTACTTTGGCAGTAAGGCCGGGCTGTTTGAAGCCATGCTGCGTGAAACGCTACGACCGATGCAATTGCAGATGCAAAGGTTGGTTGAAGAAGGTAGTCATGAGAGCTTTCTTGACCTAATGCGGACTTACTACAAAGAGATGGTCAAGGTACCTAAGTTTCCTCGCTTGCTAGCCCAAGTGATGAATATGCCTCCCTCTGAAGTGCAAAGAGAATTGCTCGAAAAGGTTTTTCACGATGTCGCTAAGCCAGCTCAGGATGTCATTTTTGAAAAACTGGTTGAACAAGGCGTTTTAAGAAAAGAGATGGATCCCAAACTCTGCCGCGTGTCGTATATAAGCTTGATGGTGTTCCCGTTCATTGCGCCCCCACCTTTGCTTGCTATTCATGGTATTGAGATTAATGAAGAATTTCTTAACCGTTTAATCGAACACAACATTAAATTGATGACAGAAGGCTTTATAAATACGCCTAGCCCTTCTTCTGTGCAGGACCAAAGATAATGAAAATAAATAAAAAACTACTCTTCTTTCCAGCACTTGCAGTTGGTGTGATTGGCCTTGTCGCCGCGATTAACTTGAAACCGGATCTTCCAACCAAACCTGCGGGTGACCGTGCTCGGTTAGTTGATACAGTAAGCCTAGAGCAACAACTGATAGCGCCGTTAGCGGTTGGCTTTGGCAAGGTGGTGCCGAAAGTCGAATGGAAAGCAATTGCCGAGGTAACAGGGCAGATTGTCTATCGACATCCAGATCTTGAAAAAGGGCAGGTGATCCCTGCAGGAACGGTCGTGCTCAAAGTTGATCCATTGGATTACGAATTGAAACTGATACAAGCAGAGGCGGATCTAAAATCAAGCCAAACCTCATTAGCGAAATTGAATCAAGAAGAAGACAACCTTAATCAGACTCTTAAGATCGAAAAGAATCGCTTAGTGATCAGTAATAAAGAGTTACAACGTAAACAGGATCTGCGTAAGAAAGGGCTGACTTCGCAGTCTGATGTCGATCTACAAAAACAAAGTGCGCTATCTCAACAGAAGTTGGTATTAGATATCGCGAACCAAATCGCATTAATGCCAGACGAAAAACGTGTTGCGGAAGCGGTGATTAAGGTCAATGTATCTAAATTCAAAGAGGCGCAACGCTCTCTCGATAAGACTACCGTCACTTTACCAAGAGCGATGCGAATTGCTCAAGTTGATATCGAGAAAAATCAAGTGGTTAACCTTCAACAAGAGATGTTTATTGCTCACGGGATTGATGTCATGGAAGTGGAGGCGCAACTTTCTATTCACGATATGCAAACTTTAGCCTCCAGTTTTAAGCAGTTCCCTCGCGATACCGCAGGAATTCCTAATCCTTATGAAGCGCCAATCAAAGCAAGCATCCAACTTAACAGCGGTAACCTGAATCTTAGCTGGCCTGCGAAGGTAGCAAGAATCAGCGAAACGGTTGATGAAAACCAAGCGACGGCGGGGATTATTCTCGAGATCGCTCAAGACTATTCACAACTGCAGCCAGACAGCGCAACGCCGTTGGTTAATGGTATGTTTGTAAAAGCCGAGATTGAAGGTGTAGCGAATCTGAGTTGGGTTGTGCCGGAGCGAGCACTGCATGGTGATAAGGTTTACTTGATGGATGACAATCAGCGTTTACAAGTGGTGAATGTTGAAGTGCTTTATCGCAGAGACAATCAAGTGGTTGTGAGTGGTGAGCTACAAACCGGAGACAAATTGGTTCTAAATGATGTCCTGCCAGCTATCGAGGGCATGTTATTGAAAGAGTCGAACTCTGAAGAGGCTGAGCTTGAATCGGATACTCAGGAGAGTGCGTCATGATCAAGTTCTTCTCTAGGCACCCAACAGCAGCCAACTTGTTGATGCTTGGATTGTTGATCATGGGTATAAGCTCATTATCAACCATCAAACGTGAAACCTTCCCCGCTTATGATCCGCCTTACATTATGGCAGCCATCGTTTATCCCGGCGCTTCTCCACAAGAAGTGGAAGAGAGCCTATGTGTGCGAATGGAAGACGCGGTAGATGGTTTAGCCAACATTGAAGAAACTCAGTGTGAGGCGATCGAAGGTAGCGCCCGTTTAATTCTGAAGTTGAATGAGAAAGCGGATATCGGCCGAATGCTGGTGGACGTGCAAACTCAGATCAACTCGATCAATGACTTCCCAACTGAGATTGAATCACCTGTCGTACAAGAGCTGGATTGGAATGAGCCAGTCGTTGATATCGCCATCACAGCCGAAACGTCGTGGCCGGAACTTAAAGCCTACGCGGAAGATCTTAAACGTATTATGAAGCTTGACTATGATGTCTCTTTGGTCGAGGTCAGTGGCTTCTCAGATCATCAATATAGAGTAGAACTGGATACCCAAGCGATTCGTCAGTTGGGTTTGAGTGTCGGTGATATCGCAGAACAGATTGGCCGTCAGAATGTAAAACTGCCGAGTGGTAACGTTGAAACACCAGATAAAAACTTCCTGATTCGTTTCGACGAAAGACGTATCACGCCAGTTGAACTGGAAAGTATCGTGGTTGGTTCTGCACCAAATGGCTCAGTGATCCGTCTAAGAGATATCGCTAAAATTACCGATCGCTTTGAGCTTGATGAACAGAAGGTGTTATTTGATGGCAAGCCTTCGGCGCTGCTTAAGATCAGTAAGAACAAAGAAGACGATGCGCTGCGAATCAAAGAGAACGTAACACGATTCGTTGAAGATCAAAGCGCGATTGCTCCTGACGGTGTGACACTACAAATGACCAACGATCTCTCCTCTGTGCTGTGGGATCGTTTAACCATGATGGCGCGTAATGGCTGGCAAGGTATTGTGCTGGTGTTCGCCACCATGTGGCTGTTCTTCAGCTTACGTTATTCATTTTGGGTAGCGGCGGGGTTGCCGGTAGCCTTCCTTGGTGGTTTGTTTTTGATGGCCAATCTTGGTTTATCGATTAACATTATGTCGCTGGTCGGACTGTTGATGGCGATTGGTATCATGATGGATGACGCCATCGTGATTGCCGAATCGATAGCGTCCCATTTAGATCGGGGGCAAAACGTTGATGATGCGGTGTACAACGGCGTTAAGAAAGTGTTTCCCGGAGTGTTGTCTTCTTTCTTAACCACGGTGTGTATTTTCGGTAGCTTACTGTTCCTAGATGGCGAGATGGGCGCGGTGCTTAAGGCCGTTCCTCAAGTCTTGATTTTGGTGCTGTCGTTGAGCTTGATTGAAGCCTTCCTGATCCTACCTAATCACCTATCTCATTCATTACACAAAGAAAAGAATGACAAGCCAGCGCTGCGTTTTAAGGTTGTGTTGCTTGAGAAGTTTGAGAACTTCCGTAATACCACTTTGATGAACATGGTTGAGAAAGTCGTGACCTTCCGCTATGCCTTCATGGGAGGAGTGTTGACCTTACTGCTTCTTTCTATCGCTTTGATTGCTGGTGGTGTTGTTAAGTTCCAACCTTTCCCTGAGCTGGATGGTGATATTGCCGAAGCGCGTATCATTCTTCCACCGGGCGCATCACTGTCTCAAACCGAAAAAGTCGTCGATAAAATTGTCGCGTCGGCTGAGCGTTTGAACAAGCAATGGAGCGAAGAGGTTGAAGAAGGCAATATACTGGTCGAGCACATAACTAGCCAATTCAATGCTAACGCCGATGCCAATGAATCTGGCCCACACCTAGCCACAGTGCGCTTAGACTTACGCGGAGCAGAGAGTCGTAATACGGTGATCGATGATTTCATCGATGCATGGCGAGAGGACATCGGTGAACTTGCAGATCCAATCTCACTGGTATTCAAGCAACCCACCATGGGGCCGGGTGGTCGCGCTATCGAGATTCGAGCTAAGCATGATGACCTAAGTGCATTGAAATCCGCTTCTCTGGATATTCAGGAATACCTTAATCAGTTCGATGGCGTGCACGGCGTGCTTGACGACATGCGTATGGGTAAAGAAGAGATCTTGGTGAAGCTGCGTCCGGGAGCTGAAACCTACAATGTGAATGGGCAGATGATTGCTTCCCAATTGCGTGCGGCTTTCTTTGGTCAGACAGCGGATGAGATTCAAATCGGTGTTGAGAATATCTCGATTGAAGTGCGTCTTGATAAAGAGCAAGCGGGCGACATACAGCAGCTGGCCAACTTCCCGATCATCACCGCAGATGGCAGTCAGATCCCGCTAGCAACGTTGGCGACGTTAGATTTCCAACGTAATTACGTGCGAATTCAGCGTATTGATGGGCTGAGAACCATCAGTATCTTTGGTGATATTGATAACAAGAAAGCGAGTTCATCCGCGATCTTGGCTCAGTTCCAAAAAGATGAAGCCGCCAAACTTATTCAGAAGTACCCGGGTTTACGCTTTGATTTCGAAGGAGAGGCCAAAGATGCGGCTAAGACCGGAGCCTCTATGGGCAAAGGCTTCTTACTCGGCTTATTTGGCGTGTTTGCGATTCTTAGCTATCAATTCCGAAGCTACTTAGAGCCTGTGGTCGTGATGTTGGCGATTCCACTCGCTTTTATTGGGGTGGTCGTTGGACACTGGATACTTGGGCACTCTTTGAGTATGCCAAGCATGATGGGCTTTGTTTCGCTCGCAGGGATTGTGGTTAACGACTCTATCTTGCTGGTGCAATACATTCGTCACCATGTCGATGAGGGAGATAGCGTGCATGACTCGGTGGTGAAAGCCAGTCGCGAGCGTTTCCGAGCGGTATTCTTGACCTCAATGACAACCGCCGCTGGTTTGCTACCGCTGTTAACGGAAACAAGTTTACAGGCTCAGGTTATTCAGCCTCTGGTTATTTCGATTGTGTTCGGCATATTTGCCTCGACCTTACTGGTGCTGTTTATGATCCCAGCGGCTTACGCAATATTGGCGGACTTTGGTTTAGTGAAAAAGCACGAGCCTCTCTCGCTATAGACATTGGAAGAAAATAAGTAATAAACAATAAAGCGGCCTAGTGCCGCTTTATTGTTTATAGGATGTTTTTTCATATCCTTGGCCCGAGCGGCTGCACTGCGCATCCCAAGGAAATTTCATTTTAGTTCATTCAAAACGTCACTTAACTGTCATTTGTTGAGCATAACTTGAGCCTTAACTGAATAAGGATTGTTAAGGAGATCGTATGCGTACAATCGAACCTATTGTCCGCTGGGATGTGGCATTTTCTGTTTTCTGTTTAAACAACCGCTATGGCGGGCAACATGCAACGCTCAGTAAAGCGGTGTCTCATACTGGAGATGGACACCTTTACGTGTTAATTGCGTTGATTGCTTTGCTGGCTGATAGCAGTACTGGCCGAGACTTTCTTTTGGTGGGCTTAACCGCCTTTGCAATCGAACTGCCTATTTATTGGCTTGCTAAAAACACCCTCAAGCGTCGTAGACCGGCTGAATTCTCTTCACTGCTTTATTCCCACATTGTGCCATCCGATAAATACAGCCTGCCATCTGGGCATTCCGCGGCGGCTTTTGTTATGGCGACCCTAATCGGACATTTCTATCCGAGCTTATATCTCTTTAGCTTGGTGTGGGCAACTGCGATTGCTGGCTCTCGAATCTTACTTGGTGTGCACTTTTTAACAGACGTACTGATTGGCGCAGCCTTGGGCATTGCTTGTACGAGTCTAGCCATCAGCTTCATCCTGTAATTATTTTGTTGGCAACCACTGCCGAGCTAAAGTGGCAAATTTAAAGGAACATGCATGAAAATTTTATACGGCGTACAAGGCACTGGAAATGGTCACATCGCACGTGCGAGAGCAATGGCCGTCGCCTTTCGTCAGCAAAATATCGATGTCGACTTTCTATTCTCTGGAAGAGATGAGAGCAAGTACTTCTCGATGGAAGAATTTGGAAACTACCAAACCCGCAGTGGCTTAACGTTTTATAGTGAGCAGGGGCAGGTGAAATACGGCAAGACATTCATGAAGAACAACATCTGGCGATTTCTCAGTGAGATTAACCAGATCGATCTGACACCATATGATTTAGTGCTTAACGACTTTGAACCCGTGACCGCTTGGGCAGCTAAAAGACAGGGCGTACCTTGCATAGGGATAAGCCACCAGAATGCGTTTCGTTATGATGTACCCAAAGAAGGGGGTAACTGGATTGAACATTCAGTGATTCAACATTTCGCCCCAACCGCGCACTCAATTGGGTTGCACTGGTATCACTTTGAACAGCCGATACTTCCACCTATTGTTCATACGCCTATCGCTCCCACGCTAGTTGGTGAGCAACAAACCAAAACAGCACAAGACTTTACGTTGGTCTATTTGCCATTTGAGGATCTTGAGTCGATCTCAGAGCTGCTGATGAAGTTCATTTCGCATAATTTTGTCTGTTACCACCCAGATGTTATTGAGCATAGTCGAGTCGAAAATATTGAGTTCAAACCACTCAGTCATGCGGGCTTCCAATTCGACCTTAATCAGTGCTCAGGTGTGGTCGCAAATGGCGGCTTTGAATTGCCGTCTGAAGCTTTAACCTTAGGGAAGAAATTGCTTCTCAAACCACTTGAAGGGCAGTTCGAACAACAGAGCAATGTGGCAACACTTGAGGCGCTTGGATTAGCCCAAACGATGAGCTTTCTTGACCCAGCAATCTTGCGTGGTTGGCTCAACGAAAAACAGGCTGAGGTTGTCTCTTATCCAGACGTGGCTAGTGCACTTGTTGAGTGGGTTTTAGCCGGAAATTGGTCCAACCAAGATGACCTAAGAAAACAACTTTGGGACAAGGTGGATTTTCCAAGCTATGCATCACTCACCTAATCCATAAGTGGTGTTTTTGAATCGAATGGTCAATCAATTCATCGATTCAATAATTTGTAACAAATGTAACCAAACGATAGAACAGCTAAATAAGTCGAAATGAAACTCATAAGTAGCGCATTTTATGTTTTTTTATAACTCTGTAAATTTATGATTTTTAAGTGTTAATTAATCATTAAGGTAAAATAAAATTATTCTTTATCAATCTTGTTGGTAGCTAGGGATGTATTGGTTAATAGTAGTGGTAATCCGAAACACATCGGTCTGATAAATATAAGAACTAGTGGTTATCTATTCCCATACCATTACAAATTTAACGCTGTCGTACCGACAAGAGGCAACTTGAATGTTAGATAAAAAAGACGCAATGAGTGCTATTGCTAGCTACAGAATGGAAAGCACACTTCGTGGAGTAGACTTAAACCTTTTGACTGTATTTGATGCAGTAATGCAAGAGCAAAACATTACACGTGCAGCTCACAATTTAGGTATGTCTCAGCCGGCAGTAAGTAACGCTGTGGCTCGCTTGAAAGTGATGTTTAACGACGAACTATTTATGCGCCAGGGTCGTGGTATTCAACCGACTCAACGTGCACGTCAGTTGTTCGGTCCTATCCGCCAAGCGCTTCAACTAGTACGCAACGAATTACCAAGCTCTGTGTTCTCTCCAGAGTCGTCTTCTCGCTTGTTCAAGCTTGCGATTTGCAGCCCTTGTGACATGCGTTTTGCACCTAAGATTATGTCTACAATCAACGACCAAGCACCTAGCGTTAAACTGCACATGGATGCTGAATTCGATCGTCAACTTTCTGAGCGTATGCGCTACCAAGAAATCGACTTCGTTATCGATTACGCTCGTTTTGATGAGCAAGGCTTCTCAAGCACTGAAATCTTCCAAGACGAGTTAGTTGTGGTTGCTTCTGCTTCTCACCCACGCATCAATGGTGAAGTTTCTGCGGCAGAGCTGCTTAACGAAAAGCACGCAAAACTGTCTCGCATCCATGGTCAACGTAGCTTCTCTGAGCAAGCTTACCGTGACCTAGATTGCACGCCTTTCTACGAAGGTACGAGCTTGAGCAACGTTCTTTACGTTGTTGGTCAATCTGAACTAGTAACGATTGCTCCTCGTTGGATGGTAGAACATGCAGCAAACAAAGAGCAGCTTCAGATTCTAGATTTCCCATTCGATAATGCGGCGATTTCTGGCTTCCTAAGCTGGCACGAATCAAGTGAAAAGGATAAAGGACACATTTGGTTACGAGATCAGTTAATGATGATCTGTGGCGAAGTAGTGGCACTTAACTAGACACTAATCCCTATGATTTATAAGCCCTAAGCTAGGAGTCTGGCTTGGGGCTTTTTTATGCGCGCTATTTTAGTGGATAGAAAACTTAGCGTTAGACGTACTATTACTGATAACTTTGAGCTTCATCAGTTGCCTTTTCCATGATCAGAGGTACACTTGTGCGCTCAAAAAAGCTTACAGGTGTAAGCCAAAGGTAAAGAGATGGCCAATTTAGATTTTCATATCGTAAAAAGACTTCGTGACCAAATTGCCCAAGGCGGCAACCGTACAGCTTTGAAGCACAAAGTAGACAATGTATGGCAAGGTATTAGCTGGGAGCAGTTTGGACAACAAATCGATACGCTTTCATTAGCACTATTGGCTCAGGGACTTAGAGTTCAAGATAAGATCGGTATCTATTCAAACAATATGCCTCAATGGACAGTGGCAGATTTTGCATCTTTACAAGCTCGCCTTGTGACTGTGCCGATTTATCCAACCAACACAGCAGCGCAGTCGTCTTACATCATCCAAAACGCAGATGTGAAGATCTTATTCGTTGGTGAGCAAGTTCAATTCGATGCGGCAGTTAGCCTGTTTGAAGAGTGCGAGCAGCTAGAAGTTGTTGTAGCTATGTCTGATGACATCGACCTGCAAGGACACAGCTTTGCCGTATCTTGGAATGACTTCATGGCGCGTGGCGTTGAAGCACAACAAGCAGAACTTGACGCGCGTCTTGCTGATGCAAGCATGGATGACTTACTGACTCTTATTTATACCTCTGGTACTACAGGTCAGCCAAAAGGCGTAATGCTTGATTACACTAATATTGGTTACCAGTTAGAAGGCCACGATGAGCGTCTTAGCCTAAGTAAAGACGATGTCTCATTGTGTTTCCTACCTCTGTCACACGTATTTGAGCGTGCTTGGACGTTCTACGTTCTCTATAAAGGCGCAACCAACTGCTACCTGCAAGATACGATGCAAGTGCGTGATGCGCTAAGCGATGTGAAACCTACCGTAATGTGTGCGGTTCCACGCTTCTACGAGAAGATCTTCTCAGCGATTCACGAGAAGGTATCTAAAGCGCCGTTTATCCGTAAAGTGCTATTTACTTGGGCGGTGAACATGGGAGCGAAGCTTTCAGTTTGTCACCAGGAAGGCCGTACTCCATCGTTAATGCTGAAGAAGAGCCATGCACTAGCCGATAAGCTTGTGCTGTCTAAACTGCGAGCTTTGCTAGGTGGTAACATCAACTTCATGCCATGTGGTGGCGCGAAGCTAGATGAGACGATTGGTCGCTTCTTCCATGCTATCGGTATCAACGTAAAACTTGGCTATGGCATGACAGAAACTACAGCAACAGTATCTTGCTGGGATGACCGCTGTTTTAATCCTGATTCGATTGGTATGTCGATGCCGGGTGCTGAAGTGAAGATTGGTGCGAAGGACGAGATTCTTGTACGTGGTCCAATGGTGATGCGTGGCTATTACAAGATGCCAGAAGAGACGGCTAAGACGTTTGACGAGCACGGCTTCCTGAAAACTGGTGATGCGGGTCATTTTGATGAAAATGGTAACCTGTTCATTACTGATCGTATCAAAGAGTTGATGAAAACCTCTGGTGGTAAGTACATTGCACCGCAAGTGGTTGAAGGAGCGATTGGTAAAGATCACTTTATCGAACAGATTGCTGTTATTGCTGATACACGCAAATTCGTTTCTGCGCTGATTGTACCTTGTTATGACTCGCTAGAAGAGTACGCCAAAGAGCTTAATATCAAGTATCACGATCGCGTTGAGCTTGTTAAGCATCACCAAATCGTTGAGATGCTAGAAAAGCGTGTCAATGACCTACAGCAAGAGCTGGCTAAGTTTGAACAAGTGAAGAAATTCAAACTGCTACCGAAAGCATTTTCGATGGATGATGGTGAACTGACACCAACTCAGAAATTGCGTCGTAAAGTTATCAACGATAAGTATCAAGACGAAATCGAAGAAATGTACAACGAACAGCCTAAAGATAAGTAGTTTTCTGCTTAGATAAATTTTCAGTTGTTTAAAAATCCCCCTACGAATGTGATTGCATTTTTAGGGGGATTTTTTGTATCTAATGACACAGCACTATGTGCGAAAGCGCACACCAACAGGCTCGCTGTTTATCGATAAATAGCGATCTATCGAAATATTAAGTGCTTTTTTTTGCTCGTGTACTAGTTTTTAAAACTAGTTGTTAAGGTTGGTTTGGGTTTTATTTGATGCTTTGAGCTAATAGTTAGTTTTTTGGCACAGTTGACGAATAACAGGTGTTAGACCAGATGATAATAAAGCGTTAAAGTTGTTTCGTATTACTGTTTGTTGTTATCACGACAGACAGCCATAGCCGAAAAAGTGGAAGTATTTCGAATTAGGCTACGAATAAGCCCTAGACTATGAAAAACCAGCCCAACATGTTCACCAAATATGATTGGAAACTGGTGAGGAGAGCAATATGACAACAAAACCTGAAACAGCAATGTTATCCGGCGCTGAGATGGTGGTGCAGTCTCTAATTGAAGAGGGTGTAGAACAAATTTTTGGTTACCCAGGTGGTTCTGTACTTGATATCTACGATGCGCTGCATGCTAAAACTAATGAAATTAAACACGTATTAGTACGACACGAACAAGCCGCTACCCACATGGCAGATGGCTACACTCGTTCTACCGGTAAACCGGGTGTAGTACTTGTGTGTTCTGGTCCAGGTGCGACCAATACCGTTACTGGTATTGCAACAGCCTACATGGACTCAATTCCAATGATTGTTATTTCTGGTAACGTACCAAATAACCTTATTGGTAACGACGCCTTCCAAGAGTGTGACATCGTGGGTGTATCCCGCCCGATCGTTAAACACAGCTTCTTAGTTAAGAAAGCGGAAGATATCCCTGAAGTCGTTAAAAAAGCATTCTATATTTCAACGACAGGACGTCCTGGTCCTGTGGTTATTGATCTGCCAAAAGATATCTTAAACCCACAAATCAAACTTCCTTATGAATACCCAGAAACGATCAAAATGCGTTCGTATAACCCAACGGTTACGGGTCATAAAGGTCAAATCAAAAAGGCACTAAAAGCCCTTCTTGAAGCGAAGAAGCCGGTACTTTATGTCGGTGGTGGTGCAGTTATTTCTGAGGCAGATAAGCCGCTGTTAAAATTAGCAGAGGCACTGAATTTACCCGTGGTAAGCACCCTAATGGGGCTTGGCGCTTTCCCTGGCACTCATAAGAACTCTTTGGGTATGTTGGGCATGCATGGTTTGTATGAAGCCAATATGGCGATGCACAATGCGGATTTGATCTTTGGTATTGGCGTACGTTTCGATGATCGAACGACCAATAACCTAGATAAGTACTGTCCTGATGCGAAGATCATGCATATTGATATCGACCCATCTTCGATCTCTAAGAACGTAAAAGTGGATCTGCCGATTGTAGGTTCTGCTGAAAAGGTTCTGGAGAGCATGGTCAACTTGCTCGTTGAGCAAGGCGGCACCAATGATGCAGAAGCAATGGAAAGCTGGTGGAGTGAAATCAAGGTGTGGCAAGATCGTGATTGCCTAGCTTATGAAAAATCTTCAGAGTGCATCAAACCACAACAAGTTATTGAAACACTTCATAAAGTAACTAATGGTGATGCTTACGTTGCTTCGGATGTAGGTCAGCACCAAATGTTTGCAGCATTGTACTACCCGTTTAACAAGCCACGTCGTTGGATTAACTCTGGTGGTCTAGGCACAATGGGCTTTGGTCTGCCTGCTGGTATGGGCGTTAAGTTTGCAAAACCAGACGAAGAAGTGGTTGTAGTAACCGGTGACGGCAGTATTCAAATGAATATCCAAGAGCTGTCGACTGCGCTGCAATACAATATTCCCGTTAAGATTATTAACCTTAACAACCGTTTCCTAGGCATGGTAAAACAGTGGCAAGACATTGTTTATCAAGGTCGTTACTCTAACTCATATATGGACTCTGTTCCTGATTTTGCTGCTATTGCTGAGGCTTATGGCCACGTTGGTATGCGTATTTCATCCCCGGATGAATTGGAATCAGGTTTGGAAAAAGCACTGGCGATGAAAGACCGTTTGGTATTTGTCGATATTAGTGTGGATGACACCGAGCACGTATACCCAATGCAAATCAAAGGCGAGGGTATGGATAACATGTGGCTAAGCAAAACGGAGAGAACATAATATGAGACACATTATTTCACTACTAATGGAAAACCAACCGGGTGCGCTTTCTCGTGTGGTTGGCTTGTTTTCTCAGCGTGGCTACAACATCGAGTCTTTGAATGTATCCCCTACGGATGATCCGACACTGTCTCGTCTGAACGTCACCACTAACTCAAGCGAAATGCAGCTTGAGCAGATTCAGAAACAGCTGCATAAGCTCATCGACGTACTAAAAGTACAAGAAGTGTCTGAGCTTGAGCATATCGAGCGTGAATTGTTGATGGTAAAAGTACGAGCTAGCGGCTTTGCTCGCGCAGAAGTGAAGCGCACAGCAGATATCTTCCGTGGTCAGATTGTTGATGTAACGGCTTCGCAATATACGGTTCAAATGGCGGGTACGAGCGAGAAATTGGATGCATTCATTCAGGCGCTGTCTGAAGTAACAGAAGTGCTTGAAGTGGCTCGAAGTGGGGTTGTTGGTATCGCACGAGGCGAACGTGCGTTGAAAGCCTAGACGATAAGCCTTTAAAAAATATATTTAAAGCCGCTTTTTTAAGCGGCTTTAATTTTGTTAATTTTTTAGAGTGCTATAATCCCGCGCTGCACTTCCATTCATCTGAGTTAGCAATGAGAAATAAAAAATCAATAATTACATTGCTGATTATCTCTATCATATTGTCTTCTGCAGTATGCCTGTATTATTTTCAGCGTTACAAAGAAGTAAAACAGCAGAGCTTTGACTACTCAGCTAAGCAAGCTGTCCATCAGCTAGTGTATGCCAAGCGAGATTATGATCTTCTCAAGACTCAGTTAGTCTCGGTAATGGAGCTACTCAGTCATAGCCAGAGCTTGGTTAACTTTGCTTCTTCTCCCTCAGACCAAACCAAAGATCTACTTGAGGAGGTCTGGCAATCTGTTCTTGTGAATCAGAAGTGGTATACACAAATTCACCTATTAGATATCACAGGTAAAGAGCTGGTGCGCGTTAACTATTCTTCTGATACCGGTAGGGTGACGTTACCCCAGCAACTGCAAGATAGGTCGGATTCTAACTACTTCCAATACGCTCAAAAACTAGAAGCCGAACAGATTGGCGGCTGGGGGATTGAGCTTGAAACGGAGCATGGTGAAGTCACCTTTCCTTATTCGCCAGTAATCCGTGTATTTACCCCGGTAGAAACCCCTGACAAAAGAGTGGGCTATCTAGTCATTAATCTCGATGTATGGGGCTTATCGTCGCGTCTTAGCTTTTCACCTGATAACGACCTTAGAGCTGAAGTTATCAATGAAGCGGGTTATTTCATCGCGAGTAACAACAGCGATAAGTTGTTCGGAGACGCTATTCCTGAAAGAAAGGGTTACAACCTTAAAAATATCGCGCCAAAGACGTGGAATGCGATCTCCAATGAGCAGGTGGGGTACTTTTTTGAAGGTGACAACTTGTTTGCCTTTAACACGGTTATGCTTGCGAACAGTCAAAAGGTCCATTTGCTGATTCAACTTAATCAGAAGCAACTGATGGAGCGGGCTGAGCGTGACCTGAATGATTTGGCCTACGAAGAGATCATTGTTTTGATTACGGTGCTGATTTTCGCCTTCCCGTTTGCTTACTTGGTGACGCACTATCGACGCCGAAGCCTTGAGAGTAAATTGGCGCGCGCCGCATTGAATGGCATGTCGGCAGTGATGATCTCTGACAAGCAGCACCGCACAATGATGACCAACAACGAATTTGAAAACATGACAGGGTACTGCAAAAAACAAGTTATCGGTCAGAATGCCCTGCAGTTGTTGCTTGAGAATACCGACCAAGTACTCTCAAGTTCGGCTATCTGGAGTCATTTAGAGCAAGAAGAAGTATGGGAAGGGGAAGTTCAGTGTAAGAACAAACTGCGTCTTCCTTTTACAGCGATCATGCGAGTGCATGTGGTCAAAAACAATTCGGGTAAAGTCAGCTACTACATCACCTCGTTGGTGGATATTTCCGTGAGGAAGGAGCTTGAAGTACGTTTGAGGATCTTAAGTGAACGTGACTCTTTGAGTAACCTTTGGAATAGACGAAAGTTAGAAGAGCAGCTCGCGTATTATTCTCGTCTGGTAGAGCGTTACCCCAATGAATCGACGACTTGCTTAGCTTTAGTCGATATCGATAACTTCAAGCGAATCAACGACGAACTTGGTCATGACGAAGGCGACCGGGTGATAGCAAGTGTCGCTAAGCTTCTGCAAGATAGCCTTCGCGGGACTGATTTTGTTGCACGTGTCGGAGGAGAAGAGTTTGCACTGTTGATGCCACACACCTCACTATCGGAAGCAAAGCGCGTATTGGATCGCTTGCGAATCGAGATTGAACTGGCAGCCGGAACTAAGGTCACGGTGAGTGTTGGCTTTACTGATTTAACAAGTAATAGTACTCGCTCATACAAGTGTGCCGATGTTGCGCTTTACGAATCTAAATCGTCTGGTCGTAATACGGTCTCTATGTGTCCTAGCTACGATGATGTCGCTTAGCTTAGCTTAGCTTTAATCCTTTCTTCTCTTTGCTTCACCTCTTCAAGCTGGCCCCGACTCACTTTATCTCTCCCCCTTTTTCTAGGAATCTCACTTTTTAGCGACCTATGTCACAAAATCTATACAGTTAGACTAAAGTCTAATGTCGGTGAAAATTTGAGCTAAAATGAACAATAAGTAAACTACTTTGCTTCAGATGACATCGTGTTAAACGATGTAATAAATAGAGTGTTTACCAGATGTAAAAGGATGACACCGTTAACTTAATTCAACTGATTAGCTAGCTTTTTCAATGATTTGAGAGGCAGCAGTAGAATTAGGTTAGCTGGAGCAAGAGTTTGGGGATCATACAGTCTGGTTAAAAGAGGCGTGGTATGTTTGTCGATTTTTTAGTGAGGTTAACCATAGGCACATTAGCCATTCTTGGCTTTCAGCTGAGTGCATTGTATTTTTTACCTATGGTTGTGCTGCTCAATACTCATCACAAAGAGTTTTTTGGGTGGTAGTTCAGTCGTGATACTGAAACAAAAAACGGAGCCGTTGGGCTCCGTTTTTTTTAGTTAGAATCTATCTTGGCATTATGCTGCTTCGATAACTTCTTCAATTCGTTTCATTGAACCTAGCAGGTGTTGATCAAGCAGTTCAGTCGCTTGTTCTACATTCTTAGACAGTACTAGTTTCATGATCATTTCGTGTTCATCAATATTGAACAGATCATCTGATGCGCTTTCTGCAGACATAGCGAGGAAACGGTAACGTTTTACTTGGTTGATCAGGTCATCAAAGAACTTAAACATGTTTTCTGAATCAGCGCCTTCAAGTAACGCAACGTGGAATTGTTGGTGACGCTCTTCCCATTCAACACAATCAAACTCTTCAGATACGTACTGTACTCGTGACAGTTTATGGTAAGACGTTAGTACATCCAGCTCCCAGCTCTCATCACCCGCTGAAATCGCCTTTTTTAGTAGAACAGAAGAGACAACACGAAGGCTTTCGTATAGGTCATTCAATTCTTTCTTTGATACAGGAGATACCCAGCAGCCTTTCTGTGGCTCTAGTTTTACGTATTTGCTCCAAGATAACTGTACCAAGGCTTCGCGAATAGGAGATGCGCCAACGTTGTAGCGTGCTTTTAGATCAGCAACAACGAGCTTTTGACCTGGGGTTAACTCACCATTAAGAATATCTTGGCGAATCATCTTTGATACTTTGTCAGTGAGCGTAGGACTAGACATTACAAACCTCATCTATATATGATTTCTAGTCTGCTAATCCGTCTCTTAGAAAGAGCCAATTGGAAGTTAACAGTACGTAGTTCTATTGTGATTGATAATACAGCGTACTGAAAAGTTAGGCAAGATTTTGTTTCATAAAAAAAGAGGGCCGAAGCCCTCTTTTATATTTTATGCGAATCGGTTCATTCTTATAGAACGTGAACAGATGCCGTATTTGTAGTACCAGAAGCTACTAGAGCACCAGAAACCATAACTACGATGTCGCCTTTGTTACCTAGGCCAGATTGTAGAGCGATTTCTTTACCGTTGATGTAGAACGCGTCTGTGTTCTCGATAGAGTCAACAAGAACAGGCTTAACACCTTTAGTCAGAACTAGCTGTGCAGCTGTCTTTTCGTTAGTTGTTAGAGCAAGGATGTTTGCAGTTGGGAAGTACTTACGTACTGAACGTGCAGACTTACCGCCTTCAGTTGCAACAACGATTAGAGGAGCAGCTAGCTTCTCTGCTGTGTCTACAGCGCCTTTACATACTGCTTCAGTGATGCGTAGACGTGGGCTGTCTAGACGAGAACCTAGCTCAGCTTTAAGAGCTGAATCAGTACGGTTCGCGATTTGAGCCATGATAGTAACAGCTTCAACTGGGTACTTACCTTTAGCAGTTTCACCAGAAAGCATTACTGCATCAGTACCATCCATGATTGCGTTCGCAACGTCACCCGCTTCAGCACGAGTTGGACGTGGGTTGCTGATCATAGAGTCAAGCATTTGAGTTGCTGTGATAACCATCTTACGTGCGCGGTTACACTTCTCGATCATCATCTTCTGAGCGAAGATTACTTCTTCAGCTGGGATTTCAACACCTAGGTCACCACGAGCAACCATGATGCCGTCAGAAGCTTCAAGGATTGAATCGAAGTTATCAACACCTTCTTGGTTTTCAATCTTAGAAATGATGTGGATGTTCTCGCCGCCGTTAGCGTTTAGAAGCTCACGGATTTCTTTAACGTCTTCTTCTTTACGGATGAAAGAAGCAGCAACGAAATCAACGCCTTGCTCACAACCAAACTTAAGGTCAGCTTTGTCTTTCTCAGAAAGAGCTGGAAGTTGAACAGAAACGCCAGGAAGGTTAACACCTTTGTTTTCGCCTAGAGCACCGTTGTTAAGAACTTTACACTTAACTTCAGTTTCTGTTGTTGCGATAACTTCCATTTCGATTAGGCCGTCATCAACAAGGATAGTGTTACCCGCTGTTAGGTCTTTAGCGAAACCTAGGTAAGTTACTGCTACTACGTCTTTGTTACCAACAACTGTTGCGTCAGTTGTGAAAGTGAACTCTTGACCAGCTACTAGATCTACGTCGTTACCATCTTCAAGTTTGATAGTACGGATTTCTGGACCTTTAGTATCTAGAAGGATAGCAAGTTGCTCACCTTTGTTTTCCATTACTTTACGGAAGTTCGCGATACGAGTGCCGTGCTCTGCGAAATCACCGTGAGAGAAGTTAAGACGCATAACGTTCATGCCAGCATCTACTAGTTCAGTTAGCTTCTCTACAGATTCAGTTTTAGGGCCAATCGTACATACGATTTTGGTCTTTTTCATGGAAGGTACTCTCCGGTAAGTATTGTTACAATTTGAAATTTATTTAAGTTCTGAAGATTGGTCCGCTACATCAACATTTTGTGCCTGTTGTGTAAAAGCGCGGGACTTCCAATATGTCCTTCAGAGTTGTAAGTCTTTCATCAGTTTTAGTCATTTTATGACCAAAAGAATTTGATTCAATATCGGTTTTCTGTGACTTACCCCACTATATAGGTGGTAAGTTGCAAAAAAATAACAGTCAGTTTTGTAATTTTTTTTCTTTTCGGGTGCGGATTCTACCACCTAATGAGTTCAATATCACTGCTTAACAATTGTCTTAGGACAAGGTTTTATCGCTATTTATTAATTTTTTGGATCAAAATAAATGGACTAAATAGTTTCGTTGTAACTATAATATGTTTCATATCGAAACTTGGTGGCCTTTTTTAAATGTCGAAACGAAACACCCAGCTCAGAAGACATGCAATTTCTAACCTAGTGAATGAAAAAGGGGAGGTTAGTGTTGATGAATTATCCGCTAAGTTCGAAACCTCAGAGGTCACTATTAGAAAGGACTTGGCGTCTTTAGAGAAAAACGGTCAGCTTTTACGCCGTTATGGTGGTGCGATTTCGTTACCGAAAGAGGTTGTCAACGAAGAACTGGGTCAACAAGTTTCGACTCGAAAGGTTTCATTGGCAAAAGCCGCTGCAGATTTAATTCGCGACCATAACCGCATCGTGATCGATAGTGGCAGTACTACCGGTGCCCTAATTCAGCAGCTAAATGCTAAGCGTGGCTTGGTTGTGATGACCAACTCATTGCACGTCGCTAATGCGCTTAATGAGCTTGAAAGCGAGCCGACGTTATTAATGACTGGCGGCACTTGGGATACCCATTCGGACTCTTTCCAAGGCAAAGTCGCAGAGTCGGTGCTCCGCGCTTACGATTTTGACCAACTATTTATCGGAGCAGATGGTATCGACCTTGATAGAGGCACAACTACGTTTAACGAACTGGTTGGCCTGAGCAAAGTAATGGCTGAAGTGTCACGAGAAGTGATCGTGATGGTTGAGTCGGAAAAAGTGGGACGAAAGATCCCGAACTTAGAGCTGGCATGGGAACACATTGACATCTTAATTACCGATACAGACTTGGGCGAAGAATCTAAAGCAAGTATCGAATCACATGATGTTCGCGTGATCCTGACTGATCCAGCGTAAAACAAATTAAAATATTATGCATTTACCTTCCTATAATTGATCTTAATAAAGATATGGCCTTTGCTTGCTGCCAATAGGAATAAAAAAATTGATGGAGTGAAACTATGTGTGGAATTGTTGGTGCAGTAGCACAGCGTGATGTAGCTGAAATTTTAGTAGAGGGCCTTCGTCGCCTAGAATACCGTGGCTACGATTCAGCAGGTGTCGCTGTAGTCGATACTGAATCTAACCTAACTCGTGTGCGCCGCCTTGGTAAAGTACAAGAGCTAGCAGACGCAGTCGATCAGCAACATGTGATTGGCGGTACTGGTATCGCTCATACACGTTGGGCGACGCACGGTGAACCATCTGAAGCGAATGCACACCCACACATGTCTGGTGATATTGCAGTTGTACACAACGGCATTATCGAAAATCACGAAGCACTGCGTGCTCTGCTGCAAGAGCGTGGTTATGTGTTTACTTCACAAACGGATACTGAAGTTATCGCTCACTTAGTTGAATGGGAACTTCGCACTTCTGATTCATTGGTTGAAGCGCTTCAAAAGACAGCGAAACAATTAGACGGTGCATACGGCACGGTGGCGGTTGATCGTAAAGATCCTAGCCGTATTGTAGTTGCTCGTTCAGGTAGCCCAATCGTTATCGGTTTTGGTGTGGGCGAGAATTTCCTAGCCTCTGACCAACTTGCACTATTAAGCGTAACTCGTCGTTTCATGTACCTAGAAGAAGGTGATGTTGCTGAGGTTACTCGTCGTGATGTAACGGTATTTGATGTAGCGGGCGAGCGTGTTGAGCGTGACATCGTTGAATCAAACGCAGAGCACGATGCTGGTGATAAAGGTCAATACCGTCACTTCATGCAAAAAGAGATTTTTGAGCAGCCAACAGCATTAGTCAACACGATGGAAGGTCGTATCTCTGACACCTCTGTAATCACTAATGCAATCGGTGTTAAAGCTGAAGAGATCTTAAGCAAGGTAGAACACGTGCAGATCATCGCATGTGGTACGTCTTACAACTCAGGCATGGCAGCTCGTTACTGGTTTGAGTCTCTAGCAGGCGTAAGCTGTGATGTAGAGATCGCTTCTGAGTTCCGTTACCGTGATTTCGTTGTTCGCCCGAACAGCCTTTTAGTGACTCTGTCTCAGTCTGGTGAAACGGCTGATACGCTTGCTGCACTTCGTCTGGCAAAAGAGAAGGGTTACATGTCAGCAATGACCATCTGTAACGTAGCAGGTTCTTCGCTTGTTCGTGAGTCTGATTTTGCCTTTATGACTCGCGCAGGAACGGAGATCGGTGTTGCTTCTACTAAAGCCTTCACAACACAGCTAGCGGCTATGCTGATGATGGTAACGTCAATTGGTCGTCTACAAGGTCGTATCAATGAAGAGAAAGAAGCGGAAATCGTTCAAGCACTTCACCAACTGCCTGCTGATATCGAGAAAGCATTAGCGTTTGATAAAGAGATCGAAGCACTGGCACCTGATTTTGCTGATAAGCACCACACACTGTTCTTGGGTCGTGGTGAGTTCTACCCAATCGCGATGGAAGCATCTCTTAAACTGAAAGAGATCTCTTACATCCACGCAGAAGCATACGCTGCTGGTGAGCTTAAGCACGGTCCTTTGGCTCTTATCGATGCAGATATGCCAGTTGTCGTTATTGCACCAAGTAACGACTTGCTAGAGAAGCTGAAATCAAATGTTGAAGAAGTCCGTGCTCGTGGCGGTCTGCTGTATGTATTTGCAGATGAAGCTGCTGGTTTCGAAAGCGATGAGAACATGAAGATCATCAAGATGCCTCATGTAAGTGAAGTAACTGCATCTATCTACTACACAGTACCAATGCAGCTGCTGTCTTACCATGTTGCGTTGATCAAAGGTACCGACGTTGACCAACCTCGTAACCTAGCGAAAGCTGTAACGGTTGAGTAATCGACAGCTTATCTAAGAAATAGATAATAAGAAGCCCATCCTGTGATGGGCTTTTTATGTCTGTTACTTAAAGCTGTAGCGTCATTAAGCGCTAAGTGCTTGCTCTAGGTCAGCCAAGATATCGTCAATGTGCTCGATACCTACTGAGAGGCGAATCATCTCTGGTGATACACCGGCTTGCTTTTGTTCTGCTTCGCTTAGCTGACGGTGTGTTGTAGAAGCAGGGTGGCAAGCCAGAGACTTGGCATCACCAATGTTCACTAGGCGCTTGAAGATTTGTAGCGCGTCGTAGAAGCGGACACCAGCTTCATAACCGTCCTTCAAGCCAAAAGATAGAATAGCCGATGGCTTACCCTGCATGTATTTTTCAGCAAGCGGGTAGAATTCTGAGCTAGGCAGACCAGCGTAGCTTACCCAACTGACTTTTTCGTGTTGGCTGAGGTATTCTGCCACTTTCAATGCATTCTCTGTGTGTCGCTCCATACGTAACGACAACGTCTCCAAGCCTTGCATCAACATGAAAGCATTCATTGGCGACAGTGCTGCACCTGTATTACGTAGGGGAACCGTTCTAGCTCGACCAATAAACGCAGCCTCACCAAATGCCTCGGTATAAACCACGCCATGATAAGAAGGCTCTGGCTGATTAAAAACAGGGAAGCGATCTTTGTGCTCTGCCCATGGGAATTTGCCTGAATCGACAATCACGCCACCTAACGTTGTACCGTGACCACCCACGTACTTGGTTAGTGAGTGCACCACGATGTCAGCCCCAAAATCGATAGGTTTACACAGCACTGGCGTCGCCACCGTATTATCAACAATCACAGGCACTCCTTGTGCGTGGGCAAGTTCTGCAACACGTTCTAAGTCGATGATATTACCAGCAGGGTTACCAATACTTTCACAGTAAACCGCCTTGGTTTTTTCATCGATCAGTGCCGCTAAGCTTTCTGGTTTGTCGTCTTTAGCAAAACGAACTTCAATTCCTTGGTTTGGCAACATGTGAGCAAATAGGGTGTAAGTACCACCGTAAAGCTGAGGCGTTGAGACAATGTTGTCACCGATTTGCGCCAACGTCTGAATCGCGTAGTTGATCGCAGCACTGCCCGCACTTACCACTAAGCCTGCAATCCCCCCTTCTAAGGCTGCCATGCGTTTTTCTAACACATCATTGGTTGGATTCATTATCCGTGTGTAGATATTACCTGGCACCGCAAGGTTAAACAGGTCGGCGCCATGTTGTGCGTCATCGAATTCGTAAGCGACGGTTTGGTAAATAGGTGTGGCAACTGATTTGGTTGTTGGATCAGTTTCGTAGCCGAAGTGAATCGAGAGTGTTTCGTCTTTCATGTTTCTTCCCTGAACTATTGAATGATTTGTGTACACTCATATTGCCGATTTTTTTATAAAAGAAAAGTATGTTTAGTCACAGAGAGGCAATTGGAATTGTGTGCGGGATGATTCGTTATTGGTTAGGAAATGCAGGGCGTAAGTTGTACAGATTTAGAAAAGCAAAAAGCCAGAGCAGCATGAACTGTTCTGGCTTTTCTAATTTGGTGGCCCCTCCCAGATTTGAACTGGGGACCGAACGATTATGAGTCGTGCGCTCTAACCACTGAGCTAAGGGGCCGTAGGGCATAGATTATAGGGGAAGCGTTCAATGGTGTCTAGACACTATAAGGGGCAATTCCGCTTACATCTTAGCCACTTAAATCACACAGATAAAAAAAAGGTGAGCCAACGCTCACCTTTTCTTATTTATGCTTAAAAGCTAACCACACTTGAGTGTGCGATTACTCGTCTAGGAAGCTACGCAGAGTTTCTGAGCGGCTTGGGTGACGAAGTTTACGCAGTGCTTTTGCTTCGATCTGACGGATACGTTCACGAGTTACGTCGAACTGTTTACCAACCTCTTCAAGAGTGTGGTCAGTGTTCATGTCGATACCGAAACGCATACGCAGTACTTTAGCTTCACGAGGTGTTAGGCCTGCAAGAACGTCTTTAGTTGCACCGCGTAGGCTGGTTGCCGTTGCAGAGTCTAGAGGTAGTTCTAGCGTTGTATCCTCGATGAAATCACCTAGGTGCGAATCTTCGTCGTCACCGATTGGTGTCTCCATTGAGATTGGCTCTTTAGCGATTTTCAGTACTTTACGGATCTTGTCTTCAGGCATTTGCATGCGTTCAGCCAGTTCTTCCGGAAGTGGTTCACGACCCATCTCTTGTAGCATTTGACGAGAGATACGGTTTAGTTTGTTGATCGTTTCGATCATGTGAACCGGAATACGGATAGTACGAGCTTGGTCGGCAATCGAACGAGTGATTGCTTGACGGATCCACCAAGTAGCGTAAGTAGAGAACTTGTAACCACGACGGTATTCAAACTTATCTACCGCTTTCATCAGACCGATGTTACCTTCTTGGATTAGATCCAGGAATTGTAGACCACGGTTTGTGTACTTCTTAGCAATCGAGATTACTAGACGTAAGTTCGCTTCAACCATCTCTTTCTTCGCACGACGAGCTTTCGCTTCACCGATAGACATGCGACGGCTGATATCTTTGATGCTTTGAACAGTAAGAGACGTTTCACGTTCGATCATATCCAGTTTTTGGATAGAGCGACGGATGTCATGCTCGTTACGTTTAATCTTTTCTGCGTATGGCTTGTCTGAAGCAAGAACTTCATCCAACCATGCTTCGCTAGATTCGTTGCCAGTAAATAGAGCAATGAAAGATTTCTTCGGCATTTTGCCGTACTCAACCGTTTGACGCATGATTAGGCGTTCTTGAGTACGTACACGATCCATAGAGTTACGCAGTTCGTTTACTAGGTAATCAAACTGTTTTGGTGTTAGACGGAACTCTTTGAATACGTCTTGCATCATTGTCGTTGCAAGCATTGCTTTCGGGCTTTCATGGCCGTACTCGTTGATCGCTAGTTGACGATTCTGGTAGCTAGTACGAAGTGCTGTGAACTTCTCAAGAGCAAGTTCAGGATCGATACCTGTATCTTCTTCTTCCTCTTCCTCGTCGTCTTCTGCGTCTTCTTTGTCTTCGTCTTCCAGATCAGTTTCAGCAAGTTCTGAACCGATGTGAGTCGCCGTTGGCGCAGCTGTGCCATCGTCGTCTGGGTCAACAAAGCCATTGATTAGGTCTGTTAAGCGAATCTCTTCTGCTTGTACGCGGTCAAACTGTTCCAAGATGTATGGAATAGTGCCTGGGTACTCAGCAACCGATAGTTGAACTGTATTGATACCATCTTCAATACGCTTCGCAATGTCGATTTCGCCTTCACGAGTCAGTAGTTCAACTGTACCCATTTCACGCATGTACATACGAACTGGGTCAGTAGTACGGCCAATCTCGCTTTCTACGCTTGAAAGCGCAGCAGCTGCAGCTTCGGCTGCATCTTCATCTATATTGGCATCGTCATCATTAAGTGCTAGATCATCAGCATCAGGTGCAGTTTCAACTACCTTGATACCCATGTCGTTAATCATTTGAATGATGTCTTCTACCTGTTCAGAATCCACGATTTCTGCAGGTAGGTGGTCGTTTACTTCGGCGTAGGTCAGATAGCCTTGTTCCTTGCCTTTAATAACAAGTAATTTAAGCTGTGACTGCGGATTTTGATCCATAGATGATATCCAACTTCAGGTCTGGTGAAGGACGTTGCATTCTCAAATGCAAACCAATTATGTTAACAAATTTATTAAATGCTGACTAATCAAACAGGGTTACGCTTTTAGATCTAGCATTAAAGCTAGTAGCTCCCTTTTTTCTTCGGCTGATAAACCGACGCTTCTTGCTTTGGCCTGCAGGTTTTCAATTTGTTTTTCAACGCACTGGGCAAGTATATTGTCCAATGAGTCTAAAAATATGTCTTCTTGATTGTCTTCGTCGAGGGGGATTTCCCAGCTCGCGAGACGAGACAGAAGAGCCTCATGTTTATTGTGTCGCCAATGCTCTAATAATTGGCCTGTGTTGATATGGGGATGCGCATGGCATTTATCAAGTACTTCGACGAATAAACTTAGTCCAGGCAGCTGTAAGCCTTTGACACTTGATAAATCCGGTACCATATCAGCATAGCTCGGATTTTGGATAAGCAAAGCGATAACTTCACGCATTGGAGTGCGTTTCAGCTCTTTATGCGGTTGAGGTGTCGGGTTCTGTGTATGAACACGCGCTCGTCTTAATTGGTTATCAAATCCAGTGCGCTCATCGAGCAGTTTTTCGAGCAATTCTTGGAAGTAACTGTCAGGGATTTTGTTAATCAATGCGCTAGCGTGCGCGCGCAGTGCCGATTTCCCTTCGGTTGTTCCCAAGTTTAACTTGTGTATTTCAATCAGGTTATCGAACAAATAGGTCGAAAGCGGTGTCGCATTTTGAACAAGCTGTTCGAAAGCGGCTTTGCCGTGTTCTCTTATATAGCTGTCTGGGTCTTCACCGTCGGGCAAGAATAGAAACTTGAGTGTGTTACCGGTTTTCAGGTACTCAAGGGCATTTTCTAGTGCGCGCCACGCGGCTTCTTTACCTGCTCGGTCACCATCGTAACAACAAACCACTGTGCTGGTTTGGCGGAACAGCATTTGAACGTGGTCACCGGTTGTCGATGTACCCAGTGATGCTACTGAGTAATCAACACCATATTGCGCGAGTGCCACGACATCCATGTAACCTTCAACCACAAGTATTTGCGGCGGTTCACGGTAGGCTTGCAGCACTTCATAAAGGCCGTAAAGCTCTTTACCTTTATGGAAGATAGGCGTTTCTGGTGAGTTGAGATATTTTGGAGTACCGTCTTCTAATACACGACCACCAAAACCAATCACACGGCCACGACGATCGCGAATCGGGAACATTACGCGTCCACGGAATCGGTCGTATCGGTTACCTTTATCGTTCTCAATTAACATGCCGCCAGTTACGAGCATGTCTTGGGCTTCTTTCTGTTGGCCAAAGTTCTTACGAACTAAGTCCCACTCATCGGCCACATAACCAATGCCAAACTTCTGGACGATCTCGCCCGAAAGGCCACGATTCTTTAGGTAATCAATCGCAGGTTTGTTGGCTGATATTTTCAGTTGAGAGCGGTAAAAATTACTGATGCCGCCCATCAAATCGTAGAGGTTACGTTTTTGTTCGCTGTTGGCTCTTGGTGCTGTTGATATCTCGCCGCTGCGTTGCTCTCTAGGAACATCGAGGCCTAAGAAAGAGGCAAGCTCTTCAATCGCTTCAACAAAATCGAGACGTTCGAACTCCATAATGAAGTCGATAGCATTACCGTGTACGCCACAACCAAAGCAGTGATAAAACTGTTTTTCTTGGCTTACGCTAAAAGAAGGGGTCTTTTCGTTGTGGAATGGGCAACATGCACCATAGTTTTTGCCTTTTTTCTTAAGTTTCACGCGTGCGTCCACTATGTCGACAATGTCGAGACGCGCTAGGAGATCATCAATGAAACTACGCGGGATGTGTCCTGCCATAAAACCTTAGAAAAATGCACTAACTGAGAGTGTGGATAATAATAGTTTGAATAGGTTACAGATACAAACAAGCCGTGCGTTCCGAAGGATTGCACGGCTTGTTGCAATTTGATTTGGGATTAAGCGAGTTTAGAACGAACTAAACCACTAACTTTACCCATATCTGCACGCCCTTGAATTTGTGGTTTCAAGATAGCCATTACTTTACCCATGTCTTGCATGCCCGCTGGTTGAGCTTCGGCGATTGCGCTATCAAGTAGTGCAATAACTTCTTCATCAGTTAGCGGTTGAGGCATAAAGCCTTCAAGTACCGTAATTTCTGCTTTTTCCACGTCAGCAAGATCTTGACGATTTGCTGATTCATATTGAGCAACAGAATCGCGACGTTGCTTAACCATTTTAACTAATACAGCAAGAATGTCGTCGTCGTTCAGAGTGATCCGTTCGTCAACTTCACGTTGCTTAATTGCTGAAAGAGCTAAGCGGATAGTGCCAAGGCGCGGTTTGTCCTTGGCTTTCATCGCTAATTTTTGCTCTTCTTTGAGTTGTTCAATAAGAGCCATAACTCAGTCCTTATGGATTAAGTTATTAGTACAGGCGAACGCGACGTGCGTTTTCGCGAGCTAGCTTCTTAGCGTGACGCTTTTGAGCCGCTGCTTTAGCGCGTTTGCGAACTGTAGTTGGCTTTTCGTAGTGCTCGCGACGGCGAACTTCAGAAAGGATACCTGCTTTTTCACAAGAGCGCTTGAAACGACGTAGTGCAACGTCGAACGGTTCGTTTTCACGTACTTTAACTATTGGCATATGCCTTTCACCTCAGGGGTTATTCATTATCGCTGGCTACTCAGTACCAAATCAGAGAAGTTACCCATCGAGCTAACTCTCTATTTGCGTTTGGCCATTAACCAGCTTGATCAAAAATGGTGCGGAATTTTAATCCGATCACAGTGGCTTTGTAAAGCACTTTGTCGATTATAGTCTGTACAATATTTGTTTGAAGAGCTTAGGCAGGGTAATATTGCGCTAATTTCCCATTTTAGACGAAAGCGTGCCGAGAAAATTATGCGCATTATTGGTATTGAAACCTCTTGTGATGAAACAGGAATCGCGATTTATGATGATGAGCAAGGGCTGCTTTCTCATCAATTATATAGCCAAGTAAAGCTGCACGCCGATTACGGTGGTGTGGTACCTGAGCTAGCTTCACGTGACCACGTGAAAAAAACAATTCCTCTTATTAAAGCGGCATTAGCTGAAGCGAACCTAACGTCGAAAGACATTGATGGTGTGGCTTACACGGCTGGCCCTGGTTTAGTGGGTGCACTGCTGGTTGGTGCAACGATTGGTCGCAGTATTGCTTATGCGTGGGGAGTGCCTGCAGTGCCTGTTCACCATATGGAAGGTCACCTTCTGGCGCCAATGCTAGAAGATAACCCACCACCATTCCCATTTGTGGCTCTGCTGGTTTCTGGCGGCCATACCATGATGGTAGAAGTGAAAGGTATTGGTGAATACCGAATCCTTGGTGAATCGATTGATGATGCAGCGGGTGAAGCGTTTGATAAAACCGCGAAACTGATGGGCTTAGATTACCCTGGTGGTCCACTGTTATCCCGTTTGGCGGAAAAAGGCACTCCGGGTCGTTTTAAGTTCCCGCGTCCAATGACCGATCGTCCGGGTCTAGATATGAGCTTTTCTGGTTTGAAGACGTTCGCAGCGAATACCATTCGCGATAACGATAATGATGACCAAACTCGCGCTGATATCGCTTATGCATTCCAAGAAGCTGTTTGTGCAACCTTAGTAATCAAGTGTAAGCGAGCCTTGGTTGAAACGGGCATGAAACGTATAGTGATTGCTGGCGGTGTAAGTGCCAACAAACAACTGCGTGTTGAGCTTGAAGCTCTTGCTAAGAAAGTCGGTGGTGAGGTGTACTACCCACGCACAGAATTCTGTACAGATAATGGTGCGATGATCGCTTATGCGGGTATGCAGCGCTTGAAGAATGGCGAAACGGCTGATTTGTCTGTTCATGCCACACCGCGTTGGCCTATTGACCAGCTAGAGCCAATTGCGTAATTGAATATAGTGTTTCGATAAACGGTCGCTTTGTGCGGCCGTTTTTATATCTTAGCTTACCGACTGTATGTCGATAAATAATTGCTGATAGAGATTAGGGAAGAAGATGAACAAGTTCACAGTAGACAATCAATCGATGGCGTACCTAGATGAAGGTCAAGGCCCTGTTGTTGTATTAGGCCACAGCTACCTTTGGGATAGTGCAATGTGGAAGCCACAGATTGAGGCGTTGAAAACTCAGTACCGTTGTATTGTGCCTGAGCTTTGGTCTCATGGTGAATCTCAAGCTGCACCAGCTTCGATGCGTAACTTGAAAGATTACGCTCAGCACGTTTTGGCTCTGCTTGATCATTTAGAGATCGATGAATTCTCAGTGGTAGGTTTATCGGTTGGCGGTATGTGGGGAACGGAGCTTGCGGAGTTAGCACCTGCTCGAATCAAGTCATTGGTATTAATGGATACCTTTGTGGGTTTAGAGCCAGAAGTTGCGCACGCTAAATACTTCCACATGTTAGACACCATCACTCAAACTAAGATGGTTCCTCAACCGATTGTTGAAGCTGTGGTTCCACTGTTCTTCGCAAACGATGCTCAAACCCACACGCCAGCTTTAGTGGAAGGTTTTACTCAGCAGTTATCTGAACTTAAGGATGATAAAGCGGAAGAAGTGGCGCGCATCGGTCGAATGGTCTTTGGACGTCGTGATATGATCGAATCAGTAGAGAACTTCGCGCTACCTGTGTTGATTGCGGTAGGACAAGAAGACAAACCACGTCCGGTACTTGAGTCATACCTAATGCATGATTGCATTACGGGCAGTGAATTAGTGGTAATTCCTAGCGCAGGTCATATTAGCTCGTTAGAGCAACCAGAGTTTGTGAACACAATGCTGAAGACGTTTTTAGATAAACATCTGCTGTAAGCTTTAAATACTGAATACTATGGTTCGGCTTAGACGTGACAGTTTAAGCCGATTTTTTTTGTCCGAGTTTTGGTTCGCTGCCATCGAGTAGGCGGCGGATATTCTGGTGGTGACGTAACACGATCAAACAGCACAGCATGGCTACTGGCAATGTGTATTGAGGTTTGACTAACCAAGCGTAGAAAGGGGCAAGTAGCACAGTAACCAGTGCCGCTAAAGAAGAGTAACGAAACAAAAACGCCACAACTAACCAAGTCGCCATGATCATACCGGTTAGATCGAATCCTATTGGGGCGATAGCGCCGAGTGCGGTTGCGACGCCTTTACCACCTTTAAAGTGGAAGAAGATCGGATACATATGGCCAAGACACGCCGCAATCGCCACAACGCCTAAAATTATTGGGTCGATCTTGAGGTAGTAGCCAAGCCAGACGGGGATGGTGCCTTTCAGCATGTCACACAGGAGGACTGCTGCAGCTGCGCCTTTACCGCCAACGCGCAGTACATTAGTGGCACCAGGGTTATTGGAGCCCACCGTTCTTGGATCAGGAAGCCTTAAGACTCGGCATATCAAGACCGCACTAGAGATTGAACCTAGCAAATAGGCTGCAATGATCATGATTAGTGCCAATGGGGTCATGTCTTTCCTTAAACGGTTATAAGCCTAACGATGGGAAAATAATGCTCAATCCAAGAGTAATTGATATCATATCTCGAATTACGCAAATAATACGTTTTTTTCCCCAATATGGGTATCCGACCTCTAAAAGGACAAGTCATGGCACTGGATAAAGTTTTCATTGAACAGCTAGAAGTAATTACAACGATCGGTGTTTACGATTGGGAACAAGAGATTAAACAAAAACTTGTGCTTGATATTGAAATGGCTCATGACAACCGCCCTGCAGGTAAGAGTGATGATGTGGTTGATGCTTTGGATTACTCGACTGTGAGTACTGCCGTGCTTGACCACATTGCGAATGGCCGATTCCTGCTAGTGGAGCGTGTGGCTGAAGAAGTCGCTGAATTGATCATGACTCAATTCTCTGTGCCTTGGATCAAAATCCGCTTGGCTAAACCGGGCGCAGTACCACAAGCAAAAGCTGTTGGCGTGATCATCGAACGAGGCCGAGCATGACAGTAGCCTATGTTGGTGTTGGCACGAACATAGACCGCGACAAGCATGCAAGGGTGGCATGGACAGAGCTTCAATCGTTAGGGACTAACCTTAAATGCTCTAAAATCTATCACTGTGAGCCCGTGGGTTTTAATAGCCATCCGTTTTATAACTTTGTGATAGAGCTCGACACGTCACTTTCATTGACTGAATTTTCACAGCAGCTGCGTAAAATTGAGTTTAAATGGGGTCGCTCTCAAGATGCGCACAAACTTCAAGATCGAAAACTCGATCTTGATATTGTGCTGTTTGGAGAGGTGGTTTCTGAGCGCGAACCAGAATTACCACGCAGTGATATCTACAAATATCCTTTTGTAACACAACCTCTTTATGATCTTTGTCCTGCGAGAGTGATCCCGCAAGACGGAAGAACCGTCAGTGAAATATGGCAGAAGATGCAGCAATTAGACTCGCTCTCTGTCGTAGATATAAAACTATAATTTTTAAGGTAAGTAATGAGTTATTTTGAAGCGTTTATGTTGGCGTTGGTGCAAGGCTTTACTGAGTTTTTACCTATTTCCAGTTCTGCACACTTAATCCTTCCTTCTGCTGTTTTAGGTTGGGAAGATCAAGGTTTGGCTTTTGATGTTGCTGTCCATGTCGGTACTTTGGCCGCGGTAGTGATCTATTTCCGTAAAGAAGTGGTCTCTCTGTTGAGCGCATTCTTTGGTTCAGTGTTTAAAGGCGATCGCAGCAAGGAAGCGAAGTTAGCGTGGATGATCATTCTCGCGACGATTCCAGCGTGTATCTTTGGTTTGTTGATGAAAGATATTGTTGAGCTTTACTTACGCAGTGCGTGGGTGATCGCAACCACAACGATTATCTTTGGTTTGTTGTTATGGTGGGTGGATAAGAACTCAAGCTTGCGTGATGACGAATACCAAGCAGGTTGGAAAAAGGCGCTGTTTATAGGCCTTGCTCAAGCAATGGCAATCATTCCTGGTACCTCTCGTTCAGGCGCTACGATTACGGCAGCACTTTACCTTGGTTTTACTCGTGAAGCGGCAGCTCGATTCTCTTTCTTGATGTCTATCCCAATCATCACTCTGGCTGGTGGTTACTTGGGTCTGAAGTTAGTGACCAGTGGTGACCCAATCCATGCTGGCACTTTGCTAACGGGAATCGTGGTTTCTTTCATTAGTGCTTATATCTGTATTCACTTCTTCTTGAAGCTTATCTCTCGTATGGGTATGACACCGTTTGTTATCTACCGCCTGATTCTAGGTTTTGGTCTATTTGCTTTCTTGATGATGCAGTAGCGCTCGACTTTCGAAGACAAATGTTTCTTCTTACAGATTGAAACGGAAAAACCCGCTTAGTCGCGGGTTTTTTAATGCGTGCTTACTAACGGAATGAAGACTAATTATCAGTGAGTTCTGATAACGCGTTTTCGATGGCCGCTGCTCTGCGCTTCTCTTGTTCTTCTCGAATATCTTTACCTTTAAAACCATCGGCAATGATTGCTTTGACTTCAACTTGAAGTGCCGCTTTATAGGCTGCTTCAAAACGAGCCTTTTGAGGGTAAGGCTGATCTTGTAACCCTTTACGGCCAGCGTGGTCAGCTTGGCAGCAAAGCAAGATGTCGTTAAGTCGATCTGGTTTGCGCCAAACATCGAACTTGTTGAGAACTTTAAGGAAGGTGGTTGGCTTTAACTCACCTGCACGATGGATATTAGAATGCTGCTCGCACACTAACAGCGCAAGATCTCTGAACTCATTAGGTACTCTGACTCGTTCACATAGCTTTTTGATGATCTTAACACCTGTGTGGCAGTGCATTTTGTGGCTTGGCCACTCACTTTTAGGTGTAACGCCTTTACCTAAGTCATGCACTTGAGCAGCAAAGCGTACTGGTAACGATGGGCTTAATAGCGCTGCTTGTTGAGCAACCATCAGCGTGTGAATCCCGGTGTCGATTTCAGGGTGCCATTTTTCAGGTTGAGGGACACCAAATAGAGCGTCAATCTCTGGCAAAACAACCGTTAATGCACCACACTCTTTCAACACTGAAAGGAACACTTCTGGATGTGGCGTACTAAGTGATTTGTGCCACTCTTGCCAAACTCGTTCGGCTGTAAGGTGTGCCAGTTCTCCTGATTCAACGATGGTCGCCATCATGGTCATGGTTTCAGGTGCAATCGTAAAGTTTAGGTGCTGAAGCTTGGCAGCGAAACGGGCAACACGCAGCACACGCAGTGGATCTTCAACAAAGGCATCGGATACGTGTCTAAGAATACGATCGGAGAGATCTCTCTGGCCATGGTAAGGATCGTGAAGGTTGCCTTCATCATCTTGTGCGATGGCGTTAATGGTTAGATCTCGGCGCATCAGATCTTCTTCCAAACTCACGTCTGGAGCGAAGTAACATTCGAAGCCTGTGTAACCAGAGCCTGATTTTCTCTCGGTGCGAGCCAGTGCGTGCTCTTCCTTGGTTTTTGGATGCAGGAATACCGGGAAGTCTTTACCCACCGCAGTGAAGCCAAGGCTTTCCATCTGTTGAGGCGTACTGCCGACCACGACCCAATCTTTATCATAGCTATCAATATTGAGTAGCTTATCGCGCACTGCCCCACCGACTAGATAGCGCTGTAGCCCATTATCTTCTGGTAGGCTATCGTATATTTGCAACTTATCACCTCGAAATGTTTTATCACTGCTGGACTTTACGGCAAGCAATGGTACTTTCCATTAATCGTAATTATAGGGCAGCACATGTATAAGGAATATTTTGGCTTCGTTGAGATGCCATTTTCGATTGTACCAAATTCTCGCTATTTGTTTTTGAGTCAACGCCATCAAGAAGCGATGCAGAACCTACAAGCCGGTTTAGGCGAAGGTGGGGGCTTTGCAATGCTCACTGGTGAGGTGGGTACAGGGAAAACAACGGTTGCTAAGGCGATGTTGTCTTCTTTGGATCGTCATACTCAGGCTGGCCTTATACTTAACCCTACGTTTTCCAATACGGATTTACTTGAAGCTATCTGCGATGAGTTTGAGGTCGAGTATCCAGAACAAGCATCCTTGAAGCAGCTGAGTCAGGCGATTCACTACTTCTTATTGGATAGCCATGCAGAGGGCATTCAAACCTTATTGGTGATAGACGAAGCTCAACACCTTGCTGCCGATGTGTTGGAGCAGCTTCGCCTTTTAACTAATTTGGAAACCGACAGTCGTAAGCTATTAAAAGTATTGTTGGTTGGTCAACCTGAATTACAACAGCATTTGCAGACCACACAACTGCGTCAATTGGCGCAGCGTATTACAGGGCGTTATCATTTATTGCCTCTCAATATTGAAGAGACCGGTAAGTACATCGCGTTTCGTCTGGAGACGGCAGGTGGCGAGCAGATGTTGTTCTCGAATCGCTCCGTTAAGCTGATCGCCCAATATACTCATGGTATTCCAAGGCTCATTAACTTGGTGTGCGACAAGGCCCTACAGTTAGCTTTTCATGATGGAGAGCAAACACCGAGCAATGAAACGGTCAATAAAGCCTGCCAGCAGGTGATGGCGTTTCAAGCCGAGGTTTACCATGTCGATAAACCTCGCGCAGCGAGCGCGATACCAAAGCTCGTTCAGTACGCTGGTGCAGCCACCTTGAGTGTCGCACTTGCGATGGCAACTTTTAACTTTGCCCCAACGTACATAGATTCATGGTTAACAACCAAGCCTTCAAATGAAGCCCAAACAGTAAGCTCAGCCAAGATGCAGCGGTCGTTAGTGGTGGATATGCCTAAGGCTGTTGCTGAGCCAGAAACAGACAAGTTCGCGCTGCCACCACATATTCAACAACACTTGATGCAAGGGACTAACCGCTCGCTGGCTATCAAGGATTTATACACCCTTTGGGGATACCAGTCTTCATTGCGAGACGGTTTATGTCTAAGCGAGCCGCAAAGTGTTTTCGTATGTGAACAGCAACAATCTAGCTTGGATGACTTACTTGAGTTAGGCGTTCCTGTGGTGTTGAACTTAGACATAGAACAAGAATCTGTGTTTGCTGTGCTTTATGGCGTATCACAAGATTCTGTCGAACTACTGGTTAACGAAAAACTCTTAGTCATGCCGAAGCAATCTCTAGAGCAGATCTGGCAGGGTGATTATGTCGCGATTTGGAAACAGCCGCTGCGAGAGACGCTGAAAGAGGGTTACCAAGGTGAGGCTGTGGCTTTGCTTGATTTGTTGCTTTCTGAGGTGTTGGGAGAGGTTGTGTCTGGTAGTGATGTATTTGATTACGAATTAAAAATGAAGGTTGAAGCGTTTCAAACTTGGCAAGGTATGTCGGTCGACGGCATCGCAGGTCAACGAACATTAGCAAGGTTGCAAAGATTAGCTCAGCTTGATTCTCCGAAGTTGATGTCATTAAGTGGGGGGGCAAGCTAATGTCACGCATTATGCACGAGCTGAATCAGTCTTCGGTTACACAATCATCTATCAATAAACCTAGCTTTAAAGGCTACCAAAATCACCATGTGCCGAACTCGGCAAAGGGCATCAGTAACAAACGTGGTTCGTCGTTAGCCATGGGGTTACTTCTTTTGCTTGTGCCTTCTTTGTTGGTAGGCGGTACCTTGGTTTATCAATCATACAATCAACAGCAAACTGCGCCTCAGCTATTAGCCGCGACGCTTCCTAATACACAAACACAGCCAGTTATTGAATCTCAAATTTCTGATGTGGATACTGCAGGCTTGAATGCTGTGGAAGAGGTTAAAGATGCCCCCTTGTTTGTGGTTCGTCCTGCGCCAGTTAGCCAAACTTTGAAAGCACTGCCACGTCAAGAGATGTATGCACAGATTGACTCTGAAAGTACAAATGTCGCAGGCGGATCTATTGTGCCTTTGGCTAGCTCAGAGAGCAGTGCTCGAACGTCAGAGGAATCAGAACTGTCACTGGCTCAGCCTGAGGTTCAGCCAGGTGTCAGCAATGAAAACACTGCTCTGCAATCGGATAGTGATCTGCTGCAAGGGCTAGATCTCAGTGAGTTACCACCTGATTTAGCATTGAAGCTTGAATCTATCATGGGTGAGCAACAAAGCGCTCCTGAGCCGATGGACTCTAGACCTGCAGGGCAAAGAGGCTCTCAGGTCATTGAATTGGAAACGCACACTAATAGCTTATCAGGAGTGCTACCTAAGTTAGACCTACAAACTCATATGTACTCGAGTAGCGAAACCAAGCGTTGGGTAAAAGTGAACGGCCAAGAAGTGGCTCAAGGAGATTGGATTGGACAAGACATTCAATTACTTGAGATTAAGCCACAATCGGTAATCATAGAGTTCAATCAGCAGAAGATAGAAATCCCAGCTCTGTACGAATGGAAAGGCTAGCGAGTTCTATAAGTATTTAGATAACAGACAAATAAAAAGGAGCACCTAGGTGCTCCTTTTTGATATTCGATACTGAATTTTACTGTACCTGATACAAGCGTAAGTCTACGCCCAACCGTTTGGTGACTTTCTGCGACGAGGCATGATGTGTGGCAGAACAAGGCCAAGAAGTAGACCAATACCCGCAACACCACCACCGTACATGAAGTACTTTAATAGTAGGTCGTCTTTTTGAGTGTCTAGCTTAGCGCGTAGTTCACGGTTCTCTGTTTGAGAGCTCGTCAGCTGCTGGCTAATTTCACTGTAGTTCTGTTCTAGTTCAGCAATCTGCTTGTTACGAGAATCTAGAGAGCTTGCTAGGCCAGCTTTTTCGCTGTCAGCACTCTGACGAGCGTTCGCTAGCTTGCCTTTAACTTCTGTCAGCTCTTTCTCTAGCTTAGGCATGCGCAGTGCCATGCTTTCTTTTGTGCTTACAAACTTGCTTTCAACCCAACCTTTACGGCCACGGTTGTCTTGAATTTGGGTGTAACCTGTACTCTTGTTAGTTTGTAGGTATGTAATCTTTTCACCAGCATCAACACTACCTATGATACGGAAGGTGTTGTTTGGGCCAGAATGCATATAAGTAAATAGTTTGTCAGCAATATAACGGTCTTGTGCAAAGGCAGCTGGAGCCGCAAGCATTGCGAACAAAACTAAGCTAATCAGTTTTTTCACAGTAAATCCCTTAACGATTCAAATTGGGTAGGCGTATGAGTCAGCCTCAATCAGCAAATAATATTTAGTTTCTTTATGCGGTGCAACAAAGAAGGGAGGCAAAGCCTCCCTTTCTGTGCGTTTGAGTCAATAATGACATGGCATTTACATATCGTGACTGAAGCTCACACTATTCTGACGCTAGTATTCACTAACGCAGTCGCGATTACATAGTAAACGCAGCTTGAATTCCGTAGAAGAACACAACAGCAAGTAGAGCACCTGCAGGCAGTGTCACAATCCAAGAAGCCACGATATTACGTACAACGCCTAAGTTTAGTGCTGCGATACCACGAGCAAAACCAACACCTAATACTGCACCAACTAGTGTCTGTGTAGTAGAGATTGGAAGGCCAGTACCTGAAGCTAGTACAACCGTACATGCAGTTGCAAGTTGTGCAGCAAAGCCACGGCTTGGTGTTAATTCTGTAATACCAGTACCAACGGTTGCCATTACTTTATGACCCATTGTTGCAAGACCAACAACGATACCGAAACCACCTAGAGGAAGAATCCACCATGCGATAGTACTCTTACCTGTGATTTCACCCATGTGCTCAACGGTTGATACAACAGCAGACAGTGGACCAATCGCGTTCGCAACGTCGTTTGAACCGTGTGCAAATGCCATCGCACAAGCTGTGATAACCATTAGTACCGAGAAGATGCCTTCAACACCGGCAAAGCCGTGGTCTTCTTCGCGGTTAGCAAATTTCTTCTGGATGTATAGGTAACCGCCGATCATAACAAGCGCAGAAACGCCAGCAGCCCAAACCCATGCTTCAGTGTTGCTTAGGTGAAGACCAACGTGCTTAAGACCTTTCTTGATGGTTACAAGTGCAATCACCATCGTTGTGATGAACATGTATACCGGTACAAAGCGCTTCGCATTGAATAGCGGGTTCTCTGTATCAAAAATCAGTCGTTGAGCACTTACAAATATCACGTAAGCGAAGAAGCCGGAAATAACGGGTGTGATAATCCAACTGCCCACAATACCTTGAACACTGTTCCAGTCTACAGCTTCAGTACCTACAGAAATACAAGCAAAACCGATGATTGCACCGATGATTGAGTGAGTCGTAGAAACAGGCCAGCCCATGTAAGAAGCTAGAAGTAGCCATGTACCAGCAGCAAGAAGTGCTGACATCATGCCGTACACAAGTACATCTGGTTGATGAGCGAATAGAGAAGTTTCGATAACACCTTTACGGATCGTGTCTGTTACTTCGCCGCCCGCAAGGTAAGCACCTGCGAATTCAAAGATCATTGCGATAATGATCGCTTGTTTAACGGTTAGAGCTTTAGAGCCTACTGAGGTGCCCATTGCGTTCGCAACGTCATTTGCACCAATACCAATAGCCATCAAGAAACCGAAAGCTGCTGCAACAATAATCAGGACAGTGCCGTAGTTAGCAAGGATATCCATCGTAATACCTAGTTGTTTGATAACAAGCGGAACAAATTTAGACGCAAAAAACCGCTCAGCGAGAGAAATACTCAGCGCATAAGTGGTTTGTTCAAAAAATGCTCTTCGTTATATGGTTAACGTATGATTTAAGATCGAGAAAGCATTACTTCAAGACGAGCGCCTACACGCTGTGCTTGATCTGCAATACCACCAACCCATTCAAGAATTTTGTATAAGAACATGATATCAACTGGATTCAGATCGCCTTCAATCGCCATTAGTTGTTGGCGTAGTTCGATCTGCATCGCATCCGTGTCATCTTCAATTACATCTAATTGATGAATCATTTCGGCAACGAGTGTTACTTCACGGCCTTTAAAGCCAGTCTCAAGTAATTCGTCTAATTCATTGATTACGTTTTGTGCTTGGTTCGCTGCATCTAGACAACGTTTAACGTAAGCGATGAAGTTTTCTTGCATAGGAGCAGGAATGACAAGTTGACGACCATATACACGGCCAGCAATGTCTTTCGCTAGGTTTGCGAGTTTGTCTTGTTGCGTTAATAGCTCCAACATATCGGTGCGATCAACTGGCATAAACAAACCACGAGGAAGTTTAAGGCGAATTTCACGTTTTAGTACGTCAGCTTCTTTCTCAAGGTGAGAAATTTGAGCTCGAATTTCTGATGCTTTTTCCCAGTCACCTTTTGAAGAAACTTCAAAGAAATTAACTAGGTGAGAACAACATTCGTTCACGCATACTACGTGACGCTGCAAAGGTTTAATTGGGGACTTTGCAAATAACCCCATAATTGTATTTACTGGCATGGTCATCCAACCTAATAAATAATAACCTTAAAACAACATACACCATATTCATGGTGAAATGTTAAGCGATGGCTACAAAGTCGCGCATGTTAACCTAATCAATCTCTCATTAAAACTGTTTTAGATCATCATAAGGGCGATATTTCTGACTTGCCGACTTTTCAAATTGGCAATATCCTGTCCCTATCTTCACAGAAAGGTATAACTATGGAAACCGAGATAGAACTGAAGTTTTTTGTTTCTCCTGAATTTTCAGAGACTTTACGCAATAAAATTGCTGAAACTAAAGTACTTCAGCACAGTTGTCGTGAGCTAGGTAACATCTACTTTGACACCGCTGACAACTGGCTACGTAAGCACGATACCGGCTTACGCATTCGACGCTTTGATGACGTATTTGTACAAACCGTAAAGACAGCGGGTCGTGTGGTTGCTGGCCTGCATCAAAGGCCTGAATACAATGCAGAACATGACAGCAACGAACCTAAGCTAGCCCTGCACCCAGAGGATATCTGGCCGGCAGGTAAAGACATCGAAACGTTGCAAGCTGAGCTGACTCCTCTGTTCTCTACCAACTTCACGCGCGAGCAGTGGTTGATTGGTATGCCTGATGGCAGTCAAGTCGAGGTCGCATTCGACCAGGGCTTCGTTGAGTCAGGTGACCTGCAAGAACCGATTTGCGAAGTCGAATTAGAACTTAAATCTGGTCAAACGGATGCGCTATTTACATTGTCTCGCCAATTCTGCGAACAAGGTGGCATGCGTTTGGGCAATCTAAGCAAAGCTGCTAAGGGTTACCGCCTTGCTCAAGGTTATCAAGGAGATGAAGTTACTCCTTTGACTTTAGTTGATACTGATAAAAGTGATACCGTTGAATCGTGTTTCATTCAATCTTTAGAGCACGCTCTCGCTCATTGGCACTATCATGAGCAGATCTTCACCGAGCGCCAATCTATTGAAGCGTTACATGAGATCAGTCACTCACTCAGTTTTATTCGTCAAACCTTTACTATCTACGGTGGCATTGTCCCAAGACGTGCGAGTGCTATTTTACGTCAAGAGTTGAAGTGGCTTGAGCAAGAGCTCGACTGGCTGAAAAGCTATGACCATTTCGAAGACTTGCTGGAAGATAAAGGCCATGTACTACGTAAACTCGATGCACGTAAGTTCTTAGTGGCTGAGCTTAAAGAGATGCAAGAGCAACTGCCAGATCGTGAAGAGCTGCTTACCTTGTTGAGCTCTGCTCGTTACACTGGTTTATTGTTAGATCTGAGCCGCTGGATCTTGTCTCGTGGCTGGCAACCTTTCTTAGATGAGAAAGCGCGTGAACAAATGGGTCGTGGTATCGAATGGTTTTCCGTGCAGCAACTCGATCGCACATGGGCTGACTTGATGGAAGCTTTCCCGCCAGAACGAGTGATGACCAGCCAAGCGTATATTGAACAGCAATACCGTTTGATGCGTAATCTGTATTCTGGTGTTGGCTTCGCGAGTTTATATGATGACGCTGAACGAAACAGCTTCCGCTTGCCATGGGCCGATATGGTGCAAGGTATTGATGACTTGCTGGCACTTAAAACATTAGAGCCTTTGACTGAGAAGTTGGAAGGCGACGAGAAGGTTCAGCTAGAGCGTTGGTTGGCTCGTCAAGAAGTATCTATTCTGCATGCGATGGAACAGACACGCCAAATCAGTGTTGAGGTTGAGCCATACTGGCAAGACTAAACTCAACACCTGTATCAATATAAGTATGAATTTGAAAATAGGGCTCCGGCCCTATTTTTTTGTTTGTTGCTCAAGCTTTTCGAGTCGCTCTAAGATCTTCTGTTGTTGCTCAATGATCTTCTCAAGGTGCTTCTCTTTGTTTTCCGCGCGTTGATTCTCATGATGAGTTGGAGAGGTGATCAAAGAAGTAATCAAGCCTGAAATCATACCAAACACACCCACACCGCAAATGATCACCAGAGAGGCAACTAATTTTCCTGAGCTCGTGACGGGATAATGATCGCCATATCCCACGGTACTGATGGTCACGAAAGCCCACCATAACGCATCTTGTCCAGTGGTGATGTTGGCGTTGGGATCTTTGTGCTCTAACAGCAGTATTGTCCCAGCTCCTATGGTCAGGAGAATGATCAGCAGCAATATAATCGAGGCGAGGGTGGTCTCTTTACGATTACGAAATAGCTCTCTTAACACTCGTTTACCCGAACGAAGAACAAGAATTACACGTAAGATCTGAAAAATGCGAGCGAAACGAAGTGGTTCGATCATTGGGATGCTTGCTAAGAAATCGATCCAGTGTACTTTTAGATATTCTTTTTTGTTTTGTGATCTGAATAGATCAATTGTGAGCTGAAAAAGAAAAACACTACAGATTATAAAATCGAGGCCGATAAGGACTTGTTTCGATTCTTTGTCGATCGGTACGAACAATAAGCCTGAGATCACAAATAACGCTAAGAAAGAGAGAATCAGTGACAATAAGCTCATCGGCTTGGTGGCGTCTTTGGTATTATTCAACATTCATACGAGGCTCAAAATAAATCGCGAACTTTGACTGACATAGCCACCTCGCGGATATAGAAGCCATCAATATATAAGAATTAATGGAGAACTGACAATGACTAAACTGTCATTCAAGCCGTGGGAAAGGATAATCTCTGACGTTCGTCTCGTTCCAAAAATGGTCATGTTGATGATATTCAGTACAATCCTGATCATTTCGAAGCAGCTATGGGACGCAAGTACGTTTTACGATTCATTGCTTGCTGTAACCAACAATGCGCAAGTCGCACAACAGCATTACGAGACTTACTTAGTTCAAGTGGCTTGGCAAACAGCCTTGATGATCATTGTGTTTGTGGTTCTTCTATTAGCAGCGGCGCGCGTTATGCTGCGCCAGACTCAATACCTTAATGACGCCATTAAAACCATGGCCGACAAGAACTTATCAGTGCCGATTCAAATGGATTGTAAAGATGAATATGGCGATGTGGCACGCGAACTTGAAAAAACTCGCGTTCAACTGAACGACATGATCAAAACTCAAGTGGCTTCTTCTGATGAACTGTTTGCTCTGACGGAAGTGATGACCATCAGCATGTCTGAAACCAAAGAATCAGCTCAAGAAGAGTTCAATGAGATTGATCAGCTGGCAACAGCAATGAGTGAGATGACGTCTACGGTACAAACTGTTGCTGAGCATGCGCAAAGCGCTTCTTCATTGACGGAACAGGCATCAGGCCAAGCTCTTACTGGTCAGAAGTTCGTTCAAGGGTCTGTTTCTAAGATGAGTGAGTTATCTTCAGATATCGCAGCATCTGCAGCAGCGGTAAACCAAGTTGAAGAGCGCGTTGACTCAATTGGCAGTGTGGTTGGTACTATCCAAGGCATTTCAGAACAAACAAACCTATTAGCATTGAACGCTGCGATTGAAGCGGCGCGTGCAGGTGAAGCAGGTCGTGGTTTTGCGGTTGTTGCCGATGAGGTTCGTAACCTTGCACAGCGTACTCAGCAAGCAACTGTCGAGATTCAAGACATGATCAGTCACCTACAAAGCAGTGCTAATTCTGCGGTAGAGCTGATGGAGAAGAGTGTTGTTGAAGCGGCTGAAGGTGTGGACCTTGTGACCAATGCAGGCTCTGAGCTTGATGGTATCGTAAGCCAAGTAAACCAAATTAATGATATGAACTTCCAGATCGCGACCGCTGCAGGTCAACAGAGCAGCGTTGCAGAAGAGATGAGTGTCAACCTGACCAATGTTCGTGAGCTTGTCGAAGCTTCAGTTGTGGTTGTTGGTGAGCTGTTGGAGACCTCTCAGCTTATGGAAAGCAACGCACAAGAACTCGACGGTAAGATTAAGCAATTTAAGGTTTAGTCATGTTCTCTAAATCCTTATTGCTAGAGGCTGTTTTCTAGAGAGAAAGGCCTAACTCGCTAAGTTAACCGATAAAACGCCCACATTGCTAATGTGGGCGTTTTTTATTGGCGTAACTTTGGTATAACTTATCTTTAGTTTTATGAAGACTCGAACCGATAACCCGAACGTTCGTCGCGCAGCTTATACAAGGAAGAAACATGCCATTGCCTTCTCAACTCGTCACTCACTCACAGTCTGCTTTTGAGCAATTATTAGAGCATCAAAGTGAAGCCATCAATACTTGGTCTGAGCAACAGACTGAGGAGCTTAAACGCGTACTCGGTTTAAGCTGTTTTATTGGTGATTGCCTGCAGCGTGATACGGTTTTATGTGGTGATTTACCTGATATGTTGGCATGTGCAGAGCGTGCTGAAGGGTACCGAGAGCGACTGGCTGGATTACTTTCTGGTTGTGCTGATGAAATGAGTGGTCAGCGCGTGCTGCGTCAATTTCGCAATCGAGAAATGACCTATATTGCGTGGCGTGATTTTATGGGCTCATGGGAGTTAGAACAGAGCTTAAGTCACCTATCGATGTTAGCTGAGGCGATGATCTTCGAGACCTATCAATGGCAGTACGATATTTGTTGTAAAGAGTGGGGCACACCATGCAATGAACAGGGTGAAGCGCAGCCGATGCTGATCATTGGCATGGGTAAGCTAGGTGGCGGTGAGCTCAACTTCTCTTCTGATATCGACCTGATTTTTACCTATCCTGAAAATGGCGAGACACAAGGCGCTAGACGCAGTATTGCCAATGCGCAGTTCTTCACACGCTTGGGGCAACGTATTATCAAGGCACTTGACCAGCAAACCTTTGATGGATTCTGTTATCGAGTCGACATGCGTCTGCGTCCATTTGGTGAGAGTGGTCCACTTGTGATGAGCTATGCGGCACTGGAAGATTACTACCAAGAGCAAGGTCGCGATTGGGAACGCTACGCGATGGTGAAAGCGCGAGTGATGGGCAGCGAAATGTACCCTGAATACCAAGAGCTCCGTCAGATGCTGCGCCCATTTGTATTCCGTCGTTATATCGATTTCAGTGCGATTCAATCTTTGCGTCGTATGAAGTCGATGATAAGCAGTGAAGTACGTCGTCGTGGATTATCAAACAACATCAAGCTGGGGTCTGGTGGGATTCGCGAAGTGGAATTTATTGCACAAGTATTCCAATTGATTCGTGGTGGCCGTGAACCTAGCCTTCGTGGTCGAGGGTTACTGGAAACCTTAAGCGCGATTGAATCACTTCACCTGTTAGAGGCAGAAGAGGTAGGGCACTTACGTGAGGCTTATCTGTTTTTGCGTCGCCTTGAGAACCTGTTACAAGCAATGGCCGACAAGCAAACTCAAACCTTACCTGACGGTGAATTCGAACAGTTGCAACTCGCTGTCGCAATGCAATTCACTGATTGGGATAGTTTGATTGAGGCAACTCGTGCTCATATGGCCAATGTACATACCGTGTTCGAAGATCTGATTGGGGTTGATGAAGATGACGCCAACCCGATCGCGAGTCACTTTAGTGAACTGTGGGATATGGCCCATAAGCCAGATGTGATTGAACATGTTCTGGAGCATGATATTGCGATTGCTAACCCACCGAAAGCCGCGAAAACGATTATTCAATTTAAAGCCGATTTGGCTAAGAAGACCCTTGGCCCACGCGGTCGTGAAGTCCTCAATCGATTGATGCCGAAAGTGTTTCAAGCACTGTACACTGCTAAGGATGCCGAGTTTGGTTTGTCTCGAGTACTGCATCTACTGCATAAAATCGTTACCCGTACCACTTACCTTGAACTACTAGATGAGCACCCTGCCGCGTTGACTCAGCTTGTACGCCTATGTACCGCTAGCCCGATGATCTCCGAGCAATTGGGTCGTTACCCAATTCTGTTAGATGAACTTATCGACCCTCAGCAACTCTACAACCCAGTGCCTTTGGAGTCGTATAAAACAGAGCTGCGTGATTACCTAGCCCGTATCCCTGAAGATGATATGGAGCAACAGATGGAAGGCCTGCGCCAGTTTAAGCAGACCTGTATCCTGAGAATTGCAGCCGCGGATATAGCGGGCGCTCTACCTGTCATGAAGGTCAGTGATCACTTGACCTACTTAGCCGAAGCGATTGTTGAGGCGGGGGTCAATCAAGCTTGGTTACAAGTATCGGCCAAGTTTGGTGAGCCGACTCATGTTAAAGATCGCGAAGGTCGCGGTTTTGCGGTTGTTGGTTACGGTAAGGTCGGTGGTTGGGAGCTTGGCTACAACTCAGACTTAGACATTGTGTTTATGCACGACTGCCCGGTACACATCTATACTGATGGTAAGAAAGAGATCGATGGACGCCAATTTTATCTGAGGTTGGCACAGCGTATTATTCATATTTTCTCGACCAGAACCGCTTCTGGCATTCTGTACGAAGTCGACACTCGTCTACGCCCTTCTGGTGCATCTGGTTTGTTGGTTAGTCCAACTGATGCCTTTGATGAGTATCAGCACAATGATGCGTGGACGTGGGAGCATCAAGCTTTGACTCGCGCTCGCATGATTTATGGCGATGACTTATTGGCTGCGGCATTTAACAAAACGCGTCATGAGGTTCTGTGCTTGGCGCGTGATGAGGCGACACTCAAAAAGTCAGTTGTAGATATGCGTGAAAAGATGCGCGGCCATTTAGGCGGCAAAAAAACCGATCGATTCATGCTCAAACAAGATGCGGGTGGTATTACCGATATCGAATTTTTGGCGCAATATTTAGTCCTTCGGTACAGCAATGAGAAGCCAAAGCTTACTCGTTGGTGTGATAATGTACGAATCTTTGAAAGCCTTCTGTCACAAGGGATTATGGACGAGCAACAAGGCATGGCATTAACCCATGCTTATACAACGTTAAGAGATGAAATCCACCACCGCAATCTACTCAATCTTGATGCGGATGTGGCAATTAATAAGTTTGAAATAGAAAGAGAACACGTGGTTCGAGCATGGAAGCAGTGGATGGAAGCGTAGCTTGTCTTTTGCTTAGTTATCACAGTGCCTATCGAGGTAGGCTTTACTCATTTTTTCTAAGGTTTAGCCACTGTAATCAGTGTGCTAGACTCTAGCCAGATTCGATTTTTGGAGCTCAACAATGAAACCAATTCTACCTGACTACAGCCAATCAGGTGTTCTTATTGTCGGTGACGTCATGCTTGATCGTTACTGGTATGGTCCAACTGGCCGTATTTCACCAGAAGCACCTGTACCCGTTGTAAAAGTAGAAAATAACGAAGAGCGTCCAGGTGGTGCTGCCAACGTTGCAATGAACATTGCCTCTCTTGGTGGTCATGCTCATGTTGTTGGTTTAACTGGTAAAGATGAACCCGCCGAGGTGTTAAAAAATACTTTGGGCGCACTAAAGGTTAAGTGTGATTTCGTTGAGTTAGAAGACTATCCAACCATCACAAAACTACGAGTGATGAGCCGTGGTCAGCAGTTGATTCGTCTTGATTTTGAAGACAAATTTGAAAACACTAATCCAGAGCTTATTCTGTCTCGCATGGAGCAAGCACTGCCAAATGTCCGTTCGGTTATCTTGTCAGATTATGCGAAGGGTGCATTAGAGCATGTACAGAGCTTCATTCAAAAAGCACGCGCAGCGAATGTTCCAGTATTCATCGATCCAAAAGGCGCGGATTTAGAGCGCTACCGTGGTGCGACTTTGCTTACGCCAAATATGGCGGAGTTCGAGCTAGTTGCAGGTAAAGTTAAATCAGAAGAAGACCTTATCGAGAAGGGCATTGCCTTGATCGAAAAATATGATTTTGAAGCTTTGTTGGTGACTCGCAGCGAGAACGGTATGACTCTGCTGCGTAAAGGTCAGGCACCGTTCCACTTACCGACTCAAGCCAAGGAAGTGTACGATGTCACAGGTGCCGGCGATACGGTTATCTCTGTCCTTGCAGCTTCTGTTGCTGCTGGTAAACCTCTGGATGAAGCGTGTGCATTAGCGAATGCGGCTGCTGGTGTAGTTGTTGGTAAGCTAGGTACATCGACACTGTCTACGATAGAATTAGCGGAAGCGATTCACGGTAGCCAAGATACAGACTACGGCGTTATCTCTGAAGCAGTACTGGTTGAAGCGGTGAAGCGTGCTCGTGCGAAAGGCGAGAAAGTGGTTATGACCAATGGCTGCTTTGATATTCTGCACGCTGGGCATGTTTCTTACATGAATCATGCTGCTGAGTTGGGCGATCGTTTGATCGTTGCGGTTAATACTGATGAATCAGTAAAACGTTTGAAAGGTCCAGGTCGTCCTGTGAATCCAACTGATCGTCGTATGGCGGTATTGGCTGGCTTAGGTGCGGTTGATTGGGTTGTACCATTCTCTGAAGATACTCCTCAACGTTTAATCTCTGAGGTATTGCCAAGCATTCTTGTTAAAGGCGGTGATTACAAACCTGAAGAGATCGCTGGTGGTGCGGAAGTGATTGCTGCTGGTGGTGAAGTGAAAGTACTTAATTTTGAAGATGGTTGCTCTACCACTGAAATCATTAAAGCGATTAAAGGTGGCCGAGGCTAACCTTCGGTCTTTTAGCTTCTATGCTAGCTTTTGAATAGATAATAAAAATGCCGCTCAATGAGCGGCATTTTTGTAACTTAAGTAATTCTGAATTACTTACTTGCTACTTTTAGACCTGCGTTTACATCAACGATGTCTTGTTCGCTTAGCGTACCAACCGCTTGGCGAAGCTGAAGTACACTTAGGATATAGTTGTAACGAGCATCTGAAAGGTTTTTGTTCGCATCGTATAGACGACGAGTTGAATCTAGTACGTCAACGATAGTACGAGTACCCACATCAAAACCTGCTTCTGTCGCTTCTAGAGCTGATTGAGCAGAAACTACAGATTGTTCGTAAGCGCGTAGCGCACCGATCGAAGCACTGATGTTGTTGTTGAACGCACGTACGTCTTTTACAACGCTACGGTAAGTCGCTTCTAGATCTTCACTTGCTGCAACGTAGTTGTATTCAGCCTGTTTAGTCAATGAAGTTGTGTTGCCACCCGTGTATAGAGGTACAATTAAGTTCAAACCAATGTTTAGGTTGTCTTGGTCGTAATCTTGGGTGCTGTTTGATTGATCTGAAAGAGCGTAGCTACCATCTAGTGTTAAGCTTGGTAGGTGACCAGAGCTTGCTAGAGAGATGTTGTCTTTTGCTACGTCTTGAGAGATACGTGCAGCCAATAAGCTAAGGTTCTTTTGTTCTGCTTGTTCAACAAGCGCAACAGCAGACTCAGAAGATTTGCTTGCTGAGAAACGATCAGTATCTAGGATGCTTAGGTTAGAGTGTTCCTGACCTGTAATCTCACGTAGACCTTCGTAGCTATTCGTTAGGTCGTTCTCTGCAAGAACTTCATCAGCCAAAACGCCATCGTACTGAGCTTGCGCATCATGTACATCGGTGATTGCTGAAAGACCTACTTCAAAACGCTGTTTAGTTTGCTCTAGTTGACGAGCAACTGCTGCTTTCTCTGCACGAACAAATTCTAGGTTATCTTGAGCGCGAAGTACTTCGAAATATGCTGTCGCAACACGAAGAATCAAGGCTTGTTGTTCTGCCGCGTAAGCTGAATCAGATTGACGAGCGGTTTTCTCTGCCGTATCTAGTGTGATCCATGAAGAGCGCTGATAAAGCTCTTGGCTGAAGCCGATAGCAGCTCCCCAAGTGTTGTTATCAATGCTTGAATTACCAACACCTGATGTATCTCGATCACCACGATTAATGTCGTAGTTTGCTGTTAGGTTAATTTGTGGTAGCAAATCACTACGGCTTGACGTTACTGCTTCAAAAGCGGCATCGCGCTGCGCTGCTGAACGAAGAAGTTGTGGATCGTTCTGTTTTGCTTGGTCGTAAACTTCAGCTAGCGTATCAGCAAAAGCTGACGAACTCAGGCTGCCAATTGCTGCACTGATAAATAGTGGAAGCAGTTTTTTCATTTTCCTATTCCTGCCTTTTATGGAATTTTCTTTAAAAGAGTTTAACCCAGTTTGGTGGTAATTTACTCGAAACTTTGCACTTTTTTACAGTTAACTGTCCACTTGTGCAATATTTATTTTTTAAAACTTAACTTTAATTATAAATTTTATATAAAAAGTTGAACCTTATCCTTGGTAGTTAACTCGGACAATGAGTAAACTATAAAGATCACTTAGTGAGGTACCAAATGCAACAGTATGACAATCAACGACATGAGTTTACTCCGCAAGATGTGGAAATAGTCTCAAAAGAGACGCTGTTTCGTGGTTTTTTCAAAATGGTTAAGTACACATTTAAACATAGACTGTTTGAGGGCGGCTGGAGCCAACCAATAGAGCGTGAGATGTTTGAGCGTGGACATGCTGCTGCTTTGCTACCTTATGATCCTGTGCGTGACGAAGTTGTGATCGTCGAACAGATCCGTGTCGGTGCTCTAGAGCATGAGACCCCATGGCAATACGAAATTGTTGCTGGGATCATTGATACCGATGAATCACCACAAGATGTCGCTCGTCGTGAAGCGATGGAAGAAGCCGGGGTCGAAGTCGGATCTGTGTTGCCTATTACTTCGTATTACCCTTCATCTGGTGGTTGCTCAGAAAAGCTTGACGTCTTTGTTGGCTGTGTTGATGCAACGACAGCCAAAGGGGTACACGGATTGGACTACGAAGGTGAAGACATTCGCGTACAAGTGATGAGTCGTGAAACTGCTTATCAGTTGGTAAAAGACGGTGTGTTTGAAAATGGAGCCACGATCATTGCGCTACAGTGGCTACAATTGAACTACCAAGAATTACAGTCAGAGTGGATAGATTAACGTCATGCCAAATATAGCAGTCAAGAAACCGTATCATGTTGATCTTGCTGAATTGATGCGAGTTTACGAGACGAACTATGCCAAACTGAACGCTTTGTTACCGGTTGGGCATGAAGTTGGTGACGTTCGCTGTTACCAAGCCGTTAATATGGTGTATCAATTGACAGTGAATGAGGTCACAAAATACACCACATTAATAGATATATGTCAGAGTGACGCGATGCCAGTGTTTCCTTTGCCAAAAATGTCTGTCAGGCTATATCACGACGCTCGAGTTGCAGAAGTGTGCGCTAGCGGGGATTTTTCAAGAGTCAAAGCGAAATATGACTATCCCAACACTAAGCTTCTGCAAAAGGACGAGAAATTTCAATTGAATAAATTTCTTGGGGAATGGTTAACGTTTTGTTTAAAAACGGGTATCAGCCGAACCCCAATTACCTTTTAATTGAGCCTATTTATCAACACTTTTAAAGTCTAAACAGTAACGTATCTGGATTTGTTATTTTGGAATTATCACACACTTCAAAATTTGATGAGAGCACTATTAAGCTTGTGCAGCTAACGGACACGCATTTGTTTGCGCCGAGCAATGGCAGCTTATTAAGCATCAACACTCAAGATAGCTTTCGTGCTGTAGTCGATGGCATTGTTAGTCAGGGTTTTGACTATCAAGCGATTTTAGCAACCGGTGATATCTCTCAAGATCACAGTGCTGAGTCGTACCAGAAATTTGAGTCAGGGATTCAACCTTTGGAAAAGTCATGCTATTGGCTGCCAGGGAACCATGACTTTAAGCCTAATATGGGCAGTGTTTTACCATCACCACAAATACAGTGTGTTGAGCATGTCTTGCTAGGCGATAACTGGCAGATGGTGATGCTAGACTCGCAGGTGGTTGGTGTGCCTCATGGTCGCCTTAGCGATCAACAGCTTGATCTGTTAGAACAAAAGCTGACGGAATTCCCTGAACGTAATACTTTGGTTCTATTGCATCACCATCCATTGCTGGTTGGCAGTGCATGGTTGGATCAGCATAACCTAAAAGACGCCGATCAATTTTGGGATGTGGTTCAACAGCACACCAATGTCAAAGCAGTATTGTGTGGTCACGTTCATCAAGACATGAATCGAGATCATTATGGTGTACAAGTCATGGCAACACCGTCGACTTGTGTGCAATTCAAACCTAACTCAGATGACTTCGCGGTAGATACTTTGTCTCCGGGCTGGAGAGAGATTGAATTACATCAAGACGGAACGGTCAGCACGCAAGTTCGTCGTTTGCCTCATGGGCAGTTCTTGCCTGATTTTGAAGCCGCTGGTTATTAATGAAGGTTGTTATTGATGTTAGGCTCTAATCAGCAAGCGACTAAGCCATCGCTGCTTCTCTATATTCACGGGTTTAACAGTTCATCACGTTCTCATAAAGCGAATGTGATGGCAGATTACTGTGCGGAGCATCGCGCTGATATTAAAGTCGTAACGCCTCAACTGCCGAGTTTCCCTAAGCAAGCGGCACTTCATTTGCAACAGCTGGTGGAGCAATACAAAGAGCAATATCAGATAGCGTTGGTCGGTAGCTCACTAGGTGGCTATCTTTCAACATGGCTGAATAGCCACTATGGTTTTAAAGCGGTGGTTGTAAACCCTGCAGTGAAGCCGTATGAGCTTCTTGCTGACTATTTAGGTGAACAAGTAAACCCATACACAGATGAACGATATGTACTGGAAACAAAACATATTGATGAACTGAAGGCGTTAGAGGTTTCGGCTATCGCTAAGCCGAGCGACTTCTGGTTACTTCAGCAAACGGAAGACGAAGTTCTGGATTACCGACAAGCGGTAGAGAAGTACCAAGGTGCAACACAGACAGTAGAAGAGGGCGGGGATCATAGCTTTGTTGATTTTAAACGCTACCCACAACAAATCATCACCTTTCTAAATCTTTAATCTGTTCCACCAACCAAGTGATTTTCTCTTGTTTGCCTGTTATTTCATCTATCAATGGTGAAATATCATAGTTTGATGTCTTAGTTTTTGAACTAGCTTGACATCATTACTCAGCTTCCAGACTATATTCCCCAATACTTCGCTCGTTCGCTCTACTATGACGGTTCATAGTAATGATTCTGCTTTAGTGAAACTGGAGCCAGCGAACTGACGCAAACTTTTTGAGTAAACTCCGTATTATGACTGAACAATATAATGCAAAAGACCTCGAGGTACTTGAAGGTCTCGATCCTGTGCGACACCGCCCAGGAATGTATACCGAGACAGAAAGACCTAACCACCTTGCCCAAGAAGTCATTGATAACTCGGTCGATGAAGCATTAGCGGGACACGCTAAGAAAATCAAAGTTGTGCTTCATGCAGACCAATCGTTAGAAGTTACCGATGACGGCCGTGGTATGCCTGTCGATATTCACCCAGAAAAAGGGATCTCAGGTGTTGAGCTGATTTTAACAAAGCTCCACTCTGGTGGTAAATTCTCGAACAACAACTACAAGTTCTCTGGTGGTCTGCACGGTGTAGGTATCTCGGTAGTAAACGCGCTGTCAAAACGTGTTGAAGTGACCGTACGCCGAGAAGGTCAGGTTCACGAGATCGCACTTGAAGGCGGTCATGCAGTAACAGAGCTTACTGTAACGGGCACTTGTGGTCATCGTAACAGTGGTACATCAGTACATTTCTGGCCTGATCCTAAGTACTTTGATAGCCCTAAATTCTCGACACTTCGTTTGATTAACAATCTACGTGCAAAAGCAGTGCTTTGCCCAGGTTTAGAAATTACCTTTATCGACAAAGTCGGTGGCGAAGAGCATAAATGGTTCTATGAAGATGGCCTAAAAGATTACCTTGCCGAAGGCGTGAAAGGTTATACCTTGCTGCCTGAAGAACCTTATGTTGGCGAATTCGTTGCTGAAACCGAAATGGCAAACTGGGCGATCATCTGGCAGCCAGAAGGCGGTGATATGATCACCGAGAGTTATGTGAACTTAGTACCGACTAAACAAGGTGGTACACACGTAAACGGTCTTCGCCAAGGTTTGCTTGATGCAATGCGTGAGTTCTGTGAATTCCGGAACTTGTTACCACGCGGCGTTAAGCTAACTGGCGACGATATTTTCGATCGCTGTTCGTACGTACTATCGGTGAAGATGCAAGATCCGCAGTTTGCAGGTCAAACAAAAGAACGCTTGTCTTCGCGTCAAACCGCTGCGTTTGTTTCTGGTGTGGTAAAAGATGCCTTTAGCCTGTGGCTGAACGAAAAGCCACAACTGGCAGAACAGTTGGCAGAAGCTTGTATTGCGAATGCCCACCGCCGTATGCGCGCAAGCAAAAAGGTTGTGCGTAAGAAAATCGCCTCAGGCCCAGCACTGCCGGGTAAGCTAACGGATTGTTCGGTTCAAGATTTAAGCCGCACTGAAATCTTCTTCGTGGAAGGGGACTCGGCGGGTGGTTCTGCTAAACAAGCGCGTGACCGTGAGTTCCAAGCGGTGATGCCACTTCGCGGTAAGATCCTAAATACGTGGGAAGTGTCGGCAGACCAAGTATTGGCTTCGCAAGAAGTGCACGATATCTCGGTAGCTCTGGGTATCGACCCGGACAACGATGACTTATCAGGCCTGCGTTACGGTAAGATCTGTATTCTTGCCGATGCGGACTCGGATGGTCTTCATATCGCGACACTGTTATGTGCATTGTTTACTCGCCATTTCCATGCTTTGGTTGAAGCGGGCCATATCTATGTGGCAATGCCTCCTCTGTATCGTATCGATTGCGGTAAAGAAGTGTTCTACGCACTCGATGACGCAGAGAAAGACGGTGTGCTTGAGCGACTATCGCAGAAGAAAGCTAAGATCAACGTGCAACGATTCAAAGGTCTGGGTGAAATGAACCCACTTCAGTTGCGTGAAACCACCATGGATCCAAACACTCGTCGCCTTGTTCAGTTAACGATTGATGACAGCGAAGCGACTAACGAGATGATGGACATGCTGCTTGGTAAGAAACGTGCAGATGATCGCCGTACATGGCTACAGACTAACGGTGATATGGCCGAGGTATAATGGATGTCTAACGAAATTACATATGATGGCGTTGAACAGCTGCCAATGCGCAAGTTCACCGAAGATGCCTACTTAAATTACTCAATGTACGTGATCATGGATCGTGCATTGCCGTATATCGGTGATGGCTTGAAGCCAGTACAGCGTCGTATTATCTACGCGATGTCTGAGCTGGGCTTATCGGCTGCATCGAAATACAAAAAATCAGCACGTACCGTTGGTGACGTATTAGGTAAGTATCACCCACACGGTGACTCTGCTTGTTACGAAGCGATGGTATTGATGGCGCAGCCGTTCTCTTACCGCTACCCATTGGTAGATGGTCAAGGTAACTGGGGGGCTCCTGATGATCCGAAATCGTTCGCTGCAATGCGTTATACCGAAGCAAAACTGTCTAAGTTTGCTGAAGTTCTGCTGGGCGAGTTAGGTCAAGGCACTGTTGACTGGCAACCAAACTTTGATGGCACGATGAAAGAGCCTCAAATGTTGCCTGCTCGTCTTCCACATATCCTGCTTAACGGTATCACGGGTATCGCGGTAGGTATGGCGACCGATATTCCACCACACAACGTGCGTGAAGTCGCTAATGCAGCCATTCACCTAATTGATACGCCTAAGTCTGAGCTTTCAGATGTGATGGGTTTCATTCAAGGTCCAGATTACCCGACAGAAGCTGAGATTATCTCTCCGAAATCGGATATCGAAAAGATCTACCGTACTGGACGTGGCAGCATCAAGATGCGCGCGGTTTGGCACAAGGAAGGCTCTGATATTGTTATCACGGCTCTGCCTCATCAAGTGTCAGGTGCAAAGTTACTTGAGCAAATTGCTAACCAGATGCGCGCTAAGAAGCTGCCAATGGTTGACGACTTGCGCGATGAATCTGATCACGAGAACCCAACGCGTATCGTTGTCGTTCCTCGTTCGAATCGTATCGATTGTGATCAATTGATGAGTCACCTGTTCGCGTCGACGGATCTAGAGAAAAACTTCCGCGTTAACTTGAACATGATTGGTTTGGATAACCGTCCTCAGGTTAAAGGCTTAGTTCAAATCCTGAAAGAGTGGATCGAGTTCCGCCGCACAACCGTTCGTCGTCGTTTGCAGTACCGTTTAGATAAAGTACTGGCACGTTTGCACATCTTAGAAGGCTTACTTGCTGCTTATCTTAATATCGATGAAGTGATTGAGATCATTCGTACAGAAGACGAACCATGTCCTGTTCTAATGAGCCGTTTCAACATTTCTGAAGTTCAAGCTAATGCGATTCTTGATATTAAACTTCGTAACTTAGCTAAGTTAGAAGAGTTTAAAATCCGAGCTGAGCAAGAAGAGCTTGAAGCTGAACGTGAAAAGCTTGAAAAGCTACTCGGTTCAGAGCGTCGCTTGAATACGCTGATCAAGAAAGAAATCCAAGCAGATGCGGATAAATACGGCGATGATCGTCGTTCACCTCTGATTGAGCGTGCTGAAGCGAAAGCGCTAACAGAGCGTGACTTAGTACCAAGCGAACCAATCACAGTTGTGTTGTCTGAAAAAGGTTGGATTCGTCATGCCAAAGGGCATGAGGTTGATGCTGAAGGCTTGAACTATAAATCAGGTGATAAATTCCTAGCGAGCGCTAAGGGTAAGAGTAATCAACAAGCGGTGTTCCTTGGCAGTGATGGCCGAAGCTACTCCCTTGAATCACACTCATTACCGTCGGCACGTAGCCAAGGTGAGCCAATTACAGGCCGCTTGAACGTCAGCCCTGGTACTTCTATTCGCCAAGTGGTGATGGGAGAGAATGAGCAATTATGGTTAGTCGGTTCTGATGCTGGTTATGGCTTTGTTTGTAAGGGTAGCGATCTGCTGTCTAAGAACAAGAGCGGTAAAGCGTTGGTTAACTTGCCACAAGCTTCTGAAGTGATGATGCCAAGCCCTATTGCTGACTTGGACAGTAACCAGATTCTGGCGATTACTAACCAAGGCCGTATGTTGTTGTTCCCTATTAAAGACCTACCTCAGTTGAGCAAGGGTAAAGGCAACAAGATCATCAACATCCCTTCGGCGAAAGCAAAAGAGCGTGAAGAGTTTGTCTCGCACTTGATGGCTATCCCAGAGAATGCGACGCTGACTATCTACGCCGGTAAACGCAAGCTTGGCTTGAAACCAGCAGATCTTGAAAACTTCCGTGGTGAACGTGGTCGCCGTGGTGGCCTACTACCAAGAGGTTTACAGCGAGTGACTCGCATCGATATCGAAGAGCCAAGTGAATCGTAGAGATACCTGATACTATCTTTAGATAAAAGAAAACCCAGCCTGTGAGCTGGGTTTTTTGTATTTGTTTATTAGCAGCTTAAATCTAGCAGCTTGAACCACTGCTAACAGCGTTTGTTCTACAGGCGAGTATCTTCAGCAATTGTCACTTTGAGGGTTTTGTTTTCACCTTGGCGTAAGATTCCCACATCAATCTCGGTACCTGGACGCAAATCAGTAACAGTATCCATCACACTCTGGCGACCACTTACCTGGTTATTATTGATACTGACAATAATGTCTTGAGCTTCAAAACCGGCATCCGCAGCGGGGCCATTTGGATCGATACCTAACACAACAATACCGCCGATATTCTTAGTACCCAACATGCGTGAGGTGACAGAGTTGATGTCTTGTCCATCGATACCGATATAACCACGAATTACACGGCCATCGGCGATGATCTTCTCCATGATTTTATTAGCAAGCGGATAGGGGATAGCGAATGAGATCCCATAGGTTTCCATGTCGGTAGCTTGTTGGAAAGAGGCGGTATTGATACCGACTAGCTCACCTTGTGAATTCACCAGTGCACCACCTGAGTTACCTTCATTGATTGCTGCATCGGTCTGGATAAAGGCTTGATGACCATCAGCACTGATCGAAGAGCGGCCAGTTGCAGAGATGATACCAAAGGTTGTTGTTTGACCTAGGTTATATGGATTACCTATCGCCAGTACCACATCACCAACATTGGCTCTGTAGCTTGGGTTTAATGGGATTACTGGTAGGTTGTCACCGCTGACTCTCAGTATCGCGATATCGGTGCGTTTGTCTGAGCCGACAAGTTGCGCTGCTGCTACTCGGCCATCTTGAAGGGCCACAACTATTTGGTCTGCTTGAGCCACAACATGGAAGTTGGTAATGATGTAGCCTTTCTCGCTAACAATCACCCCAGACCCCAAACCTTGAGTCAGTAGCTTGTTACGATCATTTTCGGCGTATTTACGGCTATAAATATTAACCACAGCAGGTGCCGCGCGGCGTACTGCTTGATTGAATGAAATCTGAAGAGAGCCAATATTGTCGACTTTAGGGTTAGTGACATCTGCAACAATAGCGGGTCTCAAGCTTGGAAATGCAAGAAGAATAAGCACCGCTGAAACGAGTCCAAGGGAAATAGAACGAAATAGAAAGGACAGCATGTTTCCCTCTTCAACAAGTAAGGTGTGAAGCCTCCGTAGATGGATGACTGACTTGATTACTAGTGAAGCATAGCATTTTGATTCATCTAAAGAAAAGGGAGACTGAGTAAGTTTAAAGCAAACTTACCGAGCCTCCCTGTTATTACGTTGACGTATGACTATCTAATAACGAGGTAGATAGTTCTGTCGCCACGTTGGATATTTAGCGCTAGTACGCCCGGTTGTTTCTCAAGAATATCTCTAAATTCAGCAAGGTTCTTAACGGTTTGGCGATTGACGCCAATAATGATGTCGTCTTTGAGAAGTTGATAAGCTTCTGCTGGTGAGCCTTGAGCCACACTTGACACTTTCACGCCCGTTGCTGAGTCGCTGTCTGTTGTGTTGGTGAGCTCTGCACCAGCTAAGCCTTCATGCAGTTTTTCAGCTTGTGTCTTGCTGTTGGTTGATTCACCCAGAGTCACATCAAAGGTTTTGTTCTTGCCGTCGCGAACCACGCCCAGTTCGATTTCTTTACCTGCACCGAGTGTAGCGACTTTAGCTCTTAATTCACTGAAAGTATCAATACGTTTACCATTAATAGAGACAATAATGTCACCCGCTTTCAGGCCTGCATCATCGGCTGCACTGTCCGGCACGACTTGGCTAACGAAGGCGCCTTTACTTGATTCATAACCGAGTGCTTCTGCTAGTTCTGAGGTGATCTCTCCACCTTGAACGCCCAGCATGCCGCGTTTTACTTCACCGAAATCGAGAATTTGTTCTGTCAGGTTTTTCATCATATTGGATGGGATTGCAAAGCCGATACCGACATTACCTCCGTTAGGGCCAAGAATGGCAGTATTGATACCAATCAGTTCACCGTTGAGGTTAACTAGCGCACCACCAGAGTTACCGCTGTTGATTGCCGCATCGGTCTGAATGAAGTTCTCAAAGTTCTCTAGATTCAGGCCGCTACGACCAAGCGCAGAAACAATACCTGATGTCACGGTTTGACCAAGTCCAAATGGGTTACCAATTGCGACACTAAAATCACCAACTCTTAACTTGTCTGAGTCTGCCACTTTTATCTGAGTAAGGTTCTTGGCTTCTTCTAGTTTAAGCAGCGCGATATCCGACATCTGGTCGCCACCGATAAGTTCGGCATCGTATTCTCGACCATCATGAAGTTTTACTTTGATATCGTCAGCACCATTAATCACATGGTAGTTAGTCACGATATGGCCTTTCTTGGCATCAATGATCACACCAGAGCCTAATCCGCGGAATGGGCGCTCTCGTGTTTGTTCTGGACCAAAAAAGAATTGGAATTGTTCAGGGATTTGCTGGCGTTGTACCTGTTTGCCTTCTACGGCAATACTAACCACAGCGGGGGTCACTTGTTCAAGCATAGGCGCGAGGCTTGGTAATTGTTCATTACCCACACTTAATGGTAGTGCGGCCGTTGCTTGAATGGGGGTGATGATTGAACTTAAGCTTAAAGTCAGTACTGATAAAGCAAGCAAAGGTTTTTTCATCATAAACTCCTCTCTAGTTAAGGTCTTACCCCTCTCACTACGTGTAATAAGTATGAGAAGTTTCAAATGACCTGAGTGAAAGTTATGACTCAAAAACCTTTGTAAAGTTCACAGAAGTGTTAAATGTTTATGATGCTTTTGCTGTCACTACATCAGGAGCATCAATGATCTCTTTCTTCTGTTCTGTAAATAAACCGGTTGCGCCATTCGCGTAATCTTTCGGTTGTTCCTCAAGTGTCGCTTCTTTAATTGAAGGCTTATCTTGTGATTTGTCCGAATGAGCGGCGGCTGTTTTTACAAACGGGTTGTCTTGCTCTGGCAGGTTAGGAATCAGCTCTGAGCTTGTTTTTTCCATGTGTTGGTACAGTTTCGTGTAGTCCTTACCTAAGGTGTCCAACATTTCTGCTGATTTCGCAAAGTGGTCAGCCAGCTCTTGTCGCTGCTGTTCTAGGGCAAACTTTGCGCTATCTAATTCTTTCTGTACGTTCTTTTGTTTTTTGTATTCAGGTGTCATAAGACGAGAAATGGCGACCCCTAAAATAACTCCGACTAGTAAACCGGCAACGGCATACATCCAAGGCATAACAGCTCCTTATTATTGTTTTTTAACATGTTTGTTACTGCTTAGTTACACGTGATACGGCTCCATGGTACTATGAGAAAGCCGCAGTATAAAGAGAAATGCGTGTGCGCTAGTTAGCAGTTTGATGCTGCATTATTCACCACGTTACGTTATTTCTCGTACTGTTTGGGCTCATTTTTATTTGCTGTCTGATATCGCTTTCATTGTGGAAATGTCGTCATGAATCCCATTAAAAAATACGAACAAGATATAAAAGAACATGGATTTCAAAGAGATCCAGCACAAGAGCAAGCAGTTAAGTCTTTAGATGAACTCTTTCATCAATTCCAAGATTACATGAATACGCCTATTCCTCAACTAACTCGATTCCAGAAATTATTGGGCAAAAAACCAGAATTGCCACAGCCACCGAAAGGTCTCTATTTCTGGGGAGGCGTAGGGCGCGGTAAAACTTATCTAATGGATACGTTCTACGACGCCTTACCGACCACTAAAAAAATGCGGGTTCACTTTCATCGCTTTATGTATCGAGTTCATGATGAACTAAAGGCGCTAGGTAATGTTAGCGATCCATTGCCTTTAGTGGCAGACAAGTTGAAGGAAGAAGCGGACATTATCTGTTTCGACGAATTCTTTGTTTCAGACATCACTGATGCGATGATCCTAGGAACTTTGTTCCAAGAGTTGTTCGCTCGCAACGTTATCTTGGTCGCGACCTCTAATATTCCCCCTGCGGATCTATATCGTAACGGGTTACAGAGAGCGCGTTTCTTACCTGCCATTAAGCTTATTCAAGACAACTGCCACATTCTTAATGTTGATAGCGGTATTGATTATCGTCTGCGTACTTTAGAGCAAGCAGAGATTTACCATTACCCGCTAGATAGCCAAGCGAATATCAATCTCGAAAAGTATTACGCTCAGCTCGTAGGTGAAGATAAAGAGAAGCTTAAGCAGATTGAGGTTAATCACCGTCAATTAGAAGTAGTCGAAGCGAGTGATGGGGTGTTGCATGGTACTTTTGCTCAGCTTTGTCAGTCGGCTCGTAGCCAGAACGACTATATTGAGTTGTCTCGGGTTTATCACACGGTTCTATTGGCGGATGTATTGCAAATGGGGGCGACTTCAGATGATGCTGCAAGGCGCTTCATTGCATTAGTTGATGAGTTCTATGAGCGCAATGTGAAACTGATTATTTCAGCGCAAGTGGAGCTAGAAAAGCTATACACCCATGGTCAGCTAGAGTTTGAATTTAAACGTTGTCAATCGCGCTTAATTGAAATGCAGAGCCATGAATATTTGGCAAAAGAACACTTAAGTTAGCTTTGATTATCTCGAATAAGAAATAGAATTAAAAAAATCGTGATTTTGTTCAAAAAGAGGTGATTTTTTCTTCGCTCTTCTCTATAATCCTGCGACCTACCGTTACTGCGGGCCTCTAGCGATGAGTAAAATCACGTTATGCCAAGAGTTTTCCAACACTCGAAGGGGTGATGAATGGTAACTCTTAGACAGTGGGAATACGCGAGTATTCCTTAAGTGTAAATTTTTTAAATAGGTAATTATTAGCATGAAAACTTTCGTTGCTAAACCAGAAACTGTAAAACGCGACTGGTATGTTGTAGACGCTGAAGGCAAAACTCTTGGCCGTCTAGCAAGTGAAATCGCTTCTCGCCTACGCGGCAAGCACAAAGCAGAATACACTCCTCACGTAGACACTGGTGATTACATCATCGTTGTTAACGCTGAGAAAGTTGCTGTAACTGGTAACAAAGCTAAGGGTAAGGTTTACTACCGTCACTCTGAGTTCCCAGGTGGTCTTAAAACTATCACTTTTGAAAAGCTAATTGCTAAGAAACCAGAAATGGTTCTAGAACTAGCAGTTAAAGGTATGCTTCCACGTGGTCCTCTAGGCCGCGCGATGTACCGTAAGCTTAAAGTGTACGCTGGTACTGAGCACAACCATGTTGCTCAACAGCCACAAGTACTAGACATCTAAGGGGATTATGAAAATGGCAGAGAATCAATACTACGGCACTGGTCGTCGCAAAAGCTCAGCAGCTCGTGTTTTCATCAAACCAGGCTCTGGTGAGATCGTAATCAACAAGCGTAGCCTTGATGTTTACTTCGGTCGTCCAACTTCTCGTATGGTTGTTAAGCAACCTCTTGAGCTAGTTGAACTAACTGAGAAACTTGACCTTTACATCACTGTTTCTGGTGGTGGTATTTCTGGTCAAGCTGGCGCAATCCGCCACGGTATCACTCGCGCTCTTATGGAGTACGATGAAACTCTACGTCCTGCTCTACGTGCAGCTGGCTACGTTACTCGTGACGCTCGTTGCGTTGAACGTAAGAAAGTTGGTCTACGTAAAGCACGTCGTAAACCTCAATTCTCTAAGCGTTAATTTTTCTTTACGAAAAAGTACACGCTCCCAGTTTTACGACTGGAATTGTGGTTCAAAGCTCGGCTATATGCCGAGCTTTTTGTTTTTATACCCCCTCTAAACGCTTCCTCTCCCTCGTTTTATTCCCAAATTCTTATATTTTGAAAGCTTTTGTAACCCAATGTGCGCTTTGCCTCATGATTGTTACAAAAAGGTAGCTTTATCTTGTCAAAAAGTAGGGTTTTATTTATCATTTGCCGTCAATAAATAGAACTAAATACATATTTTGTTAGCCATGCTCTTTAATCGGAATTATTTCAATCCATAAGGAGCAAATGGGAGAATGTTTGGATGAGCAACGCGCCTTTAAATAACGGTCGCAGGCGTTTCTTAACCGCAACAACAGCCGTTGTTGGTGGTTTAGGAGCAGCTGCTGTAGCCGTGCCTTTTATTAAATCATGGAATCCGAGTGCCAAGGCGAAAGCTGCGGGCGCACCGGTGGAAGTGGAAGTCAGTAAGTTAGAACCGGGACAAATGGTTCGTGTCGAGTGGCAAGGTAAACCTGTATGGGTTGTACGCCGTGCTGAGTCGGTACTAGAGAACCTAAAAGCGATCGGTGGTCAACTTCGTGACCCTCAATCTGAAGCTGAACAACAACCTGAATACGCGCAGAACGAGTTCCGTTCAATTAAGCCTGAATTCTTCGTTGCTGTTGGTTTCTGTACGCACTTAGGTTGTTCTCCAACTTACCTGCCGGATTCTTTTGCAGAGCAAGTTCAGGGTGTTAAGTCTGGTTTCTTCTGTCCTTGTCATGGTTCAAAGTTTGATATGGCAGGTCGAGTATTCCAAGGCGTACCAGCGCCATTGAATCTTGTTGTACCAAAGCATATGTATTTGAGTGACACTAAGATCATGATCGGTGTGGACGAGGGAGACGCGTAATGCAAGGATTGCTTGATTGGGTAGAGAAACGTCTACCCGCGATGAATGCTTATAAAAAGCATTTATCTGAATACCCAATGCCTAAGAACTTTAACTTTTGGTACCTTTTCGGTTCTTTAGCAATGTTGGTACTGGTTAACCAAATTCTTACGGGTATTTGGCTAACAATGAACTACGTACCGTCAGGTGAGGGTGCATTTGCTTCTGTTGAATACATCATGCGTGATGTGGAATACGGTTGGTTACTGCGTTACATGCACTCAACGGGTGCTTCGGCATTCTTCGTTGTTATCTACCTGCATATGTTCCGTGGCCTAATCTACGGTTCTTACCAAAAACCTCGTGAGCTACTTTGGATCTTCGGTATGTTGATCTTCTTAGTGCTTATGGCTGAGGCTTTCATGGGTTACCTACTACCATGGGGTCAAATGTCTTACTGGGGTGCTCAGGTAATCATTTCTTTGTTTGGTGCGATTCCTGTTATTGGTGATGACCTAACGCTTTGGATCCGTGGTGACTACATCATATCTGGTGCAACGCTGAACCGTTTCTTCGCACTGCACGTTATCGCTCTACCAATCGTACTTCTGCTACTTATCGTACTTCACGTACTAGCACTGCACGAAGTGGGTTCGAACAACCCAGATGGTATCGAGACTAAGCTTCCTAAAGGTACAATGGGCGACGATTACAAAACTCAGTTCCCATTCCATAAGGATTACACTAAGAAATACGACATCATCGACTCTATTCCTTTCCACCCATACGGGACGGTGAAAGACATGGTAGGTGTTGCTGGTTTCCTATTCTTGTTCTGTTACGTGCTGTTCTTTAACCCAGAAATGGGTGGATACTTCCTTGAGCCGCCTAACTTTGAAGCCGCGAATCCGCTGAAAACACCTGAGCATATTGCTCCAGTTTGGTACTTCACGCCGTTCTACGCTGTACTTCGTGCTGTTCCTGATAAGCTGCTAGGTGTAGTAGCAATGGGTGCATCTATTGTTGTGTTATTCCTATTGCCATGGTTCGACCGTTGTAAAGTGCGCTCTTACCGTTACCGTAGCAAACTGCATTTGATTAACATCATCCAATTCACAATAAGCTTTATTGCGCTTGGTGTACTTGGTGCGCTTCCAGCAACGCCAACATACACGCTACTGGCTCAAATCTTTAGCTTAGGTTATTTCATGTTCTTCGTTCTACTGTGGTTCTACAGTAAAAATGAAGCGACGAAACCATTACCAGAAAGGGTGACATTCAAATGAAAAAGTGGATTGTAATTTTATTTGCTATGTTGCCGTCATTGGCGATGGCAGCGGGTGCAAACGTACCATTAGACAAAGCGAACAATGACTTAACAGACAAAGCTTCATTGCAAAATGGCGCTAAGATGTTCATGAACTACTGTTTCGCTTGTCACTCAACGCAGTACCAGCGTTATGAACGTGTTGCGAATGATTTAGAGATCCCTGTTGATCTAATGAAGGAAAACCTGATTTTCGACCCAGAGGCGAAAATTGGTAGCTTGATGGTTAACGCTATGCCTTCTGAGCAAGCGGCAAGTTGGTTTGGTGCTCCGCCACCTGACCTAACTTTGGTTGCTCGTGTTCGTGGCGCAGATTGGCTGTACACTTACCTTCGTACATTCTATGAAGATCCGTCTCGTCCGTTTGGCGTGAACAACATTGTTTTCCCAAGTGTAGGTATGCCGCACGTTCTTGAAGAGCTACAAGGTATCCCAACACCAATCTACGATACGCATATGGTAGATGGCGAGGAAGTGACGGTTGTTGTTGGTACTGAAACTGACGGTTCTGGTGAACTAAGTGCTGGTGAATACGACGAAGCGGTTCGTGACCTTGTTAACTTTTTGGTTTACTCGGGCGACCCAGTTCAACTTGAGCGTCACGCTATGGGTTGGTGGGTAATGGCCTTCTTAGTAATATTCACTATCATCGTGATTTTGCTGAAGAAAGAGTATTGGCGTGATGTGCACTAATTGTGCTATAATACCGTGCTAATTCCCAAATTATGTTAATGTTCAATGGAGGCTTTAGGCCTCCATTGTTTTTATTTAAAGTGTACTGGAGGGCTCCATGGCTGTAGCTGCCAATAAACGTTCTGTAATGACTCTTTTCTCAAGTGCTTCTGATATGTATAGCCATCAGGTGCGCATCGTTCTTGCTGAAAAAGGCGTAAGTGTTGAAGTTGAGTTGGTTGATGAAAAAAATCTACCAGCAGAGCTTGTTGAACTGAACCCGTACAAATCAGTACCTACTCTTGTTGATCGTGAGCTTGCTCTATATGACTCAAAGATCATCATGGAATACCTAGATGAGCGTTTCCCTCATCCACCATTGATGCCTGTATACCCGGTTGCTCGTGGTAACAGTCGTCTAATGATGTACCGCATTGAGCGTAACTGGTATTCAGTTGCAGAGAAGATCGTTAAAGGCAATGCTGAAGAATCTGAAGCAGCTCGCGTTAAACTGCGCAACGACCTACTGACTCTTGCTCCTATCTTCGCTGAGTATGAATACTTCATGAGCGAAGAGTTTAGCCTAATTGATTGTTACCTAGCTCCGCTACTATGGCGTTTACCTGAGCTTGGTATCGAACTAATTGGTCCTGGTTCTAAAGAGCTTAAGATTTACATGAACCGCGTATTCGAACGTGATTCATTCCTAGCTTCTCTAACTGAAGCTGAGCGTGAGATGCGACTTGTTCGCTAAGCGTTTATGGATATTTCTAATATGACTCCACGCCGACCATATATGCTTCGTGCATTTTATGAATGGCTGGTTGATAACGAATTAACTCCACACCTTGTTGTTGAAGCAACATTGCCGGGTGTGCGAGTTCCAGAAGAGTTTGTTCAAGATGGTCAGATCATTCTGAACATCGCGCCTCGTGCGGTTGGACAACTTGAACTGGGTAACGAAGCTGTGACGTTTAGTGCTCGCTTTAGTGGTCGTCCACACTCTGTGATCGTTCCGCTTTACGCAGTACAAGCGATTTATGCTCGTGAAAATGGTGCTGGTACCATGTTTGAACCTGAAGAGGCTTACATGGAAGCGTTTGAAGAAGGGATTGAAGAAAGTCCTTTTGAAGAACCAGAAAAAGGCCCATCTTTGAGCGTAGCAACGGCAGACGTAGATGCTGAAGAGCCTGACTCAGATCCTGAGCCACCTCGTCCAGCGAAAGGTCGCCCAAGCCTTCGTGTTATCAAATAACGTTAGTTAAATAACGAATCAAATAAAAAAGCAGCGACTCGTCGCTGCTTTTTCTTTTCTGGTAAATAGCATTTAATTGACTGACTTAAGGCTAGTTAACAGCCGTCTCTTCTTCACCATATTCAAATGCTCGAATGACCTGCTTTACGCCAGATATGTTACGCGCAACTTCTGTTGCGATATCAGCATGCTCTCGAGTGACCAGTCCAAGCAGGAATACTTCTGAGTCCTCAGTAATTACTTTTACTTTGATGCCGTTAAGCTCAGCATTAGCAAGCAGAGCTGACTTCACCTTAGTCGTAATCCAGCTGTCTTTGCTAATCGCGCTAACCGATAATGGCTCTTTCACTCGAATCTGGTTATGTATGCTTTCGACACCGGTTACTTCTTTGGCTTGGCTCTCAAAAGCACGACGTTCAGCGTCTGTTTTTGCTTGCCCCATTAACACCACAGAGCCGCGGTAAGAACTTGCAGTGACACGCACGCTACCACGGTAGGGTTGTTTATTAGTGATAGCTGCAACTTCAAATTCGATATTGTTGTCGTTCCAAATTTCTTTGGTGGTTCGCGTGTCAGTGACTAGATTTGCTGTGGTTGCCGCACCAGCAATGAAAATGCCAGCACAGCCAGACAGAGACAGTGTAAGTAGCGAAACACTAATCAGCTTAAACAGCCTCATAGAGGTTAATGATTTCATTGTGATGCTCCGTATATCACTCTTCGTGAGCAGGGAAGAGTACTTGATCGATTAGGTCACATAGGCAGTGTAGCGTCACCATATGTACTTCATGAATGCGCGCTGTACGGTGTGAAGGAATACGAATTTCTACATCGTGTTCACCAAGCAGACCTGCCATCTCGCCACCATCTTTACCGGTAAAGGCAATGATTGTCATGTCGCGCGTTACCGCCGCTTCCATTGCCTTGATGATATTCTTGCTGTTACCGCTAGTCGAGATAGCCAACAGAATATCGCCAGTTTGACCAAACGCACGCACTTGCTTAGAGAAGATCTCTTCATAGTGGTAGTCGTTAGCCACAGCTGTGAGCGTAGTGTTGTCTGCTGTGAGTGCCATCGCTGGAAGGCTAGGGCGCTCTGTTTCAAATCGGTTGAGTAGGCACGATACAAATTGCTGAGCATTCGACGCTGAACCACCATTACCACAACAAAGAATTTTGTTTCCGTTAAGCAAGGTCGCAACCATTGCTTGAGCGGCATGCGTGATTGCGTCAGGCAGAGCTTCTGCAGCCGCAATTTGGATTTGAATACTTTCTGTGAAACTTTCTTTAATGCTGTCTAGCATGTTTATCCTTGGGTAATCGCGTTTTGAATCCAGTCTATATTGTCATTCGGCCCTTCAATGGCAACAATATCAAACCTGAAATCTGTAGAGTGCACCGACAAGCCTTGCTGCATCAGCCAAACATTGGCTGTTTTGAGTAGCTTCTGTGACTTCTTGGCAGTCACCATTTCAGCGGCATGTCCGTAGCGGGTTTGCTTGCGGTATTTTACTTCAGCAAACACAACCGTATTGTTATGGCGCATTATAAGATCAATCTCACCACATTTTGCTATGAAGTTTTGTTCTATTAACGATAAACCGTGGTTAATCAGATAAGATTTTGCCACGGTCTCGTATTTATCACCCACTTGTTTGTGGGTGATTGTTGGTTTGGATAGGAAATTTCGACTAAAAAGCCCCATGCTCCGCCCAGCTGATTTCACGTTGAACCACACAGTTGTTATCGATGGTTAACACGCCGGTTTCACCTGGAATGCTGTAACCCTGTACGGCTTTCATCTGTGGCAGTGCATCCATTAGGTAGTATGCATCCATTCCCAGTGCTTGCAGACGCTTTTGGCCGTTTGAGTGTGCAGGCCATAGGTCGTTGAGCTCTTGATTAAGCTCGTTTTTATTCTCAACCAATAGTGGGATATCGCTGTAGAACACACCGGTTAGGTCTTCATACTGCTTATCACCGCTGTTGCTGCGTGAGTTTGAGAATAGAGCTGGTTGGCTTGCATCTGGGTTGATTGCAACTTCAATGAAGGGCTTGATGAGCGTTAGCTCTGAGTTCTTAGCCACAATGTAGACAGAATCGATATCACGACGGCTGCGTGGCTCAGTTTCAAGGTCTAGGTTAAGTAGTCCATCCATTTGAGCGATACGCTGTTGGCTCTCTTGCAAGCCGAATACCTGATTCACATTGCGTTGTAGTTGGCGTTTGTCAGAGAACAAGCTGATAGCAACATCGTTGCTGCTGTATTTTTTCCACTCTTCTTTAAACGCTTGCTCAACACGCTCACCTAAGCGTCCTCTTGGCGCAAGGATAAGCGGGTACTTGTAACCTTGAGTAAATAGGTGTTTCGCTGCCTGAGCGACTTCTTGCTCTGGCGATAGAGCGAGATAACAAATATTGGTATCAGGTTCTAGTTGCGTTGGAATGTTCAGAGCTAAAGCTGGAATCGAGTTCTCGTGGTTTTTCTGCGCTTGCTGAAGCTTAGTGATGTTGGTCTTAATCAGCGGGCCAACGATGAAATCAACGTTGTTCTCTTCCAGTGTCGCTTTAATCTCAGCCGCACTTTGCAGGTTGGTATCCATTACCGTCAGCGTTGCATCTTCTTCGCGCTCTTTGTCATTCATCATCGCAAAGATGAAACCGTCACGTACAAGTTGTGCTTGCTTGCCGTACTTGCCGGTTAGAGGCAGTAATAGTGCAGTGCTGGTTGGCTTGCTGATCTCTAGCGCTAAGATGTCCGTGATCGCCTGAGGTGTATATGTCGCTGCTGGGTGCTGAGGATTCTCAGCTAGCCAATCAGACAGGGTTTCCTGTAGGTTTGGAAGGTTCGAGTTCAGCGTCTTCATGTAAATCGCCAGCTGTAACCAACCTTCAAGAACGTCTTCCGTAGGCGACGTCTTAAGCTCTAGAATCTCATATTGAGAGTAGCTATTTAGGTTCTGCCAAATACGGTCAGCAGCTTGCTGTTGGAGCTCGTCGTCAGCGTCTAGATATTCTGAATAAAGAACTAACTCGCGGCTCGCCTCAAAATACTCGCTTTGCATTTCAGAAATGTTCGCGCGTAGCTCGTGATAATCTTTCCACTGCTCGTTCGGAAGTTTCCACCAAGGCTGGAAGTTCAGTTGGCTATAAGCTTGCTCCGGCTGCGAGTTGTTCACTAGCAGTTGAGCGCGCGCTAATTGCCATTCCGCTTGTTGCGTTTCGCTCAGCTCTTGTTTTGCTAAGCGTTTGATCAGCAGAGTTGCTTGATCGGTTTTTCCAGCTTGCACAGAAGCCTTAAGCGCCATGATTAACCAGTCGTTTTGTAGACTTCCTTTGCTACTATCCGCCTGCATCATGTAACTTTCAGTTGATTGCACTGGATCTAGTGTAATATCTACGCTCGTTGGTGTTTGAGGACCTGAAGAACAAGCCGCCAATGTAATTGCTAATGCAATTGGAGTTAGTAAGCGTGGTACACTGAGTCTCTTATGGTTCATCGTTGCCATGAGTTCTTTAAATTCCGTATAAATTTGTATCTATATTAATCGTTGAAGTGATGGTAAACAAATGACAGATAACAAAACCTTGCTCACAGAGAGCCCAACTCTCTACATTGTGCCAACCCCAATCGGAAATTTGGGAGATATCACTCAAAGAGCAATTGAAATTTTATCAAGTGTCGATGTTATTGCAGCCGAAGACACACGCCACACGGGTAAGCTGCTTGCTCACTTCAATATATCAACCAGAACGTTCGCTTTACATGATCATAATGAACAAACTAAAGCACAAGTTCTAGTCGAAAGGTTATTAGAAGGTCAGTCTATCGCATTAGTCTCTGATGCGGGTACTCCTTTAATTAGTGACCCAGGTTACCATCTTGTCTCACAATGTCGTCAAGCGGGTGTGAGAGTTGTGCCACTTCCTGGTGCTTGTGCTGTTATTACCGCATTGAGTGCTTCAGGTTTACCGTCGGATCGTTTCAGCTTTGAAGGCTTCTTACCGCCGAAGAGCAAAGGTCGTAAAGACAAGTTCTTAGAGATCGCAAAGGCAGAACGCACCTGTATCTTCTACGAGTCACCGCACCGTATCTCAGATTCTCTACAAGATATGCTTGAGATCTTAGGCCCAGACCGCGAAGTTGTGTTGGCGCGTGAGTTGACTAAGACATTCGAAACTATTCAAGGATTGCCATTGGGTGAGCTGATTGATTGGATTGAAGAAGATTCGAACCGTAAGCGCGGTGAGATGGTGTTATTGATTCATGGTCACCGTGAAGAAGCGAGCACAGAACTGCCAGACGAAGCGACTCGCACGCTGGGTATCCTAACCAAAGAATTACCCCTTAAAAAAGCGGCGGCGATGACAGCAGAAATCTATAACTTGAAAAAGAACGCTTTATACAAATGGGGCCTAGAGCATCTAGACAACTAGATATCTATTTATAGAGTAGATAGCCTTTGTTGAAAAAGCTTGTGAGGAATGATGGTGTTGCCGTCATTCCTCTTTTTTTGTCTGAATTGTGTAAAATTCCCGCAGTTGCTTAGAGGTTTGCACCATATTTGTGATCTCGCTAGACACTGCACCCTAATCTCTATACAATCCGCCCTCGGAGTTGAACGGGTAATCGCTGCTTTGCTGATGTCCTTCGGGAGACTGACGTTGAGGTCCTTCGGGAAACTGACGTTGAAGTCCTTCGGGAGACTGGCAGAGGGGAGGAACGTCCGGGCTCCATAGAGCAGGGTGCCAGATAACGTCTGGGGGGCGCGAGCCCACGACAAGTGCAGCAGAGAGAAGACCGCCGATGGCCTCATTTCTTCGGAAGGGGCACAGGTAAGGCTGAAAGGGTGCGGTAAGAGCGCACCGTGCGACTGGCAACAGTTCGTAGCAAGGTAAACTCCACCCGGAGCAAGATCAAATAGGCCCTCACATTGCGTTGCTCGCGTATGGGGGCGGGTAGATTGCTTGAGCCTGTGAGCGATTGCAGGCCTAGACGAATGGTTACCGCCGCGCAAGCGGAACAGAACCCGGCGTATGTGTCAACTCCACCTATATAAAGAACCCATCATTACTTAACGGTAGTGATGGGTTTTTTGCTTTATATTGACGTAAATTATTTAGATTTCCTTAGAATCCTTCACCCTGATATGAGCTTGGGTCAAAAATTCCCAAAGCCTATACACAATATGGTGGAGATACGGCGTGAAATCAGTACACTAAAACGTTAATAGAACAAATTATTGCCGCACTAATGGCTCAATCCACTCACTGAGAAGACTATGACAGAAGCATTCAAACATATTTCAGTATTGCTTAACGAATCTATTGACGGACTTGCGATCAAACCTGACGGTACCTACATCGATGGTACTTTTGGCCGTGGTGGTCACAGCCGTACAATCCTGTCTAAACTGGGCGAGAATGGACGACTCTTTAGTATCGACCGCGATCCACAAGCGATTGCAGAAGCGCAAAAGATTGATGACCCTCGTTTTACGATTATTCACGGCCCATTCTCAGGTATGGCTGAATATGCAGAGCGTTATGACTTAGTCGGTCAAGTAGATGGTGTTTTACTGGATTTAGGTGTTTCTTCACCACAGTTGGATGACGCTGAGCGTGGCTTTAGCTTTATGAAAGATGGCCCGCTTGATATGCGTATGGATCCAACATCAGGCATTCCTGTTTCTCAGTGGTTAGTTGAAGCGGATCTCGATGACATCACATGGGTTATCCGTGAGTTCGGTGAAGACAAACACGCTCGTCGTATCGCGAAGGGCATTATTGCTTATCAAGAGAATGAAGAGAACGAACCACTAACGCGCACTGGTCAACTGGCTAAGCTTATCTCGGATGTGGCTCCAAAAAGCTTCAAAGAGAAAAAGCACCCAGCAACGCGTGCTTTCCAAGCATTCCGTATCTACATCAACAGCGAACTTGAAGAGATCGATACAGCCCTAAAAGGCGCAGCAAGCATTCTTGCTCCACAAGGCCGTTTGTCTGTTATCAGCTTCCATTCACTTGAAGACCGTATGGTGAAGCGTTTTATCCGTAAAGAGAGCCAAGGCCCGCAAGTTCCACATGGTTTGCCACTAACAGAAGAGCAGATCAAAGCGCTAGGCAGTGCTGATCTTAAGCCTGTTGGTAAAGCGATCAAACCATCGAAAGGCGAAGTGGATGAGAATACTCGTTCACGCAGTTCAGTATTACGAATCGCAGAAAAGCTATAGTCAATGAAGACCTCCAAACCTAACTTAGCCAAGGTAATATTTTTTGATTTGATCTCAGTGGGCAAGGTCCCACTGATGCTTCTTATCTGTATCTTTGCGAGTGCGATGGGGGTCGTTCTCACGACACATATGTCACGTCAGGCGATCACGCAAAAAGACATGGCATTGGTGGAGCGAGAACAGCTTGATGATGAGTGGCGAAATTTAATGCTTGAAGAGACGGCTCTGGCTGAACACAGTCGCGTTCAAGCATCGGCAAAAAGAGAGCTAGACATGAAACGTCCAGACTCTGACAAAGAAGTTGTGATCACACTGAAATGACCGGTAAAAAGGAAAAAGCACCCGCAAACCCCGTTAAGAAATCAACGAAAGAGCGTGTGAAGAGCGAAAAGGATTCGGATCCAATTCTGATTAAATGGCGTTTCAACGTCGTGATTGCTTTCGTGTTTCTTGCCTTTGCTGCACTTGTTGGCCGTGTGGCTTACATTCAAATTATTGAACCAGATAACTTAATTCGTCAGGGCGACCTTCGCTCGGTACGTGTTAAGGCAATTCCTTCTGCTCGCGGTATTATCTCAGACCGCAATGGCGAGCCGCTTGCTGTGAGTGTTCCAGTTGAGGCGGTATGGGCCGATCCAAAAACGATTTTCGATAAAAATGGTATGGCTCAAATTGATCGTTGGTACGCGCTAGCCGATGTACTTGGCTTAGAGCGACAGTCGATGATCGACAAGATCTCTAGCAACAAATCCCGTCGATTTATTTACCTGCAAAGACAAGTTAGCCCTGCAATGGCTAAGTATATCCGTGAGCTTAAGCTGGTGGGTGTTGGCCTGAAAGCGGAATCTCGACGTTACTACCCTGCAGGCGAAGTCAGTGCACATCTTATCGGTGTGACAGGAATAGATGGGCACGGTCTAGAAGGCGTTGAGCGCAGCTATGACAAATGGCTTACGGGCGAGGCGGGTAAGCGGACGATTCGTAAAGACCGTTACGGACGTGTTGTTGAAAACATTGCTTTAGAAGAACGTGAAGAAGGCAAACCACTCGAGCTAACGATCGATCAACGATTGCAAGCGATCGCTTACCGAGCGATTAAACAGGCGGTGGCCGATCATAAGGCGACTTCTGGCTCTGCGATTTTGTTGGATGTAAAAACCGGCGCTGTATTGGCGATGGTTAACGCCCCTTCTTATAACCCGAACAATCGTGCTGACTTACAAAGCTTTAAGATGCGTAACCGCGTACTTACCGATGCGATGGAGCCCGGCTCTACCGTGAAACCTTTTGTGGTTTTGGCAGCGCTAGAGAATGGTACTGCTGATCCCGATATCGTTATTGATACCGGCAACGGCATCATGCAGATCGGTGGTAGCCGTGTACGAGACTCTTCTAAAGTGGGTAAGGCTGATTTAGCTTTAATCCTTAAGAAGTCGAGTAACATCGGTGTGGCGAAATTAGCACTTAACATGCCACTTGAAGCCTTGCTTGGAATGTACAGCTCGGTTGGTCTTGGCGAGATGTCTGGGTTAAATCTAATTGGTGAAACCAGTGGCATTTTCCCGAATCGTCGTCGTTGGTCTAAGTTTGAAATTGCAACATTATCATTCGGTTATGGCTTGTCAGTTACGCCGATGCAGTTAGCGCATGCTTATGCGACGCTAGCCAACAAAGGCATGTATGAACCGATTCATATTATTAAGAGTAACGACCAAGACTTTTCTAAGCAGATCATCAAGCGTGAAAACGCGGAGCTGGTGTTGAATATGCTAGAGGGGGTGACTCAAAAAGGCGGTACGGCAACAAGAGCCGCAGTCCCAGGTTACCGAGTTGCAGCCAAAACGGGTACATCTCGTAAGGCTGAAGCGGGCGGATACAGTGATGAATACATTGCAATTACCGCAGGTTTTGCCCCTGTTAGTGACCCAAGAGTCGCGCTGGTTGTTGTGGTTAACGAACCTCAAGGTGACCTTTACTATGGCGGTTCAGTCGCAGCTCCCGTTTTTTCTGAAATCATGAAGGGGGCACTGCAAATTCTCAATGTCCCTGCTGATGAAAACAAATTTCAAGAATAGAGCCAATCAGGATTCAATATGAGTAATAGCCTCACGCTGTCATCTTTACTTTCTCTTTGGGGAGACTTCAGTTCTTCTGAGCTAGATGCGATTGCTGTTGAGCAATTGGAGTTGGATAGCCGTGCGATCAAGGACGGTGATATCTTTGTTGCCATTGTTGGACATGCCGTTGATGGTCGTCGCTTTATCGACAAAGCTATCGCTCAAGGTGCGAAAGCCGTCATTGCACAAGCGGGTGATGATAAAGCTCATGGCTTGGTTGAGTGGTTGAATGCAGTTCCTGTTGTGTATGTGGCAGAGCTAAACTCAATTCTCTCTAAACTGGCTGGTCGAGTTTATTCTTCTCAAGCGACCAAACTAATTGGTGTTACTGGCACCAATGGCAAAACTACCATCACTCAATTGATTGTTCAGTGGCTAGACCTAGTCGGTCAACGCTCAGCAGTAATGGGCACCACAGGTAATGGTTTCTTAGATAATCTAAAAATAGCGGCTAACACCACAGGCAGTGCGATTGAAATACAGCGCACGCTGAGTGAGTTGGCTGAAGAAAAAGCCGTTTATACTGCGATGGAAATCTCTTCTCATGGTTTGGTGCAAGGTCGCGTTAAAGCCTTGGACTTTGAAGTGGGTGTATTCACTAACTTGAGCCGTGATCATCTTGATTACCATGGCACGATGGAAGAGTACGCTTTGGCTAAGAAGAGCCTGTTTACTGAGCATAAATGCAAGCACGCTGTGATCAATGTGGATGACAAAGTCGGCAAAGCGTGGATGTCAGATTTGTCCAATGCGATAGCTGTTTCATTACTTCCTCTGTCTGGTTACCAACAGTCGGTATGGGCATCTGATGTCGCTTATGCAGAAACAGGTATTCAGATGTCTTTCGATGGTAGCTGGGGGCAAGGTCAGCTTTCGGTTCCTTTAATTGGTCAATTCAACGCATCAAATGTATTGGTTGCTTTCGCGACTCTGCTGTCATTGGGCATCGACAAGCAAACCTTGGTCGACACTGCATCTCAACTTCAACCTGTGATTGGCCGTATGGAGCTTTTCCAAACTCCGAACAAGGCAAAAGTGGTTGTCGATTATGCTCATACGCCCGATGCGTTAGAGAAAGCATTGGCAGCACTGCGAGTTCACTGCTCTGGAAAATTGTGGGCTATCTTTGGCTGCGGTGGTGACCGTGACACTGGTAAGCGCCCAATGATGGCGGTAACGGCTGAGCAGTTCGCCGACAAAATTATTATTTCAGATGACAATCCTCGCAGCGAAGATCCTGCTTTGATTGTTAAAGATATGCTAGCTGGCTTAAGCGAACCTGAATCTGCATTCGTCGAACACGATCGCTATCAAGCGGTTAAGTTTGCCCTAGAACAGGCTGGCAGTAATGACATTATTCTTTTGGCTGGTAAAGGCCATGAAGATTACCAAGTATTGAAAGACAAAACGGTACATTACTCAGACCGAGAGTCTGCGCTTCAACTTTTAGGTATTTCATAATGATTGATGTATCACTCGAACAGATTTGTTCAGCGGTCAGCGGTGAATTGATTGAGGATGCTAACTCAAACAATGTCGTAATTAATGCCGTTTCTACCGACACTCGCACCGTTGAAGAAGGCGCATTGTTTGTTGCTATTGTCGGAGAACGTTTCGATGCGCATGACTTTTGTCATCAAGCGGTTGAGGCAAATGCGAGTGCGTTGTTAGTCGAACGAAAACTTGACCTAAATATTACTCAAGTTGTTGTTGAAGACACTAAACTTGCTTTAGGTCAGCTAAGTGCTTGGATCCACAAACAATGTGACGTGCCAACCATGGCGATAACAGGAAGCTGTGGTAAAACGACCGTCAAAGAGATGGTGGCGAGCATTCTGCAACAACGTGGCAAAGTGCTGTTTACGGCGGGTAACTTCAATAATGATATTGGAGTACCACTAACCTTGCTGCGCAGTGAACCCAATGACGACTATGCCGTGATAGAACTGGGCGCGAACCACATTGGTGAAATCGCCTATACCACCCAGCTTGTGAAACCACAGGTGGCATTAGTTAATAACGTCGCAGCGGCGCATCTAGAGGGCTTTGGCTCAATTGATGGTGTTAAACAAGCGAAAGGTGAAATCTTTCAGGGGCTTGCTGCTGGTGATACTGCTATTGTTAATCTAGAAAGCAACGGTGGCGACTTTTGGAATGAAGTACTTGCAGATAAAACGGTACTGACATTTTCAGAAAGCGACAACACGGCGGATTACTTTGCTAAGAATATTCGCATTAATGAGCAGGGCGAAGCTTGTTTTGAGATGCAAACACCGCAAGGCGCTATGCCTGTTGAGCTTGGCATTATTGGTCAGCATAACGTAGCGAATGCGTTGGCTGCAGCAGCGTTGAGTATCCAATTTGGTGCCACGCTTGAAGAAGTAAAAAATGGTTTAGCGAATCTTATCTCTGTCAAAGGGCGAGTTGAGGTTCAACAATTAAGTCAGAATATCAAGCTGATAGATGACAGTTATAACGCCAGCGTACCCGCGATGAAGGCGGCAGCTAAACTACTGTCTAGCTTCAAAGGTCAGCGTTGGTTGATTTTAGGCAATATGGCTGAATTAGGCGACGAAAGCCTTGCACTTCACCGTCAAGTCGGTGAATATGCTGCCCCATTCGCTTTTGAGCATGTACTCACTTACGGTGATGATACCAAGGTGATTAGTGAGGTCTGTAATGGTACCCACTTTGCAACGCATCAAGCGATGATCGCGCACATAGAGCAGCACTTAAGCTTGCCAGAAAACGCGCCACATACCTTGTTGGTAAAAGGCGCGAATAGTGCAGGAATGAGTAAAATAGCCGCTGCTTTAAAGGAGAACTTTTCATGATAATTTGGCTTGCAGAGCTACTACAGCCACACTTTTCTTTTTTCCGTTTGTTCGAATACTTATCGTTTCGTGCAATCGCGAGTATTTTGACGGCTTTATGTCTGTCGTTGTGGATGGGACCTCGTTTAATTGAGCGTCTGCAAATGCTACAAATTGGCCAAGTTGTTCGTAACGACGGTCCTGAATCTCACTTTAGCAAACGTGGTACACCAACCATGGGCGGCGTGATGATCCTAGCTGCCATTATTATTACGGTATTAATGTGGGCTGATCTTTCTAATCCTTACGTTTGGGCGGTATTGGTTGTGCTTGGCGGTTACGGTGCGGTTGGCTTTGTTGATGACTACCGTAAAGTGGTTCGTAAAAACACTGATGGCTTGATCGCTCGCTGGAAGTACTTCTGGCAATCAGCGATTGCATTGGTTGTGGCGTTTGCTCTGTATGCTCACGGACACGATACTGCGGCAACCCAACTGGTTGTTCCTTTCTTTAAAGATGTGATGCCACAATTAGGTTTATTGTACATCGTACTGACTTATTTTGTTATTGTGGGTACCAGTAACGCGGTAAACCTAACAGACGGCCTAGATGGTTTGGCGATTATGCCGACGGTTATGGTTGCTGCTGGTTTTGCTGTGATTGCATGGGCGACAGGTAACGTTAACTTCGCGGCATATCTACACATTCCATACATCCCGTACACTTCTGAGCTTGTGGTTGTATGTACTGCTATCGTCGGTGCAGGCCTAGGTTTCCTATGGTTCAACACCTACCCAGCTCAAGTATTCATGGGCGATGTTGGTTCGCTAGCACTGGGCGGTGCATTGGGTGTGATTGCTGTGTTAGTTCGCCAAGAGTTGGTACTGGTTATCATGGGCGGTGTATTTGTAATGGAGACCCTGTCAGTGATTCTGCAGGTGGGCTCTTACAAATTGCGTGGTCAGCGTATTTTCCGCATGGCACCGATTCACCACCACTATGAACTGAAAGGTTGGCCAGAGCCGCGTGTTATCGTGCGTTTTTGGATCATCTCAATGGTATTAGTACTGGTTGGCCTAGCGACACTGAAAGTTCGTTAATCCTGTGTGAGCCTCTGAGTAGGGGCTCTTTAAAACTATTAAGAGCATCTTGTTTAAATGGAACGTTGGCAAAATATTCAAAATGTAGTGGTTGTGGGGCTCGGTATTACCGGGCTCTCTGTCGTTAAACATCTCGTAAAATATCAGCCTCATACGCATGTGAAGGTCATTGATACGCGAGAGCTACCACCAGGAAAGGAATCTTTACCTGAATCGGTAGAGCTGCATTCTGGAAGTTGGAATAGCCAATGGTTAGCGGAAGCTGATTTGGTGGTAGCTAACCCAGGTATCGCACTCGCGACCCCTGAAATACAAGATGTTATTCAAGCGGGAACCCCGGTTGTTGGCGATATTGAACTATTTGGCTGGGCGGTAGACAAACCCGTTGTAGCTATCACGGGTTCTAACGGCAAGAGCACTGTGACCGACCTTACTGGCGTACTTGCAAAGGCTGCAGGTTTGAATGTCGGTGTGGGTGGCAACATCGGTATTCCTGCCTTAGATCTTCTAGAGCTTGATGCTGATTTATATGTTCTTGAGCTTTCAAGCTTTCAGTTAGAAACAACATCAAGCCTAAACTTAGCAGCAGCAGCATTTCTGAATCTGTCAGAAGACCATATGGATCGCTACCAAGGCATGGCCGATTACCGCGATGCCAAGCTAAGAATCTTTAATAATGCTCAATATGCGATTGTAAACCGCGACGACAAAGAGACGTATCCAGACCACAACATGTCATTAGTAACATTCGGACTCGATGACCAAGAGTTTGGTGTCGCGACAGTTGACGGCATTGAATGGCTCATGGACAACGGTAAGCCTGTACTTGCTACCCAAGATTTAACATTGGTTGGACGTCACAATGTGGCAAATGCGTTAGTCTCGCTTGCACTGCTTAAACAAGTCGGTATTGATTACAGCAAAAGCCTTGAAGCCTTGAAGGCCTACAATGGTTTGACGCATCGTTGCCAAGTGGTGGCTGACAAGCGCGAAATCAAATGGGTTAATGACTCAAAAGCGACCAACGTAGCCAGTACATTAGCGGCTCTGTCGGGTTTAGAGTGCCAAGGTACTTTGTATCTTCTGGTTGGTGGGGTTGGTAAAGGTGCCGACTTCAGTGAGCTTAAGCCTGTGTTGTCGCAACTAGAGCGCGTTCAATTGTGTTGTTTTGGTGAAGATGCCGCGCAATTTATGCCGTTGCACCCATCGTCTGAGACGTTTGAAACTATGCGTGACATTATTGAGAGTATCTCGAAGCAGTTAGTTGCCGGTGATATGGTGATGTTGTCCCCAGCGTGTGCCAGCTTCGATCAATTTAATAACTTCATGGCAAGAGGTGATGCGTTCACTGAACTTGCTCATGAGTATGCCTAACGTGTTGAAGGACTAACATTCAGTGCAAAGAGTGAAAGAGATTAATCAATCCATTTGGCAATGGCTTAACCGTGCCACACCAGAGGCGCTTTACGATCGTCAATTGGTATGGATTGCTCTTGGACTGATGCTGACGGGCTTAGTGATGGTAACGTCGGCTTCGTTTCCTATCAGTGCTCGTTTAACCGATCAGCCGTTTCACTTTATGTTCCGTCATGCCATCTTCCTTGTGTTGGCGTTAGGTGTCTCCAGCGTCATATTGCAAATCCCGATGCAGCGCTGGTTTCAATACAGTATGTATCTACTGGGCTTGTCCTTCTTCTTGCTGATTGTGGTATTAGCCGTCGGTAAGTCGGTTAATGGCGCATCGCGTTGGATCCCTTTAGGGCTATTTAACTTACAACCTGCTGAAGTCGCCAAGTTATCGCTGTTTATCTTTATGGCGGGCTACTTGGTTCGTAAACAAGACGAAGTGAGAAAAACCTTCTTCGGTGGTTTTGCAAAACCCATCATGGTGTTCGGCGCTTTTGCCGTGCTGCTGCTGGGCCAGCCCGATTTAGGTACAGTGGTCGTAATGCTAGTTACCCTGTTTGGCATGCTGTTCATTGCGGGAGCCAAGCTTTCACAGTTTATCGCCTTGATGGTGGCAGGTATTGCCGCGGTCGTTGGTTTGATTGTTATAGAACCTTATCGTGTTCGACGTGTTACCTCATTCTGGGAACCTTGGAACGACCCGTTCGGCAGTGGTTACCAGCTAACTCAGTCATTGATGGCGTTCGGCCGTGGTGATTGGATGGGGCAAGGGCTGGGTAACTCAATTCAGAAACTCGAATACCTACCGGAAGCGCACACCGATTTTGTATTTGCTGTGTTGGCAGAAGAATTGGGTTTTGTTGGCGTAACCTTAGTGTTGATGCTGATCTTTAGCTTGGTTTTTAAAGCCATTCTTATTGGTAAAAAGGCTTTTGAAAACGACCAAGTATTCAGTGGTTATCTGGCATTTGGTATTGGTATTTGGTTTGCATTTCAGACGCTTGTTAATGTGGGGGCTGCTTCAGGTATCGTCCCAACCAAAGGCTTAACCTTACCGCTGATCAGTTATGGTGGTTCAAGTCTTATCGTGATGTCGGTGGCGGTGTCTATGCTACTGCGTATCGATCACGAATGCCGAATGCAGCAGAAAGAACAAGCCGATAATCAAAACGAATTAGTAGAATAAGAATCTAACGTTATGAAACAAAACAAAAAACTTTTAGTGATGGCTGGTGGTACTGGCGGTCACGTTTTTCCAGGGTTAGCGGTAGCTAAAAAGCTTCAGCAACAAGGCTGGGAAATTCGCTGGTTAGGAACGGCAGACAGAATGGAAGCGGATTTGGTGCCAAAGCATGGTATTGAGATCGACTTCATCAAGGTGAAAGGCCTGCGTGGTCAAGGCATTAGCAAGTTAATTAAAGCGCCGTTTCAGATTATTAATGCCATACTTCAAGCAAAGCAGCATATCAAAGCGTGGCAGCCTGATGTGGTGCTTGGCATGGGTGGTTACGTAAGTGGCCCGGGTGGTATCGCGGCATGGTTGTCCGGTATTCCAGTGGTTCTGCATGAACAAAATGCAGTGGCAGGTTTAACTAACCAGTGGCTGTCTAAGATTGCCAAAAAGGTTTTCCAAGCTTTCCCTGGTGCATTTCCTACTGCAGAAGTAGTGGGTAACCCAGTACGTGAAGATGTGGTTGCCTTAGCTGAACCAGAGCAACGCATAGCAGAGCGTGACGGTGACATCCGTATCTTGGTTATGGGCGGTAGTCAGGGTGCAAAAATCCTCAACGATACCTTGCCAGTGACGATGGCTCAGCTTGGCGAAGGCTTCACAGTGATGCACCAAGCGGGTAAGAACAATCAACAACAAGTGATTGAACAATATAAATCACACTCTGTAGATAATGTTCAAGTGACTGAATTTATTGATGATGTGGCGCAAGCTTATGAGTGGGCAGATCTATTAGTGTGTCGCTCAGGAGCATTAACTGTATCTGAAGTCTCTGCGGCGGGGGTAGGTTCTATCTTCGTTCCGTTTATGCACAAAGACAGACAACAAGCACTGAACGCCGATCACTTGGTTGAGTGTGGCGCAGCGCTAATGATTGAACAGCCTCAACTGACGGCTGATAAGCTAGCGAACACCATCGCCGAGCTTGATAGAAATGAATTAAAAATGATGGCTACAAAAGCGCGTCAAGCTGCCAAGCTTGATGCTGATGTGACCGTCGCTGAAGCGATTAAAGCTTTAGCAAAATAATGAGATTGAATTGATGACGATTGAACATACCCAAGACTTAGCGCAAATCCGTGCAATGGTGCCAGAGATGCGCCGTGTTAAATCTATCCACTTCATTGGTATTGGTGGGGCCGGCATGAGCGGGATCGCTGAAGTCCTGTTGAATGAAGGCTACCAGATCACGGGTTCTGATATTGCTCAAAACCCAGTGACCGATCGTTTAGTTAGCAAGGGTGCGACCGTTTATATCGGTCACCAAGCGAGTAACGTTGCCGACGCAAGTGTGGTGGTGGTTTCAACCGCTATCAACGAAGAAAACCCAGAAATTATTGCAGCTCGTGAAGCGCGCACACCTATCGTTCGCCGTGCCGAAATGCTGGCTGAGCTGATGCGTTTTCGTCACGGCATTGCTGTGGCAGGTACGCACGGTAAGACAACCACGACTGCGCTAGTGACACAGATTTACTCGGAAGCAGGCCTAGATCCAACCTTCGTAAACGGTGGTTTGGTGAAAAGTGCAGGTACTAACGCACGTTTAGGCTCAAGCCGTATTCTTATCGCTGAAGCCGATGAGAGTGATGCGTCATTCTTACATCTGCAACCGATGGTTAGTATCGTGACTAACATTGAAGCGGATCATATGGATACTTATGGCGGTGATTTTGAAACGCTAAAGCAGACGTTTATTGATTTCTTACACAACCTGCCATTCTACGGTCAGGCTGTGATGTGTGTTGATGATCCAGTCGTGCGCGAGCTTATCCCTCAGGTAAGTCGCCAAGTGATTACTTACGGTTTCTCAGAAGATGCGGATATCCGTATTGAGAACTACGTACAAGAAGGTCAACAAGGTAAGTTCACGGTGGTACGTGAAGGCAAAGCGAACTTAGATATTACGTTGAATATTCCAGGTCGCCACAACGCACTGAATGCATCAGCGGCGATTGCGGTTGCAACAGAAGATGACATCTGCGATGAAGCGATTCTAAAAGCGATGGCGGGAACGGAAGGTACTGGTCGTCGTTTCGATCACCTTGGTGAGTACGAAACGGGTAAAGGCGTGGCGATGTTGGTCGATGATTACGGTCATCACCCAACCGAAGTGGATGTGACGATTCAAGCGGCTCGCAGTGGCTGGACTGACAAACGCCTTGTAATGATCTTTCAACCGCACCGTTACAGCCGAACACGCGATCTTTATGATGATTTTGCGAACGTTCTTGAACAGGTTGATGTCCTAATTCTGTTAGATGTTTATTCTGCAGGTGAGAAACCCATTGCAGGGGCTGACGGACGTTCATTAAGTCGAACCATTCGCGGGCGTGGTAAGATAGATCCAATCTTTGTTGCCGATATCAACGCACTGCCATCGGCTTTAGCCAACGTAATTCAAGGCGGTGACCTTGTTTTAACGCAGGGTGCAGGCGATGTTGGTCGAGTGGCGAAGCAGTTGGAATCGTTACAGTTAGACATTAATAAAATGCAGAACGCGTAACAGAATAGCGTCTACATACTGTGGTCGATCGCTCGTTTCTTGCGATTGACCTAAAATTGACCAAAAATCTTATTATCAACGTTTGATAGTTTGATTTTGCTCAGTATAATTCATAGGTTAAAGTAAGTGCTTTTACCTCTATTACGAAGATAGGGAATAGAATTGCGAACCAACGACAGGGAATGCGGGCTTTGGTAGAAAGTACTTTTAGCGAAAACCGCCACCTATTCAGTTTACCGTCGCTCAAGAAACACGCTTTAGGCGGGTCTTTTTTTGTCATGGTATTGCTATTCATTGGGTTTCTTTTCTATACCACACTGACTTGGATGTGGGACGATCAGCGATTGCCTCTCTCCAAAATAGTACTTCAAGGCGACTTAACTTACGTAACCGCTGGTGATGTCCAACATGCCTTTGGCGAGCTAGAGCATATTGGAACATTCATGTCGCAAGACATCGGTGTGTTGCAAGACAGTTTAGAAGCGTTACCTTGGGTTTCAGTGGTCTCCATTCGTAAGCAGTGGCCAGATACAATAAAAGTATTTTTGACTGAGTACCATGCAGCAGCAATCTGGAACGGCAACATGCTGTTGAATGACGATGGTCAGGTGTTTAATGGTGATATCGGCCTGTTGAAGGGCGATAGAGTTAAGCTTTATGGCCCAGAAGGCACCAGCCAAGAAGTGATAGAGAAGTGGCGACAGATAACCCCTTTGATTAACAGTCTAGGGTTAACCGTTACCTCACTCGTTCTCAATGAACGTCGCGCTTGGCAAATAATCCTAGATAACGGTATCCGTTTAGAACTAGGTAAAGATTCTTTAGATGAGCGTGTTGAACGCTTCATTTCGCTTTACAACGAACTTGGTAGTAAAGCGAATCAAGTGAGCTACATCGACCTCAGGTATGATACGGGAGCCGCTGTAGGCTGGTTTCCAGAGCAAGAGTTAGAAGAGAGCACAGATGACTAAGACCGCAGATGACAACATAATCGTTGGTCTTGATATAGGCACTGCGACCATATCAGCTCTGGTTGGTGAAATATTGCCTGATGGTCAAATCAATATCATTGGTTCTGGGCAAAGCCCATCCAGAGGTATGGATAAAGGTGGTGTAAACGACCTAGAGTCGGTAGTTAAGTCGGTTCAGCGAGCTATTGATCAAGCAGAGTTGATGGCGGAATGCCAAATCAGCAATGTATTTATCTCGCTATCGGGTAAACATATCGCAAGCCGAATTGAAAAAGGCATGGGCACTATCTCTGATGAAGAGGTGTCTCAAGACGATATGGATCGAGCGATCCATACCGCGAAATCAATTAAAATTGGTGATGAGCAGAGAATTCTGCACGTGATCCCACAAGAATTTACCATTGATTATCAAGAGGGGATTAAGAACCCACTTGGCTTATCTGGTGTTCGAATGGAAGTCAGTGTTCACCTAATTTCTTGCCATAGCGACATGGCGAGAAACATTATTAAAGCTGTTGAGCGATGTGGTCTCACAGTAGAACAAATCGTGTTTTCAGGACTTGCCTCAAGCAATGCGGTAATTACTGAAGACGAGAGAGAGCTTGGAGTCTGTGTTGTAGATATCGGTGCAGGTACGATGGACATTTCCATTTGGACTGGCGGCGCATTGCGACACACAGAAGTCTTTTCCTACGCAGGAAATGCAGTAACCAGTGATATTGCCTTCGCTTTCGGCACGCCAGTGAGCGATGCTGAAGAGATAAAAGTAAACCATGGTTGCGCTCTGAGTGAACTCGTAAGCAAGGATGACTCTGTTAACGTCCCTAGTGTTGGTGGTCGCCCATCGAGAAGTTTGCAAAGACAAACTTTGTCGGAAGTGATTGAACCACGTTACACTGAACTTATGGGTCTCGTTAACCAAACTATTGATACGGTTCAATTACAGCTACGTGATGAAGGTATTAAACACCACCTTGCAGCTGGCGTCGTTCTCACTGGTGGAGCGGCACAAATTGACGGATTGGTAGAGTGTGCGGAACGTGTTTTCCGCAATCAAGTTCGAGTTGGTAAGCCGTTAGAAGTTAGTGGCTTAACTGACTATGTTAAAGAGCCGTATCATTCTACGGCGGTTGGTTTACTTCATTACGCAAGAGATTGTCAGATCAGTGATGAAGGTGATTACAGCGAACCTAAGCGTTCAGCACCTTCTATGTCTGGTTTATTTGGTAAATTGCGTAATTGGATACAAAAAGAGTTTTAACCTGAGTTGCAGGAAAAAACGGAGATAACACATGTTTGAACCGATGATGGAAATGTCTGACGATGCAGTAATTAAAGTCGTTGGAGTTGGTGGCGGTGGCGGTAACGCTGTTGAGCACATGGTACGTGAATCAATCGAAGGTGTAGAATTCATCAGTGTTAACACTGATGCACAAGCACTTCGTAAAACGAGCGTGAGCAGCGTGATCCAAATTGGTGGTGATATCACTAAAGGTTTGGGCGCTGGTGCAAACCCACAAGTTGGCCGTGATGCAGCTCTCGAAGATCGAGAAAGAATTAAAGAAGTTCTAACTGGCGCCGATATGGTATTTATCGCAGCTGGTATGGGCGGTGGTACTGGTACAGGTGCTGCTCCAGTTATTGCTGAAGTTGCGAAAGAGTTGGGTGTGCTAACTGTTGCTGTTGTAACTAAGCCATTTAGCTTTGAAGGCAAAAAGCGTTTAGCGTTTGCTGAGCAAGGTATTGAAGAGCTTTCTAAGCATGTGGATTCTTTAATTACGATTCCAAATGAGAAGCTACTTAAAGTACTTGGCCGCGGCGTAACTCTGCTAGAAGCTTTCGCAAGTGCAAATGATGTACTTAAAAACGCTGTACAAGGTATCGCTGAGCTAATTACTCGCCCTGGTATGATTAACGTCGATTTCGCGGATGTTCGCACCGTAATGTCTGAGATGGGTCATGCAATGATGGGTAGCGGTATCGCAAAAGGTGAAGACCGTGCTGAAGAAGCTGCTGAAACGGCAATTTCTAGCCCACTACTAGAAGACATCGACCTAGCTGGTGCGCGTGGCGTTCTTGTGAACATCACTGCAGGCCTAGATATGCGTCTAGATGAGTTCGAAACAGTAGGTAATACAGTTAAGGCATTCGCATCTGATAACGCAACAGTTGTGATTGGTACTTCTCTAGACCCTGATATGACGGATGAAATCCGTGTAACTGTTGTTGCAACAGGTATCGGTACAGAGAAAAAACCAGACATTACATTAGTTGCTGGTGGTAAAGCTAAGGTTGCACCAACTCCTCAACCACAGGTAGCGGCTCAAACTGCACCAAAAGTGGAAGAGAAAGTGGCACAGCCATTGCAAGAAAAAACTGAGGTTAAACCTCAAGTTAAGCCGCAGCCAACAACGTCTCCTGTTTCTTCAGGTACAGGCGCTAGCCAAAGTGCAGCACCTAAGGCTGAGAAAGAGAGTGGATACTTAGATATTCCAGCATTCTTACGACGTCAGGCTGATTAACAAATACCCAAAATTTGACTATCGTCGAATTAATGGTAAAATTCGCGGTCGGTAAATACTGACCGTGATTTGTAGCACTGATAACGAGGCAAGCAGATGATCAGACAACGTACTCTGAAAGAAATTGTGAAAACAACTGGTGTGGGTCTCCACTCTGGTCGTAAAGTCACACTTACTCTTCGCCCGGCAGCTGCAAATACAGGCATTGTTTATCGTCGTACAGATGTAAATCCACCTGTAGATTTCCCAGCTGATCCAGCGTCAGTTCGTGACACTATGCTATGTACAGCTCTTGTTAATGACGAAGGCGTACGTATCTCTACAGTGGAACACCTTAACGCAGCTCTAGCGGGTATGGGCATCGACAACATTATTGTTGAAGTAGATGCTCCTGAGATCCCAATTATGGATGGTAGCGCAAGCCCATTCGTATACTTGCTACAGCAAGCGGGTGTAGAAACACTGAATGCAGCGAAGCGTTTTATTCGTATCAAAAAGCCTATCCGTTTTGAAGATGGCGATAAGTGGGCAGAGTTTGTTCCATTTAACGGCTTCCGTATGGACTTTGAGATCGACTTTAACCACCCAGCAATTGAATCTGATGAGCAACGTTTGTTGTTTGATTTCTCTTCACAAGGCTTTGTGAAAGAAATCTCTCGCGCTCGTACTTTCGGCTTCATGCGCGATATTGAGTATCTACAATCTCAAAACCTAGTACTTGGCGGTAGCTTCGATAACGCTATCGTTCTAGACGAATACCGAATTCTTAATGAAGAAGGTCTACGTTTTGACAATGAGTTCGTAACTCACAAAGTACTGGATGCGATTGGTGACCTTTACATGTGTGGACACGCTATTATTGGTGAGTTCCGTGCATACAAATCAGGTCACGGCCTAAACAACCAACTACTACGTGCAGTACTTGCTGACGCAGAAGCTTGGGAATGGGCAACATTCGAAGAAGAAGTAGGCTCTCCTGTTGCATTTGCTGAGCCAGGAATGGTTCTAGCGTAATTGTTGTTTACAACAATATAAGATTTCGAAAACCAGGTCATTGACCTGGTTTTTTTGTATCTATTTTCCAGATACAGTGTCGTCAACATCCGAAAGTTGACTACCAATGGGCTACAGTCTGGCTAATCCGTCAGCAATTAGAAAGAAAAGTTCCAAGCACATCAAACAAATGGGGTTATAAATGGTCGTTGGTGTGAAAATTACTTACACTAAAGGGCATTAATTTTAACTCAAGCCTTGAAAACTCTACTCTCAAGTACAATATCAAAGATACTAGATTTATCTCAGTATCCTTGGTTAGTAACTGAAGACTAGTTCATAGCTAGTAGAGACTGACGGCATTTAAAATAGATCGCGGACGATCTGAGAACGAAGAGATTCCAAGCACATGATTACTAAGCTGCTGACAAAGGTAATTGGCAGTCGCAATGACAGAACACTGCGCCGCCTTAGAAAAATTGTAAAAGAAATTAATAACTACGAACCAACGTTTGAAGCACTTTCAGACGAAGAGCTAAAAGCAAAAACGGTTGAGTTTCGTGAGCGCTTAGATAAAGGTGAATCGCTAGACCAGCTTCTACCGGAAGCATTTGCTACGGTACGTGAAGCGTCTAAGCGTGTTTACGGCATGCGTCACTTTGACGTGCAAATGATTGGCGGCATGGTTCTAAATGCTGGCCAAATTGCAGAAATGCGTACTGGTGAAGGTAAGACTCTTACAGCAACCTTACCAGCTTATCTTAACGCCCTACCTAGCAAAGGTGTTCACGTAGTAACGGTGAACGACTACCTAGCGAAGCGTGATGCGGAAACAAACCGCCCATTATTTGAATTCCTTGGTATGACGGTTGGCGTGAACGTGCCAAACATGGCTCCGCCAGAGAAAAAAGAAGCGTACCAAGCTGACATCCTATACGGAACAAACAACGAGTTTGGTTTCGATTACCTACGTGACAACATGGCTTTCCGTGCTGAAGATCGTGTTCAACGTGAACGCTTCTTCGCTGTTGTCGATGAAGTTGACTCAATCTTAATCGATGAAGCTCGTACTCCACTTATTATCTCTGGCCCAGCTGAAGATAGTTCAGATCTTTACACGCGTATTAACACGTTGATTCCTAACCTTGAGCGCCAAGATAAAGAAGATTCTGAAGAGTACCGTGGTGAAGGTCATTACACCATGGACGAGAAATCGAAGCAGGTTCACCTGACTGAAAACGGTCAAGAATTTGTAGAAGAGCTAATGGTGAAAAACGGTCTGATGGAAGAGGGTGACACGCTTTACTCTCCAACAAATATCAGCCTATTGCACCATGTTAATGCAGCGCTGCGTGCACACGTATTGTTTGAGAAAGACGTCGATTACATCGTTACTGAAGAAGGCGAAGTGGTTATCGTTGATGAACATACTGGTCGTACTATGCCAGGTCGTCGTTGGTCTGAAGGTTTACACCAAGCTGTTGAAGCTAAAGAAGGAGTGAAGATTCAGAATGAAAACCAGACGCTAGCATCGATTACATTCCAGAACTTCTTCCGTCTATACGAAAAACTGTCAGGTATGACAGGTACTGCCGATACTGAAGCTTTCGAATTCCAGTCTATCTACGGCCTAGAAACAGTGGTTATCCCAACCAACAAACCTATGGTGCGTAACGATATGCCAGATGTGGTTTATCGTACTGAAGAAGACAAGTTCAACGCGATCATTGAAGACATCAAAGACCGTGTCGCAGCTGGTCAGCCATCACTGGTTGGTACGGTTTCTATCGAGAAGTCTGAACTACTGTCTAATGCACTGAAAAAAGCAAAAATTAAGCACAGCGTTCTAAATGCTAAGTTCCACGAAATGGAAGCAGAGATCGTTGCACAAGCTGGTATGCCGAGTGCGGTAACTATCGCAACTAACATGGCCGGTCGTGGTACCGATATCGTGTTAGGTGGTAGCTGGCAGGCACAAGTTGAGAAGCTAGAGAATCCAACCAAAGAGCAGATCGAGAAGATCAAAGCTGATTGGAGAGTAATCCACGATAAAGTACTTGAGTCAGGTGGTCTGCACATCATAGGTACTGAACGTCATGAATCTCGCCGTATCGATAACCAGCTACGTGGTCGTTCTGGTCGTCAAGGTGATGCGGGTTCTTCTCGTTTCTACCTATCAATGGAAGATTCTCTGCTACGTATCTTTACATCGGATCGTATGGCTGGTCTTATCCAAAGTGGTATGGACGAAGGCGAAGCGATCGAATCTAAGATGCTTTCTCGCTCAATTGAAAAAGCACAACGTAAAGTTGAAGGTCGTAACTTCGATATCCGTAAGCAGCTTCTTGAGTACGATGATGTAGCCAATGACCAACGTAAAGTGGTTTATGAGCTTCGTGACGAACTGATGAGTTCTGACGACATCAGTGAGATGATCGAACACAACCGTGAAGATGTACTGGCATCAGTCATTGATGAATACATCGCACCTCAGTCTCTTGAAGACATGTGGGATATCGCGGGTCTACAAGATCGTCTGAAGAATGACTTTGATCTAGACTTTGATATTCAAGGTTGGTTAGACGAAGACGACAAGCTTTATGAAGAAGCTTTGCGTGAGCGTATTCTTGGCATGGCGGTTGATTCGTACAAACAGAAAGAAGAAGTGGTTGGTGCTCAAGTACTGCGTAACTTCGAGAAATCTGTGATGCTACAAACGCTAGACGGTCTTTGGAAAGAGCATTTGGCTGCGATGGATCACCTTCGTCAAGGTATCCACCTGCGTGGTTATGCTCAGAAGAACCCGAAACAAGAGTACAAGCGCGAGTCGTTTGAACTGTTTGAAGGCCTACTAGATGTACTAAAAACAGACGTTGTTACCATCCTTTCTAAAGTTCGCGTTCAGCAACAAGAAGAAGTTGAAAAGATGGAAGCTCAACGTCAAGCTCAAGCTGAAGAAGCGGCGCGTCGTGCACAGGCACAACATGCAACGGCTGAAAACCAGCTAGGTGACAATGAAGCTGAAGCGGCATCTCCACAAACGGTAGTACGTGATGAGCGTAAAGTGGGTCGTAACGAGCCATGTCCATGTGGAAGTGGCAAGAAGTACAAGCAGTGTCACGGTAAAATCGCGTAAGTTTAATGAATCGTTGTTGTAGCGCATGATAGCTGCGTTGGTGGTACTCACTTACAGTCGTAAGCTCTGTGCCACCTCCTTGCTCTCAAGCACTACAACTTAGCTTCATAAAACTGATAAATAGAATATAAAGAGTCGCTTAGGCGGCTCTTTTTGTATGTAAATTTCGTGGCTTACTTTGTTACGCAAGGAAGTCGTCATTCCCTATAGCGAGGAACGAGCGTAGTAGGGAATCTCGTTTAGTTAGGCTCACGTTGTTTTATATCCCCAACTCAGTCGTTCCTCCTTCTGGAGGATGACGTATTCAGGGACTATGTGAGTTAAGCGTTTTATTAAGGAACACCAACACATGAAAAGAATCCATATTGTAGCTGGCATTATCTTTAACCAAGATAAGTCACAGGTATTTATCACTAAACGTCCGGACGACAAACACAAGGGCGGTTTTTGGGAGTTCCCTGGTGGCAAGGTTGAAGTGGGCGAAACCATTGAACAAGCTATGACTCGTGAGCTTGATGAAGAGATTGGCATCAAGGTGACAGAACAGTCTCTGTTTGAGCACCTTGAGTTTGATTACACCGATAAGTCGCTTAAGTTCGACTTCATCCTTGTGACTGACTTTGAGGAACAACCTTATGGCAAAGAAGGTCAACAAGGTGAATGGGTAAGCCTAGAATCATTGAATCAATACGCCTTCCCAGAGGCAAATGTGCCAATTTTAGAGCGAGTGATAAAAGAGTTTTCGTAATTGCTAGCCTGAGTTTGAGATTGTTGTTAGTTTAAAGAGATTAATCGATTGAACGTTGCTGCAAGAGATAAGCGGCAACCGTAACCAAAACAATGGAGATATTCGCAGTGGTAAGAATTGCAATTGCAGGAGCAGCGGGCCGCATGGGCCGCAACTTGGTGAAAGCCGCTCATCATAATTCAGAAGCAAGTGTTGGAGCTGGTTCAGAGCGTCCAGAGTCATCTTTGGTCGGCGTAGATGTCGGTGAGTTATGCGGTGAAGGTCGTTTTGATGTTGCTCTAGTCGATGACCTGTCTAAAGCCATCGAAGAGTTTGACGTGATCGTCGATTTTACTGCCCCTGTTAGCACATTAGCGAATATTGAACTTTGTAAACGTCACGGTAAAAAACTGATTATCGGTACGACGGGTTTCTCTGAAGAAGAGAAGCAGGTGATTGATGCTGCTTCAAAAGAGATGGCTATCGTAATGGCACCTAACTACAGCGTTGGTGTGAACCTGGTCTTTAAGCTGCTAGAGAAGGCCGCTAAAGTGATGGGCGATTACTGTGATGTCGAGATCGTTGAGGCGCACCACCGCCATAAAGTCGATGCACCTTCTGGTACTGCGATTGGTATGGGCGAAGCGATTGCTGGTGCGATGGGCAACGAGCTGAACGATGTAGCTGTATGGTCACGCGAAGGTATTACTGGCGAGCGTACTAAAGATGAGATTGGTTTCGCGACGATTCGTGCCGGTGACATTATTGGTGAACACACCGCTATGTTTGCTGATATCGGTGAGCGAGTGGAAATTACCCATAAAGCCACTGATCGAATGACTTTCGCTAATGGCGCAATCAAGGCTGCAGTCTGGTTAAATGATAAACCAGCCGGCTTTTATACCATGACTGATGTCCTAGGTTTGAATGACCTGTAAATAGATATTTATGCGCTGGCAATTGCCGGCGCTTTCTTTATTTGATACATTTCCCTTCGTAATATCCCTTTTACAAACCTCCCTATAGTTTCTTCTTATCGTCGATTTTCTCTTATTTAACTGTCTTTTTTAATGCTTATAATGTGTTTTTTGTTTTAGGTCTTTAAATTACGATCTTTTCTCTTTGTATTTATCGATTGCGTTTTGTTGCTGATATTTTTATTACTCTATGGTTGGCTAAAATGAGGGGTGAAAATTAGAAAATCGTAATATTCGGCCGAAATGAGCATAAAAGTTGAACTTTTGAAGCTTTGATGGCGTAAATTGAATTAGTCCTTACAAATGTTTAATTTCTTTTGCGTTAAATGTTGACACGTATCACGCACATCACTAAAATACCGCCAATTTGTCTAATTTCCATAAACACGCAGTTTCTGGTGTTGCAGGAAGGTAGATTTGCAAATTAAATCAATTTTAATGCATTTTTATTTCTGGAGGTTGTCTTGAAGAAGTCAGCACTACTCGTCCTAGAAGATGGGACAGTATTTCACGGTGAAGCCATTGGCGCTGTAGGTTCTGCAGTTGGTGAAGTCGTTTTTAATACCTCGATGACGGGGTACCAAGAAATCCTCACTGATCCTTCCTATTCTCAACAAATCGTTACCCTTACTTACCCTCACATTGGCAATACCGGAACCAATTCCGAAGACGAAGAATCTTCTTCAATCCACGCTCAAGGCCTTGTGATTCGCGATCTCCCTCTAATCGCTTCTAACTTCCGTAATGAACAATCCCTTTCTGATTACCTTAAGTCGCAAAACGTTGTTGGTATCGCTGATATCGATACTCGTAAACTGACGCGTATTCTTCGTGAAAAAGGCGCTCAGAACGGTTGTATCGTAGCGGGTAACAATTTAGACGAAGCTTTGGCTCTAGCTAAAGCAAAAGAATTTCCTGGCCTGAAAGGTATGGACCTTGCGAAAGAAGTTACAACAAAAGAAGCGTATCAATGGAAACAAGGTTCGTGGACGCTTACGGGTGGACTTCCTGAAGCGAAAGCAGACTCTGAATTGCCATACCACGTTGTTGCTTATGACTTCGGTGCAAAACGAAACATCCTACGAATGCTTGTTGACCGCGGCTGCCGCCTAACGGTTGTTCCTGCTGAAACTTCTGCTGAAGAAGTACTAGCTCTGAACCCAGACGGTGTTTTCCTTTCAAATGGCCCTGGTGACCCAGAACCATGTACTTACGCAATTGAAGCGACAAAAGTGTTCCTAGAAAAAGGCTTACCAATCTTCGGTATCTGTCTAGGTCACCAGATTCTTGCTCTTGCGTCAGGCGCTAAGACAGTGAAGATGAAGTTTGGTCACCACGGTGCAAACCACCCGGTTAAAGATTTAGATCGTGATGTTGTGATGATTACTTCGCAAAACCACGGCTTTGCTGCTGACGAAGAAACCCTTCCAGAGACACTACGTGCAACGCACAAATCACTATTTGATGGTTCTCTACAAGGTATTCACCGTACAGACAAACCAGCATTCAGCTTCCAAGGTCACCCTGAAGCAAGCCCAGGTCCAGAAGACGCAGCGCCGTTATTCGACCACTTTATTGAACTAATCAAACAGCACACAGCGTAATTCGGAGTAGTAGACAATGCCAAAACGTACTGACATTAAAAGTATTCTTATTCTAGGTGCTGGCCCGATCGTTATCGGCCAAGCATGTGAGTTCGATTACTCTGGTGCTCAAGCTTGTAAAGCGCTTCGCGAAGAAGGTTACCGAGTTATTCTTGTAAACTCGAACCCAGCGACAATCATGACTGACCCAGATATGGCCGATGCAACTTACATCGAACCTATCCAATGGGAAGTTGTGCGTAACATCATCGCTAAAGAGAAGCCTGATGCAGTTCTACCTACTATGGGTGGCCAAACTGCATTGAACTGTGCTCTAGACCTAGAAAAGCACGGTGTTCTTGAAGAGTTCGGTGTTGAAATGATTGGGGCAACGGCTGACGCTATCGATAAAGCAGAAGACCGTTCACGCTTCGATAAAGCAATGAAAGCAATTGGCCTTGAGTGTCCAACTGCTGATACAGCGAAAACGATGGAAGAAGCTTACAAAGTTTTAGACATGGTTGGCTTCCCTTGTATCATTCGTCCATCGTTCACGATGGGTGGTACTGGTGGCGGTATCGCTTACAACAAAGAAGAATTTGAAGAAATCTGTCGTCGTGGTTTGGACTTATCTCCAACTAATGAACTTCTTATCGATGAATCACTTATCGGTTGGAAAGAGTACGAGATGGAAGTGGTTCGTGACAAAAACGACAACTGCATCATCGTATGTGCGATTGAAAACTTCGACCCAATGGGTATTCACACAGGTGACTCAATCACTGTGGCTCCAGCTCAAACGCTGACAGATAAAGAATACCAACTAATGCGTAACGCATCTCTAGCAGTATTGCGTGAGATTGGTGTTGAAACAGGTGGTTCAAACGTACAGTTTGGTATCAACCCGAAAGATGGCCGTATGGTTATCATCGAGATGAACCCACGTGTATCTCGCTCTTCAGCACTAGCTTCTAAAGCAACAGGTTTCCCAATCGCTAAGATTGCAGCGAAACTGGCTGTTGGCTTCACGCTAGACGAGCTAATGAATGACATCACTGGCGGCGCAACGCCAGCATCATTCGAACCAACAATCGACTACGTAGTAACTAAGATTCCTCGTTTTAACTTCGAGAAATTTGCAGGTGCTAACGACCGTCTAACGACACAAATGAAGTCTGTTGGTGAAGTTATGGCTATCGGCCGTAACCAACAAGAATCTCTACAAAAAGCACTTCGCGGCCTAGAAGTTGGCGCGACTGGTTTTGACGAAATGGTAGACCTAGATGCACCAGATGCTCTAACGACTATCCGTCACGAACTGAAAGAAGCTGGCGCAGAGCGTATTTGGTACATCGCTGACGCATTCCGTGCTGGTATGTCGGTAGATGGTGTATTCAACCTAACGCAAATCGACCGTTGGTTCCTAGTTCAAATCGAAGACATCGTTAAGCTAGAGCAAGAACTTAAAGCGAAAGGCTTTGCTGGTCTGAACAAAGACGAGCTAAACAAGCTTAAGCGTAAAGGTTTTGCTGATGCGCGCCTATCTAAGATTCTAGGTGTAGCGGAAAGCGAAATCCGTCGTCTGCGTGACCAATACGATATCCACCCAGTGTACAAGCGTGTAGATACATGTGCGGCTGAGTTCTCTTCTGATACAGCTTACATGTACTCTTCTTACGATGACGAGTGTGAAGCGAACCCAACAGACAAAGACAAGATCATGATTCTAGGCGGCGGTCCAAACCGTATCGGCCAAGGTATTGAATTTGACTACTGTTGTGTACATGCATCACTAGCACTACGTGAAGATGGCTACGAAACTATCATGGTTAACTGTAACCCTGAGACAGTTTCTACAGACTACGATACATCTGACCGTCTGTACTTCGAACCAGTAACTCTGGAAGACGTACTAGCAATCGCACGTGTAGAGAAGCCAAAAGGCGTTATCGTTCAGTACGGTGGTCAAACACCACTTAAACTGGCTCGTGCTCTTGAAGCGGCTGGCGTGCCAATCATCGGTACTAGCCCAGACGCAATCGACCGTGCAGAAGACCGTGAACGTTTCCAAGTTGCTGTAGACCGTCTAGGCCTACTTCAGCCAGAAAACGCGACAGTAACAACAATGGAGCAAGCGGTTGAGAAATCTCGCGAAATCGGCTTCCCGCTTGTTGTACGTCCTTCTTACGTACTTGGTGGTCGTGCGATGGAAATCGTATACGACGAGCAAGATTTACGTCGCTACTTCAACGAAGCAGTTAGCGTATCAAACGAATCTCCAGTACTACTTGATAGCTTCCTAGACGACGCTGTTGAAGTCGACGTAGATGCGATTTGTGACGGTGAGCGCGTTGTTATCGGCGGTATCATGGAGCATATCGAGCAAGCGGGTGTTCACTCAGGTGACTCAGCATGTTCTCTTCCTGCATACACGCTAAGCCAAGAAATCCAAGACGTAATGCGCGAGCAAGTTGAAAAGCTAGCGTTCGAGTTGGGTGTTCGTGGTCTGATGAACACACAGTTTGCTGTTAAGAACAATGAAGTGTACCTAATCGAGGTTAACCCTCGTGCAGCACGTACGGTTCCATTCGTATCTAAAGCAACTGGCGCACCAATCGCTAAGATTGCCGCTCGTGTAATGGCAGGTCAATCTCTAGAGTCTCAAGGCTTTACGAAAGAAATCATCCCACCTTACTATTCAGTGAAAGAAGTTGTACTTCCATTCAACAAGTTCCCTGGTGTTGACCCACTGTTAGGCCCAGAAATGCGCTCTACTGGTGAAGTTATGGGTGTTGGCGCGACATTCGCAGAAGCATACTCTAAAGCAGAATTGGGTTGTGGTCACATCTACCCTGAAGGCGGTCGTGCATTGCTTTCTGTTCGCGAAGGCGACAAAGAGCGTGTTGTTGACCTAGCATCTAAGCTATCTAAGCTTGGTTACCAGCTAGACGCAACTCACGGTACTGCGGTTATCCTTGGTGAAGCGGGTATCAACCCACGTTTAGTAAACAAGGTACACGAAGGTCGTCCTCACATTCTTGACCGTATCAAGAATAACGAGTACACGTATATCGTGAACACTGCAGCTGGCCGTCAAGCGATTGAAGACTCTAAAGTTCTTCGTCGTGGAGCACTTGCTGAGAAAGTGAACTACACGACTACGCTAAACGCTGCATTCGCGACTTGTATGGCGCACACTGCAGACGCGAAAACTTCAGTAACTTCAGTTCAAGAGCTACACGCTCAGGTTAAAGCTTCTCAAGCTTAATAGCCTAAAGTGTATCGCTGTTAAGCGGATATGAATGCTCAAAGCCCACTCTTCGGAGTGGGCTTTTTTATGTCTGTTAGATAGCATGAGTTAAATGATGAAAATCAGGAATAGGTTACAATCTTGTGTTTCGTTATTGCTCGTCTGCCGTGAGTGGTAACTTGTCGCTACACAGGACTTTAAGGCGTTGGGTATATGGAAATCACTCTAGAAATATTGGCTATCTTGTTTGTTGTCGCAACGGCAGCAGGCTTTATTGATGCAATGGCTGGCGGCGGTGGGTTATTGACTCTACCAGCATTGCTAGCGGCTGGAGTTCCACCAACGCAGGCACTGGCAACCAATAAACTCCAAAGCTCCTTCGGCAGCTTCTCTGCGAGTTGGTATTTCGTGCGCAATGGTATCGTCAGTATTAAAGAGATGCGCCTCTCTATCTTTTGTACCTTTATTGGTTCTGCAATTGGTGCCGAGCTAGTCCAACACATTGATGCGAGCTTACTGACCAGTGTTATCCCGTTGCTGCTCATCGCTATCTCTCTCTATTTCCTGTTAGCCCCCCAAACTAGAGCGTCTGAAGGAAAACAGAAGATCTCTGAGGCGATGTTTGCCCTGTGTGTTGGTGGCGGTGTGGGTTTCTATGATGGCTTTTTTGGCCCAGGAACAGGTTCTATCTTCACCGTCTGCTTTGTTGCGATTGGTCACTTCTCGTTAGTCGATGCAACGGCGCGTACTAAGGTACTTAACTTTACCTCGAATATCGCGGCCTTAATTTTCTTTATTTTGGCTGGTTTGCCAATTTGGGAGTTGGGTTTAGTAATGGCAGTCGGCGGTTTTATGGGCGCTCAGCTTGGCGCTAAAGTGGTGGTGACAAAAGGGCAGAAATGGATTCGCCCTCTTGTGATCGCGATGTCGATGCTAATGGCGTCTAAACTGCTTTGGGAACAGCATCAACAATGGATTCTATCAGTGTTTTAACACGTGGAGACTGATAACTATTTGGTCTGACACAGATATGAATTGGTCGAATTAAGCCTGCTAATTCGTGGAAGCTATACAGATATTTAGGCTCAATATTGAGTGTTTTTACGATTGAGAGTGGGATTAAGGCCGGTCCAGTCCCACCCAATGCAAGTTGTGCTGCTGCGGTGTAGGCATCCATCTCCATCAAGGGTTTAATACCAAACTTTTCTAACACTGAGAGCTGATAAGAGTTGGCAGGGTTGGTCATATCGTTGGTAATCACCAATGGAGGAAGCTCCGTTAACGGCGACTTACTCACTATGTAAAACGGCTCATCAAATAGATGAAAGGTCATCAACCCATGATGCGGTGGCAACAAGCCAGCACACAACCCCAAGGTCGCCTTGCCAGATTGCACTCGCTCTATGATTCTTGGCGTGTGGTTGGTGGTTATGGTGATGTACTTATCTTGCTGGATAAATTGGCCCATCATCTCACCTAAATAACCGGCTATCAGAGACTTAGAGCTGTCTAGGGTGATGAGAGTGGTATCTTCCAACTCTTGCTGTTCATAAATAAGCCCGCGAAGTTCATTGAATGTAGGGCCAATACTCTCGATTAATGCAAGCGCATCTGGCGTGAGTTTTATCTGTCGGCCACTCGGCTCAATGAGCTTTTTACCTAGCTTCTTTTCTAAATTCGCAATCCGTTTACTGACCGCTGATTGGCTGATATAAAGCAAACTGCCTGTGCGGCTCATGGTCTTTGCTTTACTCAATACCAGTAGAGTTTCGATTCCTTCGAGTAGCATTGGGGTATATTCATGAAAGTTGGGAATGATTGAATCAAGTTACCTGAAACGACATTCATTCTCTAGTCTTGAGCTCATAGATATCAAACAAGCTAGGAGTTTTGAAGCTAGTCCGTCAGTTAATTAGTCAGTTACTTAGGTTCTCTTAACTAGGCACGCGATGCGTTGGCCGAAATAGAAAGCAGTCTGAAGATCGTTGCTGTTGATGTGATTACTGGTGCTATCTGCCATCTCATCTTCACTGGCGACCAAACCAATGCTTGATCCTGTGCGATTCAAACCTAAGTTATCAATGTGCTTTGAGATATCAAGCCCTGCCCAAATCATGCCATGCTGACAAGCCAGAGTGAAAAAGCTCAACAAGGTTTGTTGTTGCTCACCGTTAAGGCTGCCGCCAGTGGTAAAGCCTGCTGCGAGTTTATTTCGCCACGCTTTCTTACAGTAGCTATCACTGCTTGCATCCATAAAACTCTTAAACTGCGCGGCTGGTGAACCCATGTAAGTCGGGGATCCAAAGATAATGGCGTCACAGTTATCTAATGACTTGAGCTTATCGTCATTGTCATACCTTCCTTCGACCACTTCAGAAGATAGCACTTCGACAAGGAGTACTGAGTTAGGTTGTTGAGTGTTAATACCTTCAGCGATTGTCTCTGCAACTTGCTTAGTTGCTCCATTCTTAGAGAAGAAAACAATGCCCACTTTACCAATACCCATCTTGAACTCCCGTTTGCCAATGTTAGTAAATAAAATCTTTTATAAAGCTATTTGTTTATTAATATAGCCTGTGGACTAGATAAGTAAATAAAAAACATTACTAAATTGGTGGGCTAATGGACTAACTAAATTGAGTTTTAGGAAAGGAGGGGATCTTTGATGAGTGGAAATAGAGGGTATAGTGATTTGAAACCGGATCAAAAAAGGCTCCTTTACGGAGCCTTTCTCTTTGTAATGATAGCTTATTTGATGGCGAAGGTCGGCAATGATAAATGCCAGCGAATAGCGCCAAGTCTAATCAATAGTGTTGAGAACACGCCGGCCAGAAATGCAGTTTCTGAGTCGTGCCCCATACTGATCGCCATGGTGTGGAAAGCGCCACCAATGATACAAGCGGTCGCGTAGACTTCACTTCTTAGAATCATTGGCACTTCACGGGCAAGTACGTCACGGATAATACCGCCACCGCAGCCGGTGATGACACCCATGATGATAGCAACTAATGCAGAATCTTGATAAATCAGTGCTTTTTCTACACCAATGCCAACAAATACCGCTAAGCCTATCGCATCACATACTGGCAGGATCCACCAAGCCAGGCGTTTGGGGCGTCTTACTATAATCATGGTCAGCAAGCAGGTGGTGATGATGACCCAAAGATAGGTGGTGTCGGTGATCCAAAACACGGGAGTTGCACCCAGAGCCATGTCTCGAATTGTACCGCCACCAATTGCGGTTACACTGCCTAAAACGGCTACGCCAAAGGGGTCCATCTTAAGACGGCCAGCGACAAAAACGCCTGAGACGGCAAAGATGGCAGTGCCAAATAAATCGATAATATAAAGCAGCATGGAGTCCATGATACTGGTGCTCTTATGGTTAAAATTGTAGGGACAGGTCGGTGGCGAATTGTACGAAAAAACGCAGCAAATAGTTAGTGATTTTGCCTAGCTCTATCGAAGAAATCGCACACTTGTTGGATCGCTTGCAAAGTTCTCGTTGTTGGGCGATTAATCCAGTCAGAATTGAGTGACCAAATCTGATTTTGAGCAACTGCTGGGATCTCATTTTGCCAAGTTTGCAACATGGTTCCATTCTCAATCGCGTGCTGAGACGTGAAGATCACTTGCGGTTTCCTTAATACAACTTGTTCAATACCAACTTGCGGATATGGGGAGGCGCTGTCTTCAAAAATATTGTGGCCACCACAAAACTCAAACACCTCACTTGGCCAGTGCCCTTGAGCAACAGTGATGATCGGCTTCTCACTGAGTTGGTAGAAGTAGTTTACTGGCTCGGCATCTTTGTATTTTAGTCTCAACGCGTTGAGCTGCTCTCTGTATTGCTGAGCATTATTTTCGCCAATACTTGGATCGCTAGCGTATTGGCTCAGTTGTTCAATATTGGTTGCGATACTGTCTAGGCTTTTGGTCTTGGAGTAGTAAATATTAAAACCAAATTGCTCTAGTTTCGCGAGCTCTCTGGGCGGGTTTCCGGCTGGCCACGCAAGAATCAAATCAGGCTGAAGAGCGATGATCTTCTCAACCTTGATACCTTGATAGTTTGCCACTTTTTCAAGCTTATCGGCTTGTGGAGGGTAATCACTTCGTTCACTTACGGCAACAAGGCTGTTGCCTAAACCTGCGCTGTACGCGAGCTCAGTGGCATGAGGAGCAAGGCTGACCACGCGTTGAGCTGGCTGTACTTTTTCTTGAGTCCGTGGTGCTTCTTCTGCAAATGATAAAGGCAGCCATAAGCTGGAAGACAAAATAGTAAGGCTTGTAACAAGTGCTGAAGGTTTCACTCTAAATCCCTTGGTGAATAAATAGTAAGGCTAGGCTTTGTAAAAATATCCAGATAGCGATGCGACCAAAGAGTAGTTTCTGAACCTGAGACAGATGCAGAGCTGACGGTGCGATTCTTCCGCCTAATTTCGCGCGAATGGCTTTAGTGTTGTCGTAAATCGCAGGACCACCTAATGATAACTCCAGCTTGTTGCCAACGGCCGTGATCAACCAGGCAGGGCCGGGCAGTGGCCAAGAGCGACTCTGAACTAACATCATCTTAAACGTGTGTGTGGCTTTATCACCACATACGATCATCAAAGCAAAAAAACGCATCGGTATAAATTCGAGAATCGCGACTATCTTGATCGCCGTTGAGCCGAACGGAGAAAATTGCTTGCGACTTGGCGACCAAGCTCGAGCTAATTCGACCACAAGGCGATACATTAACGCGGCGATTCCACCACCAATGGCGTACCAGAACAACACACAAACTACGTTACGAGCGTAGCCCATGATGATGGTTTCTGTGGCGGCTTTGCCTAGGCCAAGTGACGAAAGTGATTCAGTTTGACGATTGATAATCGGAGCCAGTAACTGACGAGCGGCCGCTTTATCTTCTCGGCCTAATGCTTTGATTAACTGATTTGCCAGCTTTTCATTATTGCGCCAATCAATCGCGAGTAATAAAAGTGCTAATTCAAATAGTTGAGATTGCCAAACCAATGGTTGCAGTGCCAGAAGAATAACCAGAGTCGGCAGTACCATTAACCCCCAGGCTAATGTGCCTGAGATTAAACTTTGGGAATAGTTGTGGTTGTTATTAACCTTGCTTGCTAAAAGCTCAGCAAACTTATGCCATAAGGTCGTGGGGTGTGCGGCATGGGGGATAGGTAAAATTAAATGAAAAAGCAGTGCTCCCCACATCACAAGGAGCACGCCATTTGCAAATACCTGATCAAACAGTGTTTGCATGTCTAGTCGCTTACTTTAGTAGGGCAACCATCTTGATAACCATTTCAGAAGAGCTTTGCGCTGCTAATGGCAGGAACTCTTCGAAGCTCATTGGTGATTCTTTGTCTGCAACGTCAGAGATTGCACGAACAACCACGAATGGTACTTGGAATTGGTGACAAGCTTGAGCGATAGCCGATGCTTCCATCTCTACAGCAACGACAGATGGGAAGTGCTTGCGGATGAACTCTTGGCGTTCTGCTGTGCAAACAAATGCGTCGCCAGTACAGATAAGACCGCGAACGGCATGCTTATCTTCCATTTGTGCTAGCGCTTGTTCAGCAACAGCCATCAGTTTGTCGTCAGCTTTGAACGCTGCTGGTTGACCTGCCATTTGGCCAATTTCGTAACCGAAAGCTGTAACGTCTGCATCGTGGTGACGAACTTCAGTCGAGATAACCACATCGCCAAGGTTCAGTGTTGAATCAAAACCGCCAGCAGAGCCTGTGTTTAGAACGACATCTGGTTGGTATTCGCTTAATAGGATTGAAGTACCAACAGCTGCTGCTACTTTACCAATGCCAGATTGAAGCAAAACAACGTCAACACCATTTAGCTGACCAGAGAAAAAGGTACAACCGCCTTTATTAACTTCAGTAATGTCTGAAATTGCTGCTTTTAGGATCGCAACTTCTTGCTCCATTGCGCCAATGATGCCGATTTTCATGTGTAGTCTCTTAATAAATAATATTTAAACAGTAGAGCGAAATTGTAGCATGGATAAGAAGTATCGAGCGACTGCCCATAGGCACTTCTCATCCGAATAGCAGCGATTTATCTGCGTATTCTTTTATCTACTTGATTAGGCCTTCGCTTTTCAAGCTAGCACGAAGTTGTTCAGCTCGTTTCCGGTTTACGCCAAAATCAGAATGGCCAGTACGAGACTCTGAACGCACGATCAGTTTGCCATCGGTGATTTTAAGTTCTAAGTCATCGACAAAGCGCATGATGCGAGAGGTACATTCAACACGCAGATAATCTTCTGTTTTACTCGCGGTTTTCGATCCCGGTAAGGTTAGTGCAACCTGCTCAATCGCATCTAAGTTCGCTGAATCTGACAACTCAAACGCGGCCAATGCATGTTGCTCACGGTCATCTTGAGTTGATACGCAGTTTGGTTTGTCTCCACAAGGTGATGAAGTTCTATCTTTCATGTCCGTGATTCCTTGGCTGCAAGCGGTTAACGTTAAAAGTGATAGCGAGAGGAGAGCGGCTTTTTTCATAGTGTTTCCTATGGCGTTGTTTTAATTTTAATTGTAGTTTTCGGTATTCGTTAATTTGCGATTGTTTTACGTATTCTTTGTTATGCCGTTGGTAAAACGTATCGAACTTAAAAAAGGATCCATATACGGATCCTCTTTTTATAGTAATGGCTTGATTAATAGCGGAAACTTTAGATTAGTCACACTTCTAGGTAATCCAATATTCCTTCTGCGGCTTTGCGGCCTTCATCGATAGCGGTCACCACCAAGTCAGATCCTCGAACCGCATCACCACCTGCAAAGATCTTGCTGTTGGTGGTTTGGTATTGAAACTCTTGTTTGCCGGAGGCTTTGATTCGCCCCCATTGATCGAGTTCCACACCGAAAGGTTCTAACCATTCCATCGCATGAGGTTGGAAACCAAATGCCATGATCACAGCATCGGCTTCAAGAACATGTTCACTGCCTTCGACAGGTTCTGGACGACGACGACCAGCTTCATCTGGCTCACCCAAAGCAGTTTTCACGACTTTGACACCAACCACATGACCAGCGTTGTTAAGCTCTAAGCCAATAGGTTGTAGGTTGAACTTGAACTTCACACCCTCTTCACGTGCATTTTTTACCTCACGGCGAGAGCCCGGCATGTTCGCTTCATCTCGGCGATAAGCACACACAACATTCGCGGCATGCTGACGTACCGAAGTTCGGACACAGTCCATCGCCGTATCACCACCACCAAGCACGACCACTTTTTTGCCCTTCATGTCGATGAATGGCGTTGGGTTATCCAGTTCCATTACCTTATAGGTATTGGAAACAAGGAATGGTAGAGCATCATAAACGCCCGGTGCGTCTTCGTTGTCTAAGCCAGCACGCATGTTTTTGTAGGTACCGACACCTAAGAAGACAGCGTCGTAGTCATCGACAAGTTGCTGAAGTTGAACGTCTTTACCGACTTCGGTATTCATTTTAAATTCGACCCCCATTCCACTAAAGATACGGCGACGGTTTTCCATGATGCCTTTTTCAAGCTTGAACGATGGGATACCAAACGTCAGTAGGCCACCGATCTCGGGGTAGCGGTCAAATACCACGGCCTTCACACCGTTTCGAACTAAGATATCAGCTGCAGCAAGCCCTGCGGGGCCAGCGCCGATGATAGCGACTTTTTTGTCGGTCCATTCAACGTGAGACATGTCTGGCTTCCAGCCCATCTCAAACGCTTTGTCATTGATGTATTTTTCAATGTTGCCGATGGTTACTGCGCCGAAATCATCATTGAGGGTACAAGATCCCTCGCACAGTCGGTCCTGAGGACAAACTCGTCCACACACCTCAGGTAAACTGTTGGTTTGGTGAGACAGTTCAGCGGCTTCGATAATGCGTCCTTCATTGGCAAGCTTAAGCCACTGAGGGATGTAGTTATGGACTGGACATTTCCATTCACAGTAAGGATTACCACAGTCTAGACAGCGGTCAGCTTGCGCCTTGGCTTGCTGTTTAGTGAAAGGTTCGTAGATCTCTACAAACTCAATCTTACGTATCTTGATCGGTTTCTTCGCTGGGTCTACGCGATTCACATCAATAAATTGGTATACATTCTGGCTCATTATTGGCTCCTTCCAATTATTGCGCTTGAACACGAAGTTCAGCTGAGCTGCGGCTTTGGTGGCCGAGCAAGGTGTTCAGATCTGCCGTCTTTGGCTTCACTAGGTAGAACTTCGGAATCCATTCATCAAAGTTCGCCAGAATCGCTTCAGCGTGTACTGAACCTGTCTCTTCTAAGTGCTCTGCAATCAAACCACGCAGATGTTCTTGGTGGATGTATAGGTCAGATAGAGAAAGTGCCTCGACCGACTCATTATTAACTCGGCCTTGGAAGTCTTCGTTCTTATCCATTACATAAGCGAAGCCACCCGTCATACCCGCACCGAAGTTGACGCCAGTTGCGCCAAGGATAGCAACTATACCGCCCGTCATGTATTCACAAGCGTTGTCACCCGCACCCTCAATCACGGCAACCGTGCCTGAGTTACGTACGCCAAATCGTTCGCCAGCCGTACCTGCAGCGAATAACTTGCCTCCGGTTGCACCATACAGACAGGTGTTACCAATGATGGTCGCTTCGTTACAAGTAAACGCTGTGCCTTGGTGGGGTTTGATCACTACTTTGCCGCCCGCCATGCCTTTGCCGACATAGTCATTGGCATCACCCGTCAGATACAGCTCTACGCCGCCAGCGTTCCAAACCGCAAAGGATTGGCCTGCTGTACCATCGAGATACAACTTAATGGGTGAGCCTGCCATGCCTTGGTTACCGTAACGTTTGGCAATTTCGCCAGAGATACGTGCGCCTATCGAACGGTCTGTATTAATCACGTTGTAGTAGAGGCTGGTGGACTGTCGTTTCTCAATCGCATCGAGTGCATCATCAAGAATCTGCTGGTTGAGCTGAGCTTTATCAAATGGTGCGTTTGGCTCGGTCCAAAACAGCGGGTGACCTTCCGGAGATACTGGAGCTTCGAGTATTGAAGATAGATCGAGTTTGCTCTGTTTCGCTGTGAGGCCTTGAACGGCTTCTAGTAAGTCCGTACGTCCAATCAGGTCTGTAAGTTTTTCTACACCAAGCTCCGCAAGGTATTGGCGAACTTCATCGGCTAGGCCAGTAAAGTAGTTCACCACCATGTCTGGCAGGCCTTTGAAGTATTCACGGCGTAGCGTTTCATCTTGAGTCGCAACACCCGTTGCACAGTTGTTTAGGTGACAAATTCGTAAGAACTTACAACCCATCGCGACCATTGGCGCAGTCCCGAAACCAAAGCTTTCAGCACCGAGAATCGCGCCTTTAATCACATCAAGGCCAGTTTTCAGACCACCATCGACTTGTAGACGGATCTTATGACGAAGCCCGTTAGCAACCAATGCTTGCTGGGTTTCCGCGAGTCCTAGCTCCCAAGGACAGCCAGCGTATTTCACCGAAGTCAGTGGGCTTGCCGCGGTACCGCCGTCGTAACCTGAAATGGTGATCAGATCCGCATAGGCTTTTGCCACACCTGTTGCAATCGTGCCGACACCCGGTTCGGATACTAACTTCACTGAAACTAAGGCTTTAGGATTCACTTGTTTAAGGTCGAAAATCAGCTGTGCCAAATCTTCGATGGAATAGATATCGTGATGTGGAGGAGGGGAAATCAGCGTGACCCCTTGAACTGAGTATCTCAGTTTGGCGATTTCTGCCGTGACTTTATGACCTGGCAGCTGACCACCTTCACCGGGTTTCGCACCTTGCGCGACCTTGATTTGCAGAACATCTGCATTGGTTAAGTAATGCGGCGTTACGCCAAATCGACCAGACGCAATCTGTTTGATGCGCGAGTTGCGGTCAGTCCCAAAGCGTCGTGGGTCTTCACCACCTTCACCAGAGTTGGAGTAGCCTCCTAATCGGTTCATCGCCATAGCCAGTGCTTCATGAGCTTCTGGGCTCAAAGCTCCAATCGACATCGCAGCCGAGTCAAAGCGCTTAAACAGATCGCTACTTGGCTCTACTTGCTCAAGTGTTAGTGGTTTATCGGCTTTTTTCAGGCTCATTAAGTCACGTAACATTGCCGCAGGGCGAGCATTTACCTGTTTAGCAAAAGATAGGTAATCCGAAGTTTCGCCAGTTTTAACTGCGGTTTGCAGTGTGCCAACTACATCTGGGTTGTAGGCGTGATATTCACCGCCATGGACGTATTTCAGTAAACCGCCGTGTTCGATCGGTTTGCGCTTAGTCCACGCTTTACGAGATAAGTTATAGATATCTTGTTGGAAATCGCTAAAGCTTGCGCCTTGGATTCGTGTGGTAACTCCGCGGAAACAGAGCTTAACAACATCGGAATGTAGGCCAACGGCTTCGAAAAGTTGCGAACAACGATATGAAGCAATCGTAGAAATACCCATCTTCGACATGATCTTATACAGACCTTTGTTGATGCCGTTTTGGTAGTTCTGCATCGCGGTACGATAGTCTTTATCTAAAGAACCATCATCCAACATTTTACCTAACGCTTCATAAGCAAGGTATGGATAAACCGCGGTCGCACCGAAGCCAAGTAGAACTGCGAACTGATGTGGGTCACGAGCAGTGGCTGTCTCAACCACGATGTTGGCATCACAACGCAGGTTAGTATCAGCAAGCCTTGTTTGAACCGCGCCAACCACCATGGCTGCAGGGATCGGTAGTTTGCCTTTTTCTAAACCTTTGTCCGATAGCACAACTAAAACCGCACCCTCACGGACTTCTTGTTCCGCGCTATCACATACCGCTTTGATCGCTTGTTCGAGATCTTGATGATTCGGGTCGTAGTGCATGCTGAGAATGACATGACGGTAATGTTTCTGACTTAACTGCAGAAGCTGTTGCATGTCTGAGTAAAGCAGTACTGGCGAATCAAACGTCACACGATAGGCGTGACCGTCTGTTTCACAGAACACGTTCATCTCTTTACCGATACTGGTCGCCAAAGACATCACGTGTTTTTCACGCAATGGATCAATCGGAGGGTTGGTGACCTGTGCAAACTTCTGACGGAAGTAATCAGTAACCAGACGCTCTTTTGAAGAGAGAACAGCCATCGGCGTATCATCGCCCATTGAGCCTACTGCTTCTTGCCCCATATCACCAAGTACACGCAGTACTTGGTCGGACTCCTCGTTGCTCATCGCAAACTGTTTTTGGTAGGTCTTGAGCGTGTCATCGTCAAAGCTACGCTTACCGACTTGGTCATCTTGCAACGCAGAAAATGGCGTTAATTTGTGAACATTCTTTTCCATCCACTCTTTATATGGGTGGCGGCTTTTGAGGTCATTATCGATTTCATTAGATTGCCACAGTTTGCCGCGGCGAGTATCTATCACCAGTAACTCACCTGGACCAACACGACCTTTTTCTGCAACTTCATCCGGTGCGTAGTTCCAGATACCGACCTCAGATGCCAGTGTGATTAGATTGTCTTTGGTAATCACATAACGCGCTGGTCGCAGGCCATTTCTATCAAGGTTACATGCGGCGTAACGACCATCAGAAAGTACGATGCCAGCAGGGCCATCCCACGGTTCCATGTGCTTGGAGTTGAAGTCGTAAAAGGCACGCAGATCTGGGTCCATGTCTGGGTGATTTTGCCAAGCGGGCGGCACAAGCATGCGCATCGCTCGGAACACATCCATACCACCGGCAAGGAACAGGTCGAGCATGTTATCTAGGCTTGATGAATCTGAGCCTGTCTCATTCACAAAGGGTGCAGCCGTTTGTAAGTCGGGCAGCAACGGTGAAGAGAATTTATAGGCACGAGCCTTGGCCCATTGGCGGTTACCTTCGATGGTATTGATCTCACCATTGTGCGCCAAATAGCGGAATGGTTGAGCCAGTGGCCAGCGTGGTTGTGTGTTAGTTGAGAAACGCTGGTGGAACAGACATATTGCCGATTCCATACGTAAGTCTGCAAGATCGAGGTAAAATCGCGGAAGATCGGCGGGCATACACAGACCTTTGTAGACCATTACTTGTGTTGAAAGGCTACAAATATAGAAATCTTTGTCTTCGGTGATCTGCTTTTCAATTCTGCGACGAGCAATGTATAGGCGGCGTTCGATATCACGCTCACGCCAGCCTGCAGGTGCTGAGATAAACACCTGTTGAATGTTGGGAACCGAGTCTTTCGCGATGGGACCCAAAACTTCGGTGTTAGTCGGCACGACACGCCAACCTGCAACGGTGAGTGTCTCTTGAGCGAGCTCTTTATTGACGATGTCTTGCGCGGATTGCGCCTTGATTGGGTCTTGGCTGAAGAAAATCATGCCGACAGCGTATTGCTTGCCGAGCTTGAAGTTATTCTCTTCTGCGATGATTCTGAGGTAAGAGTCTGGCTTCTGTAGTAATAAGCCACAGCCATCTCCGGTTTTACCATCCGCAGCGATACCACCACGGTGTGTCATGCGATCTAGGGCTGAAATAGCAGTTCTTACCAACTTATGACTAGGTTGGCCTTCCATTTGCGCTATTAAACCAAATCCACAGTTGTCTTTTTCAAGACTAGGATCATATAGAGCCATTGCAATTCTCCCTTTTGCTTCTCTGTCATCCAGACAGTAAATGACTAACTATTCATGTACTTGTTGTTTTTTATAAACTGATAGTTTGCTTTAGCCAGTTAAAACGTTATTGGTTGTGTTAACAAAACCGATTGATTTTATTTTCATCAGCTTTACAACGTATAGCTAATTGTGTTTAAGGTCAAGTTCATGGTTAATTATCATGCATAAACGCGATTAGCCACTTAATAATCTAAAATAATCGATGGATATCAATGAGATATATAAGGTGGATGTTAACGAGATTTAACATATACAACAGGGGGATTTTGAAAGCGCCAGAAAGCAGATAGAAAAAAGGCTAGCATCGAGTGCTAGCCAAATATAAAAGTTAGGAAGGGTGTTGCTTTTCCTCTAGGCTAACGTCATTGACGTTAGCCCGAGAAATATTATGCGGAAAGCATGAGTGAATCAGCTTTCGCTTCTAAGTTTGAGTTACCCATTAAGAAGTCATCAATAGCAATTGCACATTCACGACCTTCATTAATACAACGTACCACTAGAGACTGACCTGTACGCATATCACCAGCAGCGAAAACGCCTTTCTGGTTAGTTGCGTAACCTTCAGAAGCGACGTTACCGCGCTCGTCCAGTTTAATGTCTAGTTGAGCTAGTACACCTGTTGGCTCTGGGTGTAAGAAACCCATTGCTAGGAATGCCATATCACAAGGGATAACACGTTCTGTGTTCGCCACTTCATCAAAGCTTGGACGCTCACCTGGTTTCGCATCTTGCCAAACGATGTCAGCAATACGTAGACCCGTCACTTGACCTTGCTCGTTACCGATGAACTCTTTGGTTAAGATGTTCCAGTGACGTTCACAACCTTCTTCGTGAGAAGTAGTGGTTTTCATGATCATTGGGTATTGAGGCCAAGGCATATTTGCAGGGCGCTTCTCTGGTGGGATCGGCATGATCTCTACCTGAGTAATGCTTGCTGCTTTATGACGGTTTGAGGTACCTACACAGTCAGAACCAGTATCACCACCACCGATAACCACAATGTGCTTATCTTGAGCGTGAATCTCTTCTGTTTTCAGGTCTAGGTCGTTGGCACGACGGTTGTTTTGGCCAAGGAATTCCATCGCAAAATGAACGCCTTTTAGCTCACGACCTGGAATTGGTAGGTCACGCGGAACCGTAGAACCACCTGTTAGCAGGACCACATCAAACTCTTGACGTAGCTGTTGAGCATTAACATCAACACCGATGTGTTGGTTCACTTTAAACTCAACGCCAGCTTCAGCCATTAGGTTGATCTTACGATCAATCACGTCCATACCCAGTTTGAAATCTGGGATACCGAAACGCAGTAAACCGCCAACTTTCTCGTCACGTTCAAATACAGTCACTGAGTGACCTGCACTGTTTAGTTGCTCAGCAGCGGCTAGGCCAGCAGGACCTGAACCGATAACAGCCACTGTTTTACCTGTGCGAGAACGAGGTGTTTTAGGTTTTGCGTACCCTTCGCGGTACGCAGTCTCTACAATCGTTTTCTCGATATTACAGATAGTGATTGGGTCTTGGTTGATACCCAGTACACAAGCACTCTCACAAGGAGAAGGGCACACACGACCTGTAAATTCAGGGAAGTTATTGGTCGAGCTTAGGATGTTCCAAGCCTCTTCCCAGCTGTCACGGTAAACCGCGTCATTGAATTCTGGGATGATGTTACCAATCGGACAACCGCTGTGACAGAAAGGTACGCCACAGTCCATACAACGAGACGCTTGAGTATTGATCTTGTCACCAAACTCTTCGTTAAGTACGAACTCTTTGTTGTCTTCGATACGAACTGACGGGTCGAGCTTCTTTGGAAGCTCACGACCGTGTTCTAAAAATCCAGTAGGCTTACCCATTATACTGCCTCCACTTCTTCCGTTTGTGCTTGTTGTGCTTCAGCTTTACGCTTCTCAAGAACTGCTTTGTAGTCGCGTGGCATGACTTTAATTAGTGATGCAACACTTGCTTCAAAGTTGTCTAGGAAAGACTGAGCAACTTCACTTCCTGTGAATTCAACGTGCTTGGTTAGCATATCTAGTAGAAGATCTTTATCTTCTTGTTCAATTGGATCTAGGTCTACAAGTTCAGAGTTAAGCTTGGTTTCGAAGTCGCCCGCTTTATCCCAAACATAAGCGACACCGCCACTCATACCCGCAGCAAAGTTACGACCCGTTGAGCCAAGGATAATAGCAACACCGCCAGTCATGTATTCACAACCGTGGTCACCAACGCCTTCAACAACAACCTTCGCACCTGAGTTACGAACACAGAAACGTTCGCCAGCCATACCGCGAATGAAAGATTCACCTGAAGTCGCACCGTAGAAACATACGTTACCAACCACGATGTTATCTTCAGCAACGATAGATGATTTCGCATCTGGGTACAGTACTAAAGTACCGCCAGACAGACCTTTACCCCAGTAATCGTTCGCGTCGCCTTCTACTTCGAACTTAACGCCTTTCGCAAGGAACGCACCGAAAGATTGGCCAGCACTACCGTGGAACTTAACGTTCATTGGCTGTGGTAAACCTTGGTCTTTGTAAACCTTCGAGATTTCGTTCGACAGCATGGTACCTGCAGAGCGGTCCGTGTTGATGATAGGGAAGCTTGCACTTATAGCTTCGCCTTTCTCAAGTGCAGGAATCGCAGCTTGAATCAACTTACGGTCTAGAACATCTTCTAGGTTGTGGTTTTGTTGTGTCTGGTTGTAGATACCATCTTCTGCACGCGCCTGCTCAATGTGCAGTACCGGCGTTAGATCTAGGTTCTTGTACTTCCAGTGACCGATGTCATCACGAACTTTAAGTTTGTGCGATTGACCCACCATCTCATCAATAGAGCGGAAGCCAAGTTCAGCCATTACTTCACGTAGACCTTCAGCCATGTATTGGAAGAACGTTACTACGTCTTCTACGCGGCCGTCGAAACGCTCACGAAGAGTTTTGTTTTGTGTTGCGATACCAACAGGACATGTATTCTTGTGACACTTACGCATCATGATACAGCCTTCAACAACTAGAGCTGCTGTTGCTACGCCCCATTCTTCAGCGCCAAGTAACGTTGCGACTGCAAGGTCACGTGGTGTTTTCATCTGACCATCAGACTGAACAACGATACGGTTACGTAGGCCGTTTTTCAGTAGTGTTTGGTGCGTTTCTGCTAGACCCAGTTCCCAAGGCAGACCAGTGTGACGGATAGAAGACATCGGAGATGCACCCGTACCACCATCAAAACCTGCGATAAGTACCACGTCAGCTTTCGCTTTCGCTACACCAGATGCAATCGTACCTACGCCAGCTTCTGATACTAGCTTCACGTTTACACGGCCATTACGGTTCGCGTTTTTCAGATCGTAGATCAGCTGAGCCAAATCTTCGATTGAGTAGATATCGTGGTGTGGCGGTGGCGAGATAAGACCTACGCCCGGAGTCGAGTGACGCGTTGCGCCGATCCAGTCATCAACCTTATCACCAGGTAGTTGACCACCTTCGCCCGGTTTCGCACCTTGAGCCATCTTGATTTGTAGCTCATCAGCGTTAGATAGGTAGTAAGACGTTACACCAAAGCGACCAGAAGCCACCTGTTTGATTGCTGAACGTTCCCAGTCGCCGTTTTCTTTACGTTCGAAACGTGCTGGATCTTCACCACCTTCACCTGAGTTTGATTTCGCGCCAATGCGGTTCATCGCAACAGCCAGTGTTGAGTGAGCCTCATGCGAGATTGAACCAAAGCTCATTGCGCCAGTAGCAAAACGCTTAAGGATGTTCTCGATTGGTTCTACTTCTGCTAGAGGAATAGAGCCTGCAGGGTTTTTGATGAAGTCCAGTTGACTACGTAGCGTTGCTGCGTTGTCGCCTTGGTCATCAACTGCTTTTGCGTACTTCTTGAACTGACCGTAATCTTTGTTACGCGTCGACTCTTGAAGTAGAGAAATCGTTTCAGGGTTGAACAGGTGCTTCTCACCACGTTGTTTCCACTGGTAAACACCACCAACATCAAGGATCTGAGCTGGGATTTCACGAGCTGGGTAACCAACACGGTGACGAACCAGTACTTCTCGCGCGATATCGTCGATCGTTAGACCTTGGATACGAGAAACAGTACCTGTGAAGTATTTTTCAACTACTGATTTGCTAACACCAAGTGCTTCAAAGATTTGTGCACCGTGGTAAGACTGCAGCGTAGAGATCCCCATCTTAGAGAAGATCTTAAGTAGACCGCCGTTAACACCTTTACGGTAGTTATCGAATAACTCACGTGGGTGTACGTTTGGATCTAGCTTCTTCGTACGTTGCAGTTCAACAATCGTTTCAATAACTAGGTATGGGTTAACTGCGTTCGCACCGTAACCGATAAGCGTTGCAAAGTGGTGTGTCTCACGAGCGTCGCCCGTTTCAACCACGATGTCACACTTAGCACGTAGACCTTTACGGATTAGGTGGTGATGAACCGCGCCAACAGCCAGCATTGCTGGAATAGCGGCATGGTTAGAGTTAACCGCACGGTCAGTTAGTAGGATGATAGAGTAGCCATCAATCACTGCGTCTTCTGCGTATTGGCAGATACGCTTAAGTGCGCGCTCTAATTTACCTTGGTCGCCATTTGCTTGGAATACGATATCCAGTGTCTTCGCTTGAAGGTGCTCGTTATCGATTGCACGCAGTTTTTCTAACTCAGAGTTAGACAGTACTGGAGACTCAAGCTCTACTTTTTGACAGTGTTCAGGTGTTTCAGCAAGTAAGTTCTGATCTTTACCTAGGTAAGTGTTCAGAGACATAACCATACGCTCACGAATCGGGTCGATCGGTGGGTTGGTTACTTGTGCAAACAACTGTTTGAAGTAGTTTGAAAGGTGCTGAGATTGATGAGAAAGAATCGCTAGCGGCCAGTCAGCACCCATTGCAGAAAGTGGCTCGTAGCCTGTTTTCGCAAGAGGTAGAATGATTTCGTTCACTTCTTCAGAGCTCACACCAAACGATTGTTGTTTGTGGAGAAGTTTCTCTGGAGAAGGTTGACTAAATTCGTTGCTCGCATCTGGTAGCTTTTTCAAGCTCAGAAGGTTCTCTTCAACCCACTTTTCGTAGGGTTGTGCTTTAGCAATGCTGTCTTTCACTTCTTCATCAGAAATGATGCGGCCTTGCTCAAGGTCAGCAACAAAAATACGACCTGGTTGCAGGCGACCACGGTACTCAACGTTTTCAGGTGCAATCTCAACAACACCAGACTCAGACGCCATTACTAGGAAATCGTCTTTTGTTACTGTGTAGCGAGAAGGACGCAGACCGTTACGGTCTAGCGTTGCACCTACTTGAACACCATCGGTGAAACATACAGATGCTGGGCCATCCCATGGTTCCATTACGTTCGCGTGGTACTGGTAGAACGCACGACGAGTTGGGTCCATGTTTTTGTTTTCTTGCCATGCTTCCGGGATCATCATCATCAACGCATGTGGCAGAGTACGACCTGAAAGAACAAGTAGCTCAAGTGCCATATCGAAGTTTGATGAATCCGAACTACCTTCCTGACAGATAGGCAGTAGCATGTCGATTTCAGCTTGTGTAAACAGATCCGATTCTAGGATTGCTTCACGCGCTTTCATCCAGTTCAGGTTGCCGCGAACCGTATTGATTTCGCCATTATGCGCGATGTAACGGAAAGGCTGAGCTAGACGCCAACGTGGGAATGTATTGGTAGAGAAGCGAGAGTGTACCAGTGCTAGAGCTGTCACCATGGTTGGGTTTTGCAGGTCTAGGAAGTACTGAGGAACTTGTTCAGTTGTTAGCTGACCTTTGTACACCAATGTCTTGTAAGACATAGAGTTGATGTAGAAGTCATCACCGATATTTGAAACGCTTTCTAGGCATACACGAACCGTGTAGTTACGTAGAACATACAGTTTACGCTCAAGTTCTTCTGGTGTGATACCAGGGCCGCCAGAAATAAATACATGTTCAAATTGAGGTTCAGTGCTTAGTGGGTCAGCACCAATCATTGAATTGTCAGTTGGAAGTTCACGGTAACCGATCACTTCTAACTCAAGGCGTTGTGCATTGCGTTCTAGAATGTCACGACACTGTGCACGTTTGTGTTCATCTTTAGGGAAAAGTACAACACCAACACCATATTTTTCAAAAGATGGCAGCTTAATTCCAAGCTTTACGGCTTCTTCTAGTAAGAATTCGTGCGGCTTCTGTAGCAGGATACCTGCACCATCACCAGAACACGGATCGCAGCCTTGGCCGCCACGGTGTTCCATACGTGCAAGCATATCGAGTGCTTGAGTTACTACATCATGAGATTTGCGATTCTTTAGATGCGCAACAAAACCGATACCACAAGCGTCATGCTCCAATTCAGGAGTATACAGACCCTGTGAGTTCTGCTCTTGATCTACCATAGATACATCCTTCCAGTTAAATCTAGGCGCAACTTATTTGTATAAAGTCAGCCTTGTCCTTTTATATTTATGGGTCTAAACCTGCCTATGCTGGCGGTTTGAATCCTTTCCGTATCTCGCAGGAAAAGTATTGCGAGAAAAACAATCCTTAGTGATACCTGTTTATTTTTAACCACAAACTAGTGGTTTATATAGGTGGGAGTTAGATATCACCGACTTATTAGCAAGTTTTCGTTGTAAGTAAATACTCAAAAATAGCCAATATGTGTAAGTATCCTACAATTTTGTCTAGGCGAATTGCAATGAAAGTTGACCCATGTAGACCATTTTTTTCGTTTTATTTTGAATTTAATGCCTAACAAATGTGCAACATTAGGCAAATAGAGCCGATTTTTTGCATGTTTATTGATATTTGTTAGGTTGCTCGCAAAAAGCCTTGAGTAAACTAATTGGTCGAATTTTGCAGGGATGTAATTTTTTTTCAAAAAAGACTGATATTCATTCTTATTTACTTGAGTGCTTTGAAAATATGCAATTACACGAGTTGGTCAATACTATCGGCCAAGACCTTCAACGCCGTTATGGCGAGAAAGTCCACAAGCTGACGCTTCACGGTGGTTTCAGCTGCCCAAACCGAGACGGGACCATTGGTCGTGGAGGTTGTACGTTTTGTAACGTGGCTTCCTTTGCCGATGAACAAACTCAAATTCAAAGTATTGCTGACCAGTTAAAAGATCGCGCGGGTGAGATTGCTCGTGCCAAGAAGTATCTGGCTTACTTTCAGGCGTACACCAGCACTTATGCTGAGGTACAAGTGCTTAAGAATATGTATGAAGAGGCGTTAAAAGCACCTGGTGCAGAGATCGTCGGCCTTTGTGTTGGCACAAGACCAGACTGCGTGCCTGATGCGGTGTTGGATCTGTTAGCGGGTTACGTTAAACAAGGCTATGAGATTTGGCTCGAGCTTGGCCTGCAAACCGCCAATGATAAAACCCTCAAGCGAATTAACCGCGGACACGACTTTGCGGTGTATGAAACGATCACCCAGCGTGCACGCGCTTTAGGCATCAAGGTGTGTACCCACCTGATTGTTGGTCTACCAAAAGAGACTAAGCCGGATAACCTTGAAACCTTAGACAAGGTATTAGCGGTTGGCACTGATGGTATTAAGCTGCACGGCCTGCATATAGTAGAGGGCAGTACCATGGCTAAGGCGTGGAAAGCCGGAAAGCTAGAAGCCCCAAGCCTTGAAGAGTACATCGATATCGCGAGTGAGATCATTCAACGCACGCCTGCGGACGTGGTTTATCACCGTGTTTCTTCAGCGGCGAGACGGCCAACGTTACTCTCTCCTTTATGGTGTGAGAACCGCTGGTTAGCGATGACTGAAATAGGCCGTTCGCTCGATAAAACCGGTGCTCAAGGCATCAAAACTGGCTCTGCATTCGAGTACACGTTGCCTGTTTTAAACGCAGCCAATTAATAGAAATGGGTGACTGTAGGTAACAGCAGATAAAACCAACAAATAGTGGTAACATTTCCCTCACAGATTTTATGGTATAGATTGAGAGCAGATGGAACTGGTAATGACTTGGTTGTGGGACAGGGCGTATGGCTACGGTATTTATATCGTTGTTGTATTGCTGATTGCTCTCATCTGCTGGCATCTCTATTCTCGTTATCAATCGCATATCGAAACGCTTCTACTTGCTACCCCGTCGCCACTCTACTTTGTTGATGTTCGAAGTGGCGAAATACTCTATGCCAATCGCCAAGCAATGCAGTTGCTTGGTATTCGACAAATTGGTGTTAACTTTCGATTCCCTACCGTTGAAAGCGAGAATAGCTTTCGCCACTACTTAACCAATCACATCAACTCTCGAGCCTTCGAGCAGGTCTCCCTGTGGGCGCTTTCTGAATTTGAGTCGTTTAAGATCAACTTAGTCGGTCGTAAGGTTCATTTTAGAAATAAGCAGGCTTGGATGATTCATGCTTCACCTTATAAGAATACTAACGAAGAAATGTCCCAAGAAGTTCGAGAGTTGAATGTTGCTCGTACCGCTTTGGATTCTTTGTCTGAGTTGATCTACGTGAAAGATCAGAAAGATCAGTTAGTGACGAGTAATCGCTCGTTTAAAAAGTTTTGGCATGGTCGTGCTGAAGAGGGCACCCTGAGTGTTTCTGGTGGAGTATTAAAAGGTCGTGTAAGTGAACGCTCTTGGACTACAGATCAAGATGGAAAAAGCTGCTTGCTTGAAACCTACCAAAGTGTCTTGCTCTCACAAGATGGATCAACCATAGGTACGCTCTCTATTAGCCATGATGTGACCGATTGGCATGACATGCAGCAGCAGCTTCGTGGCGAAATGGAGAAGCGAAAAGATACCGAAGTGGCACTTGCGCAGCGTGACACCATCTTGCAAAACATCTTGGAGGCCAGCCCAGACTCGATTGGCATCTTTAATGAAAACATGGTTTATCAAGCGTGTAATAAGCCATTTGTGGCTGCGCTAGGTATCTCTGAAGTGAGTGACTTGATCGGTAAACGCTTACAAGATGTGGTGCCACATAGTATCTATACGCGAATATCAGAAACCGATCATCAAGTGCTTCATCAAAGTAAATCGCTGCGTTATATCGACAAAGTGGTCTCAAGTGATGGAGCATTTACTTGGTATGATGTAGTCAAATCACCGTTTAGAGATCCAGCATCGAGCACTAATGGTGTGTTGATCATGGCGCGTGATATTACAGAGCGTTATCTAGCAGAACAAAAGCTTGAAGAAGCCAACCTTGAACTTGAACGCCTCAGCTTTATGGATAGCCTGACTAAAGTTTCTAACCGACGTCGTTTCGATGAACAGCTCTCGACACTGTGGCATTATCATGTGCGTGAGAAGTTACCGCTGACGATCATGCTGTGTGACATCGATTTCTTTAAAGGCTACAACGACTATTACGGACACCAGCAAGGTGATGATGCCTTGGTCCAAGTTTCTCAGGCATTTAAGCAGGTGTTGAATCGTTCATCGGACTGTGTAGCTCGTTATGGTGGTGAAGAATTCGGCTTTATTCTGCCGAATACAACGACCGAAGGTGCTCAGCTGGTGGCGCAGCGTATTCATGACGAAGTCCTAAAGTTGGAACTTGCGCATGAGAAGTCGACGGTCTCTGAATTCATCACCGTGAGTATTGGTATTGTCTCTTACATTCCGAAACCTGATGACGAGATGGAGTCGGCCGTTGCTTTGGCTGACAGTGCTCTGTATCAAGCAAAGTCTGACGGTCGAAACCGTTCTATGGTGCACCCATCCTCAATTTGCTAACTCTATAAAATCGGTGATTTTCCCACCTTCGTTTGTTTTGGTTGTTCGGTATTTATATTAATTGGATTAACCTTCGATATTGCCGCTGATCTCTTGCTGCGTGTGATGTAGCTAGCTTACCTCCTATCTTCAAACAGGGTAGAATGTTGCTAGTCTTATCGCATGGAGCGTTAAATGAAACCCATGAAAAATCTTGCCCAGTATTACGTGGATCTACTCGTAAAGCTGGGGATTGTCCGCTTTTCTATCTTACTCGCCCTAGCGCTTGTTGCCCTCGCTGTTGTTGTGCAAGTCGGTATCACCCTCGCACTCAAAGGTAATGTTGATGATATCGATATTGTCCGTTCAGTTTTCTTTGGTTTAGTGATAACGCCTTGGGCGGTTTACTTCCTATCTGTAGTCGTTGATCAGCTGGAAGAGTCTCGTCAAAGGTTAGCGAAACTGGTCTCTAAACTTGGCGACATGCGTGAGCGAGACCAAGAGCTCAACAATAAACTGCAGCTCAATATTGAGAAGCTTAATCAAGAAATTGAAGAGCGTGAAAAAGCGGAAGAAGCGCGTGCAGAAGCGATGCACGACCTTGAGAACGAGGTGTTTCAACGTGAGCGAACTCAGCTTGAACTTGCAGAACGTACGGCACTGCTACGTTCATTTATTGATGCTTCTCCTGACCTTATTTACTATCGTAATGAAGATGGTGTGTTCTCTGGTTGTAACCGTGCTGTAGAAGAGCTCACCGGCAAAACAGAAAAAGAGCTGGTTGGTTTGACTCCTTGGGATGTCTACAGTAAAGAGGTAGCCCAGCAAGTTGTTGAAACCGATAAGAAAGTCTTTTCTGATAACCAAGCGCTGACCTATGACCAATGGCTTGAATACCCTGACGGACGTAAGAGTTACTTCGAACTGCGTAAAGTTCCTTTCTATAGCAAAGATGGCCGTCACTTGGGTTTAGTCGGTTTTGGTCGCGATATTACTGAACGTAAAGAGCATCAAGAGTCGTTAGAAAAAGCTAGCCGCGATAAGACCACCTTTATCTCAACTATTAGCCACGAGTTAAGAACACCGCTCAATGGCATCATCGGCTTGAGCCGCATGTTGTTGGATAGCCAACTAACGACCGAGCAGCGTAAGCAGATGCAAACCATTAAGGTAAGCGCAGTGACATTGGGTAATATCTTTAACGATATTATCGACATGGATAAGTTCGACCGCCGTAAGCTTGAGCTCTTCCCAACCCCTATCAATTTTGAAGATTTCGTTGTCGAGATCGAGAGTATTTCTGCGTTAATGGCAGAGCAGAAAGGACTAAGGTTCGATCTAGAAAGATTGTCTGATCTTCCAGCTGCTGTTGAGGTGGATGGTACTCGTCTTAGACAGGTATTGTGGAACCTTGTCAGCAACGCGATGAAGTTCACCAAAGATGGTGGTGTGGTGATGACAGTCAGCGCCGAAATTGATGGCGACTTTGCCAACATAACGATGGAAGTAGAAGACACCGGGATTGGTATCCCTGAAAGTGAAATCGAGAAGATCTTCGCGATGTACTATCAGGTAAAATCGGGCACGGACAACTTGCACGCTGTCGGCACGGGCATTGGCCTCGCGGTCTCACAGCAGCTGATCAATATGATGGATGGCCACATTGAAGTCACCAGTGAAGAGGGCTTTGGTAGCACCTTTACGGTTTCGATTCGAGTTCCAGTGAATCACGATACTCAGGCACTGATCAAAACGCCAAGAAAGCAGTCGAATCTTAAGATCTTCATGGTTGAAGATATTGAACTCAATATCACAGTGGCTCGCTCTCTACTTGAAAGTCTGGGTCATGAGGTGACCGTAGTAATGACGGGTAAAGAGGCTCAGATTGCTTTCAACCCGGAAGACTATGACTTGGTACTGTTAGATATCCAACTGCCAGACATGACAGGTTTCGATATTGCTCAATACTACCGCGAGAAATACAGCCAACTACCGCCTTTGGTGGCATTAACTGCCAACGTGTTAAGCAACAAGCAAGAGTATTTCCAGAAAGGCATGGACGAAGCGATCAGCAAACCTTTGTCAGTTCGAGCTATTCAAGATGTCATCAGCGAGCTGATCGAAGATGCGCCAGAGGTAATTGAGAAAGTAGCGGGTACGGAGAAGGTTGAAAGCATTGAGAAAGTCGACGCCACTAAGTCTGTTCTTTCAGCTATTGATACCACTTTGCTTGATATTGATATGCTAGAGTCTTATGTTGACATTGTTGGACCAAAACCGGTTTTGGATAGCATCGTGATGTTTGAAGATATGATGCCGGAGTATATGGAAATATTGAACTCCAACATGGTCGCGAAAGATAAAGCCAGTATCGTTTCTGAAGCACATAAAATTAAAGGTGCAGCAGGTTCTATCGGCCTGAAACGCATTCAACAAGTTGCTCAGAAAGCTCAATCTCCTGACCTACCAGCTTGGTGGGAAAACATTTCAGATTGGGTCGATGAGATTAATAACGAATACCAGAATGACATTGAAGTCTTAAAGAGTTGGTTAAATCAAAGGTAGAAGAAGAATGAAAAAATTAGCATTCGCCGCATGTGTAGTGGCATTAGCGGGTTGTTCTACGCCCCAAGTAGAATGGCAGCAAGATAATCAAGTAGAAGTATCTGCAGCAACAGTCACAATGAAAAGCAACCTTTGGCACAACAAGATGCCAACGATTGGAGAGACCCAAGATAAGACTCTGCATGGTGCAATCTACCTAGAGTCAGACTCACAACTGCCAGCAACGCTTGCGGTTGAGAGTGTTACCGTTAAACAGGGTGCAGACACCTTATTGGTAACAGCTGACGATCTTGATTTAAGAACACATAGCGAAACTCAATGGGAAGTCGCTTTTGTGTGGCAACTAGAGATCGACAGCGACAAGCCTGTTGATGTGGCGGTTGAACTGAAAGATGGTGAAACCGTGAAGTGGCTAGTAGAGAAAGACGTTAAGGTTGATACGGTTTACTAAACCTTAGCGAACAATGAACAACAAAAAAGGGAGAATGCGTTGGCATTCTCCCTTTTTAATAACTATTGATTGCGCTTCTACTGTTCAAACACTAAGTGCTAAACGACTCGAAACGCGAATCGAATTAGTCTTCTAGGTCACCACAAAAGCGGTAGCCTTCACCGTGAATCGTTGCGATGATTTCTGGCGTACCAGAAACAGATTCAAAGTGCTTACGAATACGACGGATTGTTACGTCTACAGTACGATCGTGTGGCTTAAGCTCACGACCAGTCATCTTCTTAAGAAGGTCTGCACGTGTTTGGATCTTACCTGGGTTCTCACAGAAGTGAAGTAGAGCACGGAACTCTGAACGAGGTAGCTTGTAGCCTTCGCCATCTGGGCTAACCAGAGAACGACTGTTGATATCTAGTACCCAACCGTTGAACTCATACTTTTCAACGCTACGCTTTTCTTCTTGAACAGAGCTTGTGCTCATTGAACGGTTAAGAAGGTTGCGTGCACGGATAGTCAGTTCACGAGGGTTGAAAGGCTTCGTGATGTAGTCATCAGCGCCGATCTCTAGGCCAAGGATCTTATCAACTTCATTATCACGACCAGTTAAGAACATAAGCGCTACGTTTGCTTGCTCACGTAGTTCACGCGCAAGTAGTAGGCCATTCTTACCTGGAAGGTTGATGTCCATAATTACAAGGTTAACTTGGTTGTCAGATAGCACTTGGTGCATCTCTTCACCGTCGCTAGCCTCAAAAACAGCATATCCCTCTGCTTCAAAAATACTCTTTAGAGTGTTACGAGTTACTTGCTCATCTTCAACGATAAGAATCTGCGGGGTTTGCATTTGGCGGTACCTAAATTTGTGACGAAACTGTGCTAATAGAATAAATTCTAGGCAAAAACATAACATACAGGTAATGTATTTTTGATGATAACTTAAAGTTTTCAAAAAAACACTTACTTCCAGCTATCTGCCTTCCTTGAAGTATTGCCCAATAACGTAGATCCAGTACGCCTTTCAATCATTCTTTTAGTGATTGGAGAGGATTCTATAATGTTAACAGCATGCTAACAACGCGAGAATGTTAATTCCATTCACTTTGTTGATTTACATCAATTGCCGTATCGCAACAAACTTTAATAGTATGGCTACAACTTAACCAATGTTATGGTGATTATTTAGCACCAAAACAAGAATGATTATTCGAGATGTTTCGCACATCTTGCCTGCTAAAGACCGTATTATGAACCAAGGAAGCTGAAAGCTGTCCTAAGAGTCTAGTAGATAAATATGCTCAATCAACTTTTATTGAGTAATAAATTGAGCATAGAACAATGAAAACAAAGGATTAATTTTAATAACATATAAAAGCATAGAGGTTAGCCTGACTAAACAGGTAACGCCTTACTCACGGAGGATATATGCACGATATAACACCCGACTTATGTGATGAGTTTGAAAGCGAAGTCACCCTACTGAACATGCCATTGCAGAACTTTGGTCAACGTGGTGCGTTCTTTGGAAAAATTGTAACAGTTCGTTGTTACCACGATAATTCCAAGGTTCGCGAGATTTTAGAGACCGATGGCTGTGGCAAAGTGCTTGTCGTTGATGGAAATGGCTCATGCCAAAAGGCGCTGCTTGGCGATCAGCTCGCTATTCTCGCGATAGAGAATGGTTGGGAAGGCGTGATTGTGAACGGTGCGGTGCGTGATGTTGGCATGATGTCGCAAATGGACCTTGGTGTTCAGGCGCTGGGTGCATCGCCATTCAAGACCGAGAAACGCGGCGTCGGACAAGTGAATGTTACGCTCTCTATACATAATCAACTGATTCAGCCTGGTGACTATCTTTATGCCGATTGGAATGGCGTATTAATTTCATCTGAGTTGTTAATTGAGTCGTAACTAACTCAAATTTAATTCCGTTGTTAGATTAGATTGGGGAATGGTTTGTGATGTGCTGAAAGCTTGGGGCTCAATTCGGACTAATCAGTAAATAAAGAACAAGCGAAAGAGATTAAAAGCGAAACCCTAATCCCACTTCAACACCTTGCTGCCACTCTTCATAGTCAAGGGTGGCATGCAAATCTAGATTATCAGTCAGTTGCACTCGGCTGGAAACCTCTGCGGCTACCGATTTCTCATTGTCTTCGGTTTCATCTTTATAGGTGTGTAAAGAACTGTTGAAAGAGACTCTTTCTGAAAACTGATAACTGACACCACTTAAGAATCCACTTTCCTGTTTCAGTGCCGCACTATTGATACGTGTACCCACGTAAAGATCCACATCTGAAAACAAGCTATAAGAATAGCCACTGTCTATTTTCCAAGTATCGAAGCTTTCACTTGACGCGTTTTGTGTGGAGATAAAAAATTTATGAGAAGAACGATCTATTTGAGAAGGAAGTAGAGGCAAACTATTCGCTGAACAAACAACAGGCATAGCAAAAGCCAAAAGAATAAGTAATCTCTTCATTTCCCACTCCTGATGTCATTATTATTGTTCTTCGAACGTTATCGTTCAATTAAAGCACAGAACTTGTGCGTTCGCTGCACAATCGATATAGCATTTTGTTATGACTATATATGCAATTGATCACTCTTGCTTGTTCAATGAGTAAATCCAGTATCTTAAGTGAAGGTTTATACAGGGTGTTTTATCCCTTAAATGACGGTTTGCTCTGAAAAACGGTGCGAATGTAAAAAAAACGCAACTTTTCATTGACGTCCAGTGGTAAAAATTGATACACGTAGAGTAAAGCACAAGCAGAGAATTTGATATGCAGCACTTAAGCCACCTAGTAATGACCACAACCATTATTATTACCGACATTAACATTGTTGGGGCAGGCTGCTAAGTAACGGATTTTAAAAAAAAGGCCTGTATCCAACAAGATACAGGCCTTTTTTTGTACCATTTTTATGACTTATGGAGAAAGGGATGCGCGTTTTAAAGTTTGGAGGTTCATCATTAGCTGATGCAGATCGTTTTTTACGAGCGGCTGATATCATCGCTAATAATGCCCAGCAAGAAGAGCTAGCTGTTGTACTATCGGCTCCAGGAAAAACAACCAATAAGTTGGTCGCTGTAATTGAAGCTGCACTTAAAAATGGTGAAGCAGATGCACAGATTACAGAGATCGAATCCTCATTCGCTGCACTGTTTGCAGATATTCAAGCCGTTGTTCCTTCTATTGACGGTTCTGCGTTCCAAGAGCAGGTGGATACTTCTCTTGCTCAGCTAAAACAGTTCGTGAACGGCATTAACCTACTGGGTATGTGCCCGAATCATGTTAATGCTCGCATCATCAGTAAAGGTGAGCGAATCTCAATCCAGTTGATGAAAGCGGTACTTGAAGCGAAAGGCCAACCAGCAAGCCTGATTGACCCAGTTCAATACCTATACGCTAAAGGTGATCACCTTGAAGCTATGGTCGATGTGGATGTTTCAACTCAGAACTTCCGTCAATCGCCACTTCCTAAAGGTCACGTAAACATCATGCCGGGCTTCACTGCTGGTAATGATAAAGGTGAGTTAGTAACACTTGGCCGTAATGGCTCTGACTACTCAGCGGCAGTTCTAGCGGCATGTCTACGTGCTGATTGCTGTGAAATCTGGACTGATGTAGACGGCGTTTACAACTGTGACCCACGCTTAGTCGATGATGCACGTCTGCTTAAATCATTAAGCTACCAAGAAGCGATGGAGCTTTCTTACTTCGGTGCTTCGGTTCTGCACCCGAAGACTATCGCGCCTATCGCGCAATTCCATATTCCTTGTCTGATCAAAAACAGCTTTAACCCACAGGGTGCGGGTACTTTGATTGGTCAAGACACTGGCGAAGATAACCTAGCAATTAAAGGTATTACTACGCTAAGTGACCTAACAATGGTTAACGTATCAGGCCCTGGTATGAAAGGCATGGTTGGCATGGCAAGTCGCGTATTCGGCGCGATGTCTTCGGCTGGCGTTTCTATTGTCCTTATTACTCAATCGTCTTCTGAGTACAGCATCAGCTTCTGTATTGAATCGGCTGACAAAGTGAAAGCGAAACAAGTGTTGTCAGACGCGTTTGAACTTGAGCTCAAAGATGGTCTATTAGAGCCAGTTGAGTTCATGGACGACGTAGCGATTGTAACGCTGGTGGGTGACGGTATGCGTACTTCACGCGGTGTTGCTTCTCAGTTCTTCTCTTCTTTAGCTGAAGTGAACGTCAACATTGTTGCGATTGCTCAAGGGTCATCTGAGCGTGCTATCTCAGCGGTTATCCCTGAAGATAAAATCTCTGAAGCAATCAAAGCGTGTCACGAGAACCTATTTAACTCTAAGCACTTCCTTGACGTATTCGTTGTGGGTGTTGGCGGCGTTGGTGGCGAACTTGTTGATCAGATCCAACGTCAGCAAGGTAAATTGGCTGAAAAAGGCATCGTGATTCGCGTATGTGGTTTAGCAAACAGTAAAGGTTTGTTGCTAGACAGCGATGGTCTACCGTTAGAGCAGTGGCGTGACCGTATGTCGAGTGCGACTGAAGAATTCAGCCTAGCTCGCTTAGCCGCTCTTGTTCAACGTAACCACATCATCAACCCAGTATTGGTTGACTGTACGTCTAGCGAAGGTATTGCTGCGCAGTACGCTGATTTCCTAGCGGCTGGTTTCCACGTGGTAACACCAAACAAGAAAGCAAACACAGCAAGCATGGCTTACTACCATCAGCTTCGTGAAGTTGCACGTAACTCACGTCGTAAGCTGATGTACGAAACAACCGTAGGTGCAGGTCTACCAGTAATCGAAAACCTTCAGAACCTTATCTCTGCAGGTGATGAACTTGAGAAGTTCAACGGCATTCTTTCAGGTTCACTGTCTTACATCTTCGGTAAACTTGATGAAGGTATGACACTAAGCCAAGCAACCAATATTGCTAAAGATAACGGCTTTACTGAACCGGATCCTCGTGACGATTTATCTGGTATGGATGTGGCGCGTAAGCTGCTTATTCTTGCTCGTGAAGCAGGCATGGCGCTTGAACTTGAAGATGTTGAAGTTGATCAAGCTCTGCCACCAGGTTTTGATGACTCAGGCACGGTTGAAGAGTTTATGGCTCGTCTGCCAGAAGCGGATGCTTACTTCCAAGAGCAGTCGGCTATCGCAGCAGAAGAAGGCAAAGTACTTCGTTATGTTGGCGAAATCGCTGAAGGTAAGTGTAAGGTTCGTATCGCTGCTGTTGATGGCGATGACCCAATGTTCAAGATTAAAGATGGCGAGAACGCATTAGCATTCTACAGCCGTTACTACCAACCAATCCCTCTAGTACTACGTGGCTACGGCGCGGGTACTGAAGTAACAGCAGCTGGCGTATTCTCTGATGTGATGCGTACTCTTGGTTGGAAATTAGGAGTTTAGGAATGAGTTCAAGTGATATGGATGTTGTCGTTTATGCTCCTGCATCAATCGGTAATGTCAGTGTAGGGTTTGATGTGCTGGGGGCCGCTGTGTCTCCAGTGGATGGCACACTGCTGGGTGACCGAGTAATGGTTAAAGTAGGCGATGAATCATTCTCGCTAAAAACAGCAGGCAGCTTTGTTTCTAAGCTGCCGACTGAAGCCAAAGAAAACATCGTCTATGACTGCTGGGTGGTGTTCTCTAGAGAGCTTGATAAAAAAGGCGTTGCGCTAAAGCCTTTAGAAATGACACTCGAAAAGAACATGCCTATTGGTTCTGGTCTAGGTTCAAGTGCATGTTCAATTGTCGCGGCACTGGATGCGCTAAATCGTTTTCATGGCCAGCCACTGAATGAGACTGAACTGCTTGCTCTAATGGGCGAAATGGAAGGTAAGATTTCAGGCGGTATCCATTATGATAACGTTGCTCCATGTTACCTTGGTGGTGTGCAGTTAATGCTTGAAGAGTTAGGTATCATTAGCCAAGAAGTACCGTGTTTTGATGACTGGTATTGGGTAATGGCGTATCCGGGTATTAAGGTTTCAACGGCTGAAGCTCGCGAAATTCTTCCTTCTCAATATCGTCGTCAGGATGTGATTGCCCATGGCCGTCATCTAGCGGGTTTTATCCACGCGTGCCACTCTGGTCAGCCAGAGCTAGCAGCGAAGATGATCAAAGACGTGATTGCTGAACCATATCGTGAGAAACTGCTTCCAGGGTTTGCTGATGCGCGTAAATACGCCACTTCAGCAGGAGCACTGGCTACTGGGATCTCCGGTAGCGGTCCAACTCTATTTAGCATTTGCAAAGAACAAGATGTCGCCGAGCGTGTTGCACGCTGGTTAGAACAAAATTACGTACAAAATGAAGAAGGATTCGTTCACGTTTGTCGCCTAGATAAGCAAGGTTCGATCGTTACAGGAAGTGAGTTATGAAGCTGTACAACATCAAAGAAAATGACGAGCAAGTCTCTTTTGGCCAAGCCGTTCGTCAAGGTTTAGGTCGTAATCAAGGTCTATTTTTTCCATCTGAGCTACCAAAGTTTGATGATATCGATGCGCTGCTAGCAGAGGACTTTGTCCCTCGTAGCTCAAAGATTCTGTCAGCATTGATTGGCGATGAATTACCAAAAGAACAGATCGACCAAATGGTGGATGCAGCGTTCCAATTCCCTGCACCAATCAACCAAGTAAAAGACGGCGTTTACGCGCTTGAGCTTTTCCACGGCCCTACACTGGCGTTTAAAGATTTCGGTGGCCGCTTTATGGCTCAGTCTTTAGCAGCCGTTTCAGATGGTGGTCAAATCACTATCTTAACAGCAACATCAGGTGATACTGGTGCGGCGGTCGCACATGCTTTCTACGGCATGGAAGACATCAATGTTGTGATTCTTTACCCGAAAGGCAAGATCAGTCCATTGCAAGAGAAGCTTTTCTGTACGCTGGGTAAGAACATTCACACTGTCGCTATCGATGGTGACTTTGATGCGTGTCAGGCTCTGGTTAAAGACTCATTTGATGATGCTGAACTGCGTAAAGAGATTGGTCTTAACTCGGCAAACTCTATCAACATCAGCCGTTTAATGGCTCAGATCTGTTACTACTTTGAAGCGGCTTCTCAGCTGACTAAAGAGCAACGTGAAAACCTAGTTATTTCTGTACCAAGTGGTAACTTTGGTAACCTAACGGCGGGTCTATTGGCTAAAGCACTAGGTTTACCTGTTAAGCGTTTCATCGCAGCAACCAATGAAAATGACACGGTTCCTCGCTACCTAGAAACAGGTCAATGGGATCCAAAACCGACCGTTGCGACAACATCGAACGCGATGGACGTAAGCCAACCAAATAACTGGCCTCGTATTGAAGAGCTTTGCCAACTCAAAGGTTGGGGCTTAGATACACTAGGCAAAGGTAAAGTATCTGACGAGCAGAGCGCTGAGTCAGTTCGCGACCTAAAAGCACAAGGTTACCTATGTGAACCACATGGTGCGATTGCTTACCGTCTATTGGAAGAGCAATTGCAAGAGAATGAAACTGGCTTGTTCCTGTGTACAGCACACCCAGCGAAATTCAAAGAAGTGGTTGATGACATCCTAGGTTCTGATATCGAACTGCCAGGCCCGCTAGCAAAACACGCGGCAATGGAGTTGTTGTCTGAAGATCTTGATAACGATTTTGAAGCGCTAAAAGCAGTGCTTCGTCGAGTTCAACCGTAACGTCCATTTGTTTTTCGAACAAATAAAAACGGCGCTCAATGAGCGCCGTTTTTGTATTCTAATTTAAGCTCTAAAAATTATAGAGACTCAGTGAACGTACGTGCTATAACGTCACGTTGCTGTTCAGTTGTTAGAGAGTTGAAACGTACAGCGTAACCCGATACACGGATAGTTAGCTGTGGGTAGTTCTCTGGGTGAGCAACTGCGTCTTCTAGCGTTTCACGCTTAAGAACGTTAACGTTTAGGTGTTGGCCACCTTCGATGCGTGGTGCTGCTTCGATTGCAACTTCACGGCTTTCGTACTCGCCTAGGTCTGCAGCTGAGATAACTTGGTCAGCTTCGAAACCTGCAGTAGCAACAACACAACGAGCTTCATTCTTCTCGCTATCTAGTAGCCAGATTGAGTTTAGTAGGTCATCGTTTGCTGCTTTAGTAATTTGAATACCTTGGATCATAACTATCTCCTAGTCCACTGAATGTGGTTTGATTATGGTGTTAACTTTCGATTTTTATTGAGCTGAGTAATATATACCTAATATTAGTAAGGTTAACATTGATTTAAGTCAAAAAACAACCAAAAACCATATTTTTACAAAGGTGATTATCTTGAGGTAAATCAACAAAACCTTTGAAAACAAAGTAATTACAAAATATTTTAAAGTATAAAAAATATTTAACAGTTGTATTTGTTGTAAATTTACTACATTTGTTGTGTTTTTATTGAACAGCAACCGATACAACCCTTTATTTATTAAGCATTATGAAAGTGTAAAGTGATTTAATGACAAACAATAATTCATCCTCAAAACCGGAAACAAATATGAAGTTTATTGGCGCTCATGTGTCGGCTGCTGGTGGTGTTGATCAGGCGCCTATGCGTGCACGTGAAATAGGTGCCAATGCGTTTGCACTGTTTACCAAGAATCAGAGACAGTGGGCGGCAAAACCGCTAGAAGCGAAAACCATTAGTGCCTTCAAAGCCAATTGCAAAATGTTGGGCTTCGGTGCTGAGCACATTCTTCCTCATGACTCCTACCTTATTAACCTAGGAGCACCAGAGGAAGAGAAGCTAGAGAAATCACGCGCGGCTTTTATTGATGAGATGGAGCGTTGTAATCAACTTGGGTTAACGCTTTTGAATTTTCACCCTGGGAGTCATTTGAAGAAAATCTCAGAAAGCGAATGTTTGGCTAAGATCGCCGAGTCGATCAACCTAGCTCATCAAGCTGTACCTGACGTAATCGCGGTGATCGAGAATACGTCAGGGCAGGGCACTAACCTTGGTTGGAAGTTTGAACATCTAGCTGAGATTATCGAGCAGGTAGAAGATAAGTTACGTGTTGGCGTGTGCTTAGACACCTGCCATACGTTTACTGCTGGCTATGACTTACGTACAAAAGAGGCGTGTGAGCATACTTTTGCTGAGTTCGACCGCATTGTGGGTATGCACTATCTAAGAGCAATGCACATCAATGATTCAAAAGCTGAGTTCGCGAGTCGAGTTGATCGACACCATTCTTTAGGAAAAGGTGAAATTGGCTGGGATTGTTTTGAGTATATTGCTTCTGATTCTCGCTTTAATGGTATCCCTCTTATCTTGGAAACGATTGATTCGACGATTTGGAAAGAGGAAATTCAACAACTTAGAATGTTTCATCGCTCAGCAACGGTAGTCAGCGAAGAAGCGTAATAATAGAAGGGAAAATTTATTTCCGTCTATTTCTAAAAATTGGCACCTTTCTTTCATAACATTAAAGTGAATATGTAGTTCACGATGTCTTAGAGGAGGTGCCTTTATGTATTCAATCACCCAAACTTCAACTGTTGCTGTCGTAAGTCGTTTACCAACACCAAACCGTCACGTGCATAACCATGGCCACCATCGTACACAACAGAAAAGTGGTTAATCGAGATAAACACAACTTGAACTGATTATTATGATTCATCAACAAGTGAACCCTACACATCATGTTTATTGATAGCTGTATGAGGTATAACTAGATCCCTATTTAGGACAGTTAGCCGATACAGCTATTTTTTTGTCTGGCGAAAGCCGCTAGAAACCTTGATGATTGGGAAGTAAAACGATGAGCGCACCAAAAACTTGGGAATCCATTATTAATGATGAACGTGACAAGGAGTACTTTCAGAGTGTCCTCGCGTTTGTTGAGCAGCAACGTAATAATGGGAAAACCGTCTACCCGCCACAAGATCAGGTGTTCAGTGCCTTTGATATGACGCCTTTCGAATCCGTGCGAGTAGTTATCTTAGGGCAAGATCCTTATCACGGTGCTAACCAAGCTCATGGTTTAGCATTCTCAGTCCTTCCTGGCGTGAAAATCCCCCCTTCTCTACGCAATATGTACAAAGAGCTTGCACAAGATATAGAGGGCTTTGAGATTCCTAGTCACGGTTATCTCGATTCTTGGGCATCGCAAGGGGTGTTGATGTTGAACACCGTTCTTACAGTAGAAGAGGCAAAAGCACACTCACATGCTAAATGTGGTTGGGAAACTTTTACTGATGCCATGATTGCTGAGCTCAATCAGCGTTCTGAACCGATCATCTTTTTGTTATGGGGCGCACACGCCCAGAAGAAAGGCCAAGCGATTGATGAAGACAAACATCAAGTGTTGGTTGCACCTCACCCATCGCCATTATCGGCACGTCGTGGCTTCTTCGGTTGTCAGCATTTCTCAACAACCAACAAGTTACTTTCTTCTATGGATCAACAACCTATTGACTGGTGTTTACCAACAGAAGTGTAGGTTGGTGGTTTTCTGAGCCGGGTCAAATCATAAATCAGCATCTTCGTATACACTTATAAACAGTAGGTGTAATGGAGTGCAATACTATGATGATTGAAAGGATAAGACGAGAGCATGGCTATATGGCTCGTTTGCTCGCGATACTCAACAATAAGTTAGAGCTTCTAAAACAAGAGCGAGAAATAAACTATAGCTTGATCGCAGAGGTGGTTGATTACCTGATGAACCATTCGGACAAAGTGCATCACCCTAAAGAAGACGTTATTTATCGCTACTATCTTAAACAATATGGCAGTGATCAAGCGATTGAAGACTTGGAGTTAGAGCATCAATTGCTTTCTGAGAAAACGGCGGACTTTTTAGGCGTGGTCGATATGATCCTTCAAGATGCGGTGGTTCCTCAGCAAGTCTTTATTGAGCAGCTTGAAGCGTTTGTTAAGGCTCAGAGAAAGCACATGGAATATGAAGAGAAGCATGTGCTACCAATGATTGTTGAGGCGTTCACGGTTAAGGATTGGCAAGAGGTTGAGTCACAGTGGCTTCAACCAGAAGACGACCCTGTTTTTGGGGACACGATTGCTGACCAATATCGCCAGCTCGCAGCTCGCGTTCGACAAAATGAGCAAGAGTGCGTTTAGTTAATATTAAGAGTGAGTCACACCTATTTCGAAGTGCCTTCTATATTAAGAGGTGACTGTTTGAGACTCCCTCTATATTAGTTGATTAGTTCTTATTGCGGCGCTTTGAACGGATGCGATAGTCTAAACAATAAAAAAGGCACCTTTATAGGTGCCTTTTGCTATCTGATTTCTTATCGTGCTGATTAAAGCTTTATATCGTCAAGGCTAAAATCGAGACCGAGATTCATCTCTCTTAGCTCTTTCTCAAGCTGCCTGCGATCGTTGATGGCTTCGATTTCACGCCACTTACGCTTAAGTGGTTTCGAGCGTGTTTTTTGAGTTGCACGAGGCATTTCTAGTTCTGATACTTCATCGAATTGAAAGCTATCCATAAGCCATATCTCCTTCCGTGGGACTAGTTCTTACGAACCATTAAATATCATATTTAGGTTCACCATAACCTTGATTTGTTTCTCATTTGTTTCAAATCTATGAAGTTTTTGTTCTGTTTTTTTATGCATGCTCACACATTGAGGGACTTTTTATGTATAAAAAACAAGCAAACAAACCTAAGTAAACGATTAAATTAGGGGTTATTGAATGTTAATTCATTGTGCGAATGGAATAGTGTTTTGCCTATAATGCATTGAAGTGCACATGGTGCTATGCGGTATAGGGATCTCATTGGCCTAGAAAAAAACGAAGATCTTCACTATACCTTGTAAAACCTAGGCTGACGTCATTTTTATGGTATGGCGTTCTTGCTGGGGCGGAGCCGTGGCTGTTGTTGATATTATGTCCCGATAATGTGACTTTTATTGGGCTGTATTGTTGAAAGTTGTGTTAACAAAAGGTGTGTTATTAGTGAAATGTCATTTTAATATAAATGCATTTGCATATTGATTTTTAAGTCGTCTCGCTGCATTATCCGCCCGTCAAAAAATACACTGATACGTAAAATGGATGCATGAAGCGACATTTACAATCTAGATCGCAGCAAATAAATATAAAACGAATGCCGACACAACATTGACACTGGCATAGGCGATTTAGAGGAAGGCTAGGAAGCATGATCGGTGCTTAAACTCAATTACGAGGTTCACGTGACAGACTTAATCAATTTGATGAACGATCTCCTTTGGGGATCTATCTTAGTTTACTTACTGGTTGGTGTGGGTATCTACTTCACTGTACGACTAGGCTTCATTCAATTCCGCCATTTCGGCCACATGTTCTCTGTTCTGAGAAACAGCCGTAAAGCAGACAGTGCTGGTATCTCTTCTTTCCAAGCTCTTTGTACTAGTCTCGCTGCTCGTGTAGGTACGGGTAACATGGCAGGTGTTGCAGTAGCTTTAACCGCTGGTGGCCCTGGTGCTATCTTCTGGATGTGGCTAATCGCCATGCTAGGTATGGCAACATCGTTTGCTGAAAGTACACTGGCACAGCTATACAAAACGCGTGATAACGACGGTAACTACCGCGGCGGCCCTGCATACTACATGGAGAAAGGCCTAGGCATGCGTTGGATGGGGGTTCTATTCTCTATCTTCCTCATCATTGCATTCGGTCTTGTATTCAACGCGGTTCAAGCAAACGCGATTGCAAGCGCAATGAACACAGCATTTGATCTTGAGCGTAGCTACGTTGGTGTTGGTATCGTAATTATCTCTGCATTCGTTATCTTCGGTGGTATCCGTAAGATTGCACGTACTGCAGAAATCATCGTTCCAATCATGGCATTGGCTTACCTAGCGATCGCTATGTACGTGATGTTCGCGAACATCGAGAAAGTGCCTGAAGTATTGGCTCTTATCTTCAAGAGTGCATTCGGTCTGCAAGAAGCAGCGGCGGGTGGCCTAGGTTACGCAATCGCACAAGCGATGATTAACGGTATCAAACGTGGTTTGTTCTCGAACGAAGCGGGTATGGGTTCTGCGCCAAACGCAGCAGCTTCTGCTACGCCTTACCCGCCACACCCAGCATCACAAGGTTACGTGCAAATGCTAGGCGTGTTCATGGATACCATTGTTATCTGTTCAGCAACAGTAGCAATCATCCTGATGTCTGGTGAGTATGTACCACACGGTGAAGTTACGGGTATCGAACTAACGCAACGTGCACTAACAGCACAAGTTGGCGAATGGGGTGGCATCTTTGTAGCGGTAGCGATTTTCTTCTTCGCTTTCACTTCAATTATTGCAAACTACTCGTACGCTGAAACGAACCTTATCTTCCTAGAGCACAACAACAAGAAAGGCCTAGTGCTGTTCCGTATTGTTGTACTGGGTATGGTTATGTTCGGTTCTCTAGCGACACTACCAACGGTATGGGCCCTGGCTGACGTATCGATGGGCCTAATGGCGATTGTTAACTTGGTGGCGATTATCCTGCTATCAGGCATCGTGATTAAGCTAGCGAAAGACTACAACCGCCAACTAGACGCGGGTAAAGTACCGACATTCGATTCGAATGACTTCCCTGAGCTTAAGTCTCAACTGGAAGACGGTATTTGGGACAACAACAAGAAATAATCTTGTTGGAGCGATAAACCGCTCATCCTAAAATGATTAGAAAGGCTAAGGTTTCGACCTTAGCCTTTTTCTTTGCCTGTCATTTGTCTCATTCTGTCTATCAAAGCTTATTCTCCCTATCGAAGCTCATTCTCCCTATCAAAGTAATAGGAAGAGTCATAAAGACAAGTTGATGTTTTTTCTATACTCTAGCAGCATCCAGTTAGATAACCGATTAGGGTAAAGTTATGTTAGTTGTCGTTTCTCCAGCCAAAACACTTGATTACGAATCACCATTAGCGACTGAACGCTTTAGTCAGCCTGAGTTTGTTGAACACTCTGCTGAACTGATTGAAGAGTGCCGTAAACTGACGCCAGTCGATATTTCTGCACTGATGAAGGTGAGCGATAAAATCGCAGGGTTGAACGTAGCGCGCTTTGAGCAGTGGAGCGAGACCTTTACCCAAGACAACGCACGCCAAGCAATCCTAGCCTTTAAGGGCGATGTATACACTGGCTTAGATGCTGAGACGCTATCGGATGAAGATTTTGACTACGCACAAAATCACCTGCGCATGCTTTCTGGGTTATATGGCTTGCTTAAGCCGTTAGATTTGATGCAGCCTTACCGTCTAGAGATGGGGACACGCTTGGCGAATGCTCGTGGTACTAACTTGTACCAGTTCTGGGGCAACATCATTACAGACAAGCTGAATGAAGCGTTGAATGCTCAAGGCGACAATGTGCTGATCAACCTAGCATCTAACGAATACTTTAAAGCTGTGAAGCCGAAGAGCTTGGATGGCCAAGTGATTACCCCTGTATTCAAAGACTGCAAGAACGGTCAGTACAAGGTGATCAGTTTCTACGCGAAGAAAGCGCGTGGCATGATGGCTCGCTACATTATCGAGAACAAGATCGACTCGGTTGAAGCGCTGACTCAGTTTGATACAGCGGGTTACTACTTCGTTGAAGAAGAGTCGAACGCGAAAGAGCTTGTCTTCAAACGTGAAGAGCAAAACTAGACGTTATTGATTAATGGTCGTCACGCTCTATGGCGAGATGCCAACCAGATAGAGAAAAGCCCCATGCAGCGAACTGCATGGGGCTTTTTATTGAATCGTTGAAGCTATTAGATTATTTCTTCTTTGCTGCTTTCTTTTTCTTCGCGATTTTTTTCTTCTTCGCGATTTTTTGTTTCTCTACCGCTTTCTTATCTTCTTTCTTCGGTTTCTTCTTCTTAGTCACGGCCGCTTTCTTATGCGTAGGGCGCATGCCTTCGATGAAGCGTTCTTTGATTGGTTCGTCTGTGTAACGAGCCACACGCTCAATCATTAGTTGATCGTGCGCTTCAATGATAGAAACCGCGTTACCTTTTTTACCAGCACGAGCAGTACGGCCAATACGGTGTAGGTATACGTCAGCAGTACGTGGCATGTCGTAGTTGATTACGTGGCTTACGTCTGGAAGGTCGATACCACGCGCCGCAACGTCAGTCGCTAGTAGCACGTTTACAGAGCCGTCACGGAAACGAGCAATCGCGTTGTTACGACGATCTTGAGGCATTTCACCTTGGATCCATGCACATGGGATTTGCGCGCTTTCAAGTTGAGCTCGTAGATCTCCTAGACGATCACGCGTCTTCAAGAATACGATGCTGCGCTCAGCTTGCTCTGTGATGACGTGCTTTAGGATGTTCAGCTTGTGCTCTGCTGTATCTGCACGGTGGTACCACTGAGTGATCTTCTTACGCTCACGAAGTGATGATTTCGCATCGATCTCTGCTGGGTTTTTCAGTAGATCTTCAGTGAAGCCTTCAATGCCTTTACCTTCTAGCGTTGCTGAGAACAGTAAAGTTTGTTTACGCCAGCGACACTCTGCAGACAGACGGTCAACAACAGGACCAAAGCCCATGTCTAGCATACGGTCGGCTTCATCTAGAACCAGCCATTCAATTGCACGACAGTCAAAACGCTCGCCTTCAATGTATTCCATCAAACGACCAGGTGTTGCTACTACGATATCTTGAGTTGTGCTTAAGATATCTGCGTGCTCTTGGTACATAACACCGCCCGTGATCGTGAAGATATTTAGGCTAGTGTATTTAGCAAGCTCACGTGCTTGTTCGGTGATCTGCATTGCTAGCTCACGCGTTGGCGTCAGGATAAGCATACGAGCAGGGCCAGATTTCTTACGTGGGAAATCCAGTAGGTATTGCAGTGCTGGCAATACAAATGATGCTGTTTTACCAGTACCTGTTGGCGCAGAAGCCAAAACGTCTCTTCCATCTAACGCTTGTGGGATTGCTTCAGCTTGTATCTGTGTTGGACGTTCGTAGCCCATTTCGTCAATTGCTTTAAGCAGCTCTTGGTTTAGATCGAGTTCTGCAAAGGTTCTGATCACTGTTGTTTCTCCACAAGCAATAAATGTTTCTGCCTCAAAAAGCAGACGATAAAAAAGAGTAGTCGGACATTATAGAAGCATTAGTGATTAGGATCACATGGTATTTGCTACATCTTGAGATAAAAATCTTTCGTGAGCGCAATAAATGCTTCGCTATAACCACCTTGATGGTGAATTGTAAGCGATTCGCGCTGCAAATCTTGCTCGCAGGCAGGATCTTTAGATAACTCAAATAGAATTCGGCTAGCCGGTTTCTTGTCTGTTGTTCTCACATCAAGGCGTTTTGCTAGATACCAACCACATTGCTCGGCAAGCTTGATAAAACCTTCCCCCTCAGGCGTCGGTAGGATGAAACTGGCCGTCGCGGCTTCGGTTGTGATCTCGAAACAACGTTGAGCAAGCGCTAGGTGATCCAAGCTGTCGGTGTGTCTGGCAGTGGCTCTTTGGCTTTGCTGCGCCTGTTCTCCAGAGTTGAAGTAGGGCGGGTTACAGATGATCGCATCAAACTTCTGTGGAAAGCTTGCCGATAACACACTGTCGTGATGAAGCGAGACACGATTTTGCCAAGGCGACTGCTCAATATTGACAGTGGCAGCATCAATGGCGTGTTGATCAATATCTATCGCAGAGATTGAAGCATCCTCAAAACGCTGCGCAGCCATCAAGGCCAGCAGACCTGTTCCTGTTCCAATATCGAGTACACATGATCTTTGTGGCAGGCTTACCCACGCGCCAAGTAACACGCCATCGGTACTGACTGGCATACCGCTTTGCCCGCCGTAAATTGAGAATTGCTTAAAATTGAAGCTTTTAGTTTGCACTGTTTTGTCTTTCATTAATGTTCTGAGTATCAAGATATTTTAAGTGATTAGCTCTAATGTTAACCGCTTGTATGAATCAATGTTCTGCTTGGGAAAATATTGTTGTGAATTATGGTTAGTTTATAATTGTGGCTATTTTTCCATAGCCAGTGTAATCAACTGCTTTTTGTTCTCATATGCAAATTTATATGGTGTTTTTGTGTGGTGACTTGCAGCTAGCCAAGTGTTTCGTCATTATGCGCGACTATTTTATAGATTGATTGGCAGCTTTTAGCTGTAACATTCATGTAAGCACAACATAAACTCATAAATATAATTAAGGATTATCTGTGAAACAGAGTCTAAAACTAACAGATATAATGGCATTGGGCTTTATGCTTTTTGCGTTTTTCTTGGGTGCGGGTAACATCATCTTCCCACCTCTAGCTGGCCAATTAGCCGGTGATCACTTCCTTCCAGCGATGTCTGGTTTTCTGCTGACTGCCGTTGGTCTGCCGTTAATCACTATCGTCGCGGTCGCTGTGGCTGGTGGCTCTTGGGGTCACTTAACTAAAGATCTTCCAAAGCAAGCTGCAACTATCATGGCTGTTCTGATCTTTATCATTATCGGTCCTGCATTTGCTGCACCACGTACTGGCCTTGTTGCCTATGAGATGGCGGTGAAACCGTTCTTCATCGATGCCTCTCAAGCTCACCTAACTCTCTTTTCGATTGCATTTTTTGTAGTAGCGATGTTCTTCTCATGGTCGCAAGGTAAGCTTATTGACGTTATTGGCAAGGTACTGACACCTGCACTGTTCGTTGGTTTGGTTGTACTGGCGATTGCTGTGTTCGTTAACCCTCAAGGTGATATTCTTGCGGCTCACGGTGAGTACATCACTCAACCACTGACCAAAGGTTTCCTTGAAGGCTACAACACCATGGATACTTTTGCTTCTTTGATGTTTGGTATGCTGATTGTTGATGCGATTCGTAGCAAGGGCATTACTGACCGTGCTGCGACGACTAAGTACCTAATTAGCGCGGGTTGTATTGCCGCAGCGGGTCTAGCGTTTGTTTACATCTCTCTATTCTTCCTAGGCGCAACAAGTGCAACAGTAGCAGCCGGTGCAGACAATGGCGGTGCTATCTTAAGCCTATACGTTCAATCGTTGTTTGGTCCTTCTGGTCAGCTAGTGCTTTCTGTGATCGTACTATTAGCGTGTCTAACAACGGCGATTGGTCTTGTGTCAGCATGTTCGGATTACTTCAGCTCGCTAACGCCTCTGTCTTACAAGACTTGGGTAATCATCAACGGTGTGGCTTGTGCAACCGTTGCAAACGTTGGTCTTTCTCAACTGATTTCTCTGTCTGTTCCAGTACTATTTGCATTGTACCCAGTCGCTATCGCGTTGGTTGCTCTGACATTCTTGCGTAGCCGTTTCCCTAATCCAAAAGTGGCTTACCGCGTAGTAGTATTAGTGTCACTGCTGTTTGCTCTTATTGATGGCGCTAAAGTAGCGGGTGTAGACGTGTCTGCACTTAAGATGCTGCCACTGTTTGAGATCGGTATGGGTTGGTTGCTTCCAACGACTGCTGCAATCATCTGTATGTTCTTCGTTGGTAAATCAACAGAGCAAGAGATGGCTGAGGAGACTGTTTAATCTTCCGTTGAGATTAGATTGTTCTTCGAGATGAAATAGAAAAGGCCTCATTACTTCGCAGTAATGAGGCCTTTTTGTATTCTGTGGTCTTTTTATATTCAGCTACTTAGTTAGGTGTACTTCTGTTTGGTTATAGCTTTTCGCTGTACTCAACCAGTACTTGCTCAACCCAGCTTGCGATACGGTCATCGCTAAGCTCGTATTGTGAATCTTCATCAAGCGCCAAACCAACGAATTGAGATTGGTCTTCCGTTAACGCTTTAGACGCTTCGAACTCGTAGCTGTCGTCGTTTGGCCAGAAGCCAACAAACTCTGCTCCAGCGGTTTTCAGTTCATCATGCAACAGACCCATCGCATCAAGGAACCATTCGCCGTAGCCTTCTTGGTCACCTAAACCAAACAGAGCCACAACCTTGCCTTTCATTGGCGTGGTTGCGATGTCTTCCCACAGTTCATTCCAATCTTCTTGGATTTCACCGAAGTCCCAAGTCGAGATGCCCAGCAATAAAAGGTCGTAGTCCGCCATCAATGAAAGAGGGGTTTCTTTCACGTTATGGATATCAACTAGGTCTTCACCAATAATGCCGCGAATTTTCTCTGCTGCCATTTCTGTGTAGCAGGTGGTTGAGCCGTAAAATAATCCAATTTTCATAGCAAACGTTCGATTTTAATTTCAGATGGCGAATTCTAACCATAAATCGACTTCGATTGCAGCGATTATCCGCTCAAGTCGTAATTTTTATGGCATTCATATTTGCTCTGGCATACTCTCAAAACAGTTTCCAATATTGTGAGTAACACTATGCAGTCGCCTCAAGGGCAGAGCGAAGACCACGGTCTCGTTGAGCAGTTTTTAGATGCTATGTGGATGGAGCGAGGATTATCGGAGAATACGCTTGTCTCGTACCGTACCGATTTGTCCAAGTTATTAGCGTGGATGGAAAAGAACAATTACCGCCTCGACTTCATTAGCCTTTCAGGTTTACAGGATTATCAAGGCTGGTTAGCCGACGCTGATTTTAAGCAGACTTCTCGTGCCCGTATGTTGTCGGCGATTCGTCGCTTGTTCCAATACTTACACCGCGAGAAAATTAGAGGTGATGATCCAAGTGCTTTGTTGATCAGCCCGAAGTTGCCGCAACGCTTGCCGAAAGATTTGAGCGAAGAGCAGGTTGATGCTTTGCTTGATGCGCCAGATCCGAACGATCCGATTGAGCTTCGCGATAAGGCGATGCTTGAGTTACTCTATGCAACGGGTTTGCGTGTGACAGAACTGGTTAGCTTGACGATGGAAAACATTAGCCTAAGACAGGGCGTGGTGCGTGTTATTGGTAAGGGTGGTAAAGAGCGCTTAGTACCCATGGGCGAAAATGCGGTCGATTGGATAGAGACTTTTATTGAACAAGGTCGTCCACATCTACTTGGCGAAAACAGTTCTGATGTGGTTTTTCCGAGTAAACGCGCCAAGCAAATGACCCGTCAGACGTTCTGGTATCGTATCAAGCACTACTCGGTCGTCGCCGGTATCGACACAGAATTGTTGTCACCCCACGTATTGAGACACGCTTTTGCGACGCATTTACTGAACTATGGCGCAGATCTCAGGGTCGTACAGATGTTACTTGGGCATAGTGACTTATCGACAACCCAAATTTATACTCACGTGGCGACTGAAAGGCTGAAGCAAATTCACGCGCAGCATCACCCACGTGCTTAAATCCATTTATTTTTAAGGTGAACTTAATGAGCGTATTACGCCGTCTTCCTCTACTAGCGCTTCCTCTTATGATTACTGCATGTAATGCATCAGAAGCGAAAGTAGAAACAACGTCAACAGCCGTAGAAGCTGCTCCTGCTCAAGCTATTGATACTGCAGCGTTAACTAAGCGTTTTGAAAAGATCGGCATTAAGGTCGATAAGATTGTTCCTTCGGATATCGATGGTCTTTTAGAAGTTCAAACCAACAGCGGCATTATCTTTTCTTCTCCTAAGGGCGACCATTTTCTAGCCGGTACACTTTACTCTTTGGATGACAACGGTAAGTTCAGTGATGTTTTGGCTGAGCGTCAAGCTCCGTTGAATGCTGAAAAAGTAGCAGCAATGTCGGATACGGTTATCGAATATAAAGCTGATAACGAAAAGTACGTTGTGACGGTATTTACGGATATTACCTGTGGCTACTGTGTTCGTCTGCACAGCCAAATGCAGGGCTACAACGATCTGGGTATTACCGTTCGTTACATGGCTTACCCGCGTCAAGGCGCGACAGGACAAGTTGCTGATCAAATGGCGGCAATCTGGGCGTCAGATGATCCAAAAACAGCTATGCATGACGCTAAAGTAAATCGTCAAATGCCAGCGTCTGGTAAAGACCTAGCAGAGCAGAAGCAGATCATTGCTAAACAATACCAATTGGGTCGTGAGCTTGGCATCAATGGTACACCGGCTATCGTACTAGCAAGTGGTGAGTTGGTGAGTGGTTACTTGCCGCCAGCACAACTTCTTCAACGTTTAGAGCAATAATCTCGTTTTCTGTATTGCCATTTATCCCCCATGTTTTTGATTTAAGGAGAGGCCTGATTGATATCGGGCCCATTTTTATATGATAGAGATCCAACGCCGTCCAGAGGTCGACATTTCAGTCTTACCTGCTCACTTACCTGACTTATTAAAGCGTATTTATGTGAGTCGTGGAATCGACAGTGCTGACCAACTAGAGACAGCAGCGAAAGGCTTGCACTCTTATCAAAAACTGGGTGGCATTGATGCTGCGGTTGAACTGTTGTTCAAGGCCATTCAGCAGCAAAAACGCATCATCATTGTTGGTGACTTTGATGCCGATGGCGCAACCAGTTCAGCGTTGTCCGTACTTGCTCTACGTATGTTGGGCAGTTCTAACGTCGATTATCTGGTACCAAACCGTTTTGAAGATGGTTATGGCTTGAGCCCTGAGGTTGTCGAACAGGCAATCGAGCTTGGCGCCGAAGTGATCATGACGGTTGATAACGGTGTCTCTTCTATTGAAGGTGTTCGCTTCGCTAAAGAGAAAGGACTAGAGGTTCTGGTTACCGACCATCACTTGCCGGGCAATGAACTGCCAATGGTCGATGCGATGGTTAACCCAAACCTTGAGAGCTGTGCTTTTCCTTCGAAAGCCCTAGCGGGTGTTGGTGTCGCTTTTTATCTGATGATGGCATTGTGTGTTCACATGCGTAAGTTGGGTTGGTTTGCAGAGCGCGGCATGACAGAACCTAAGTTGATGGAATTGATTGACCTTGTGGCGCTGGGTACGGTTGCCGACGTGGTCCCACTCGACGAAAACAACCGAATTTTAGTGCATCAAGGTTTGCAACGTATTCGTGCGGGTAAAGCTCGTCCGGGTATTCAAGCCTTGATCGAAATCGCTAAGCGAGACGCTAAGCGTTTGGTGGCGTCTGATTTTGGCTTTGCTCTTGGTCCTCGTATCAATGCAGCTGGTCGATTGGATGACATGTCTTTTGGTGTTGAGCTACTAATGAGTAACAACATCCATGCGGCGCGTCGAATGGCAAGTGAACTGGATGGTTTGAACCAAACACGTAAAGAGATCGAAGAGGGCATGAAACAAGAAGCGATGGCTTTTTGTGAGCGCCTTGAGTTTGGTAAAGACGACCTGCCTTCTGGTTTAGCCTTGTTCCAACGCGATTGGCATCAAGGTGTGATTGGTATCTTGGCTTCGCGTATCAAAGACAAATACCACCGCCCAGTGATTGCGTTTGCAGATGGCGGCGAAGGCAGTATCAAAGGTTCATGTCGCTCAATTCCAGGTTTGCACATGCGTGATGCTTTGGACCGAATCGACACTCAAAACCCAGGCTTGATTCTTAAGTTTGGTGGCCACGCAATGGCGGCTGGCTTAACCATCATGGAAAAGGACTTTGAACGCTTCAGCAAGTTGTTCAATGATGTTGTGAAGAATGAACTTGGAGAAACAGCACTGAAGGGCATTATCTTGTCTGATGGTGAGCTGTTACCAGAAGAGTTCTCTATGCACACCGCTGAAACGCTGCGTTCAGGTGGCCCGTGGGGACAAGCTTTCCCTGAGCCAATTTTCGATGGTGAGTTTAAAGTGCTGCACCAAAAGCTGGTGGGTGAAAAACACCTTAAGCTGATGCTCGAGCCGCTCTACAAAGGCCACCCTACCAATGTGATGATTGATGGTATTGCCTTTAACGTCGACCTACGTCGCTGGCCTGATGCATCAGTAAAAACCGTTCATCTTGCATTTAAGCTCGATATCAACGAATTTCGTGGTAACCAATCGTTGCAGCTGATGATCGATCATATCGAAGCCAAATAGTTATTTTGGGCTCAATAATGCTCATCATCTAGCGCTAAATTCAACAAGCTCTGTTCAAAAACAGGGCTTGTTTTCCTTCCTGCCCTTACAAATTCTACGTGTTTCTTCTGCCTGTCAATTTTATATCCCATTAAGTTGTTGAATCTTGGTTCACCACTCTAAAAAATTCTGTATCTCCGTCACACTTTTGAGTACAATTCTTCGGTTAAATTCTACTCATAAATGATGAGCTAAAATGTTTGAAATCAATCCTATAAAAAACCGTCTGCAGGATGTGTCTGAGCGCACAAATATCCTGAGGGGGTATCTTTGACTATGACGCTAAGAAAGAGCGTCAAGAAGAAGTAAACGCAGAATTAGAACAACCGGATGTATGGAACGAACCTGAGCGTGCTCAAGCGCTAGGTAAAGAACGTTCTGCATTGGAAGCGGTAGTAGAAACGATCGACCAACTTGACCAAGGTGTTGAGGATGTTGATGGCCTATTAGAGCTTGCGGTTGAAGAAGAAGATCAAGAAACGTTCGATGAAATTGAACCTGAACTGGCCGAGCTTGAAGCTAAGCTAGAGAAGCTGGAATTCCGTCGTATGTTCTCTGGTGATCACGATGCATCAGATTGCTACATCGATTTACAGTCAGGTTCGGGCGGTACAGAAGCTCAAGACTGGACTTCAATGATGTTGCGCATGTACTTACGTTGGGCAGATTCGAAAGGCTTCAAGACTGAAGTTATCGAAGTGTCTGATGGCGATGTTGCTGGCCTTAAAGGCGCAACGGTACGTATCTCTGGTGAGTATGCTTACGGCTGGTTACGTACAGAGACTGGTGTTCACCGTCTAGTTCGTAAATCACCATTTGATTCAAGTGGTCGTCGTCATACTTCATTTGCATCTGCGTTTATCTATCCTGAGATTGATGACAACATTACGATCGACATTAATCCTTCTGACCTACGTATTGACGTATACCGTGCCTCTGGCGCTGGTGGTCAGCACGTAAACACCACGGAATCGGCGGTACGTATTACTCACGTTCCGACCAACACCGTGGTTCAGTGTCAGAATGACCGTTCGCAGCATAAGAACAAAGATCAAGCGATGAAGCAGCTACGTGCTAAGCTTTTTGAACTTGAGATTCAAAAACAAAATGCTGAAAAACAAGCGAGCGAAGAAACGAAATCAGACATCGGTTGGGGCAGTCAGATCCGCTCTTACGTACTGGATGATTCTCGTATCAAAGATTTACGCACCGGCATCGAAAACCGTAATACTCAAGCGGTTCTTGACGGTGACTTAGACAAGTTTATTGAAGCTAGCCTGAAATCAGGTCTGTAAGCTTTATCAACTATTAAGCTTTACCAATAATATTGGTAAAAATGCCTATATTTGCAAAAATATAGCGGTCCAAATTTTAAAAGCAGGGTACATCTCTAATGACTGATGCTGTTCAAAACGAAAACGCACAAGAAGCTTCTTCACCTGAAGAGAACAAACTAATCGCTGAGCGCCGCAGCAAGCTGGATCACATCCGCCAAAACTGCAAAGCTAACGGTCACCCAAATGACTTCCGTCGTGAGCACCTAGCTGGCGATCTTCAAGCGGAATTCGGTGAGAAGACTAAGGAAGAGCTAGAAGAGCTTAACCACATCGTTGCGATCGCTGGTCGTGTTATGGCGAAGCGTGGTCCATTCCTTGCGATTCAAGAAACTTCTGGTCGTATCCAAGCATACGCAGCGAAAGACGTACAAAAAGTACTGAAAGAGAAGTACCAAGGCCTAGATATCGGTGACATCATCGGTGTTAAAGGTGCGCTTCACAAATCAGGTAAAGGCGACCTTTACGTGAACATGGAAGAGTTTGAATTGCTGACTAAAGCACTTCGTCCTCTACCAGAGAAGTTCCACGGTCTAACTGACCAAGAGATGCGTTACCGTCAGCGTTACGTTGACCTAATCGTGAACGAAGATTCTCGCAATGCATTTATCGTGCGTTCTAAGCTTGTATCTTCAATCCGTAACTTCATGAGCGCGAAAGGCTACCTAGAAGTTGAAACGCCAATGATGCACGTGATCCCGGGTGGCGCAACTGCACGTCCATTCATCACTCATCACAATGCACTAGACATCGACATGTATCTACGTGTTGCACCAGAGCTTTACCTTAAGCGTCTAGTGGTTGGTGGTTTTGATCGTGTATTCGAGATCAACCGTAACTTCCGTAACGAAGGTCTATCTCCACGTCACAACCCAGAATTCACAATGATGGAATTCTACCAAGCGTACTCTGACTACAAAGACCTTATGGATCTGACAGAAGAGATGCTAAGCACGGCAGCAATGGACGTTCTTGGTTCTACTTCTATGCCTTACGGTGACGAAACGGTTGAGTTCGGTGGCACTTACGCTCGAATGAGCATGTTCGATGCAATCAAGCACTACAACCCTGAGCACGCTGAGATTCAAGCGCTAACAGAAGCAGACCTACAAGACCGTGAGAAGATGGTTGCTATCGCAAAATCTGTACACGTAGACGTAGAAACGTTCTGGACATGTGGTCAGCTTCTAGAAGAGATCTTTGGTGAAACGGCTGAGCCTCAGCTAATTCAACCAACGTTCATCACTGGCTACCCAGCGGACATCTCTCCTCTAGCACGTCGTAGCGATGACAACCCATTCTTCACAGACCGTTTTGAGTTCTTCATCGGTGGCCGTGAAGTTGCGAATGGTTTCTCTGAGCTTAACGATGCACAAGACCAAGACGAGCGTTTCAAAGCGCAAGTTAACGCGAAAGACGCGGGTGACGACGAAGCAATGTACTACGATGCAGACTACATTACTGCACTAGAGCACGGCCTACCGCCAACAGCAGGTCAAGGTATCGGTATCGACCGTCTAGCAATGCTATTTACAAACACGCACACAATCCGTGACGTGATCTTGTTCCCGGCAATGCGTCCACAAGCGTAATTCTCGCTTATAGGGCGTAACAGCCTATGTAATTAAAAAGCCACCTTCGGGTGGCTTTTTCTGTTTTTGGGCTTCAAAACCTAGTCTGTACCGCACTCTTGATTCGAAAAATCGTTATTTCTGACATAGTCTTACTATTGAGACATAAAATCTAAGATAGTCTCACTACTATACGCCTCTGCGCTGAATACGATCTCGCGGCATTTTGTCGAACGATGAAGCAGTGATTCGTATTAGCCTGATTTAAATAAAAATAGAATAAGGAAGAAGGATGGGAACTCAATTTAAGATGGATTCCTTACCAGGTTCTCTTATCGTCGTTGGTGGTGCGTACGAACCCTGGTTATCAGTGTTAGAACAAGTGGGTTGGCAGTGTACCCAGTGTGCAGATTTACGAAAAGCCGATGCCTTGATTGCTGATATTGGCCCATGTATTGGTATTGTCGATCTTAGTCATGATGAGTTCAGTCTCAACGGTATTGCTAACCTTGTGAGCAATAACAAGCAGGTGAGATGGCTCGCCTTTATCCGTGAATCGCAATTAAGCTCTGATACTATCTGCCAGTTTATCGTTAACTTCTGTATCGACTTTTTCACGGCGCCAATCCCAGATGCTCAGTTGCTGAGTACCATTGGTCACCAACTGGGTATGCTGAAGCTTGAGCAGAAAGTATGGCCAAACTACGGCATTAACAACAATATGGGCCTGCTGGGCGACTCTGTGGCTGTGAAGCGCTTGAGAGACCAAGTGAAGCGTATTGGGCCGACTGATGTCAGTATCTTGATTTATGGCGAGAGCGGAGCTGGTAAAGAGACGATTGCACGCTCGATTCACCAAAACTCGTCGCGAGCACAGAAGCCATTTTTAACGGTTAACTGTCGTGCCTTGTCTGAAATGAGAATAGAGGCCGAGGTCTTTGGTATTTCAGCACAGCCAGCGACAGCGCCTTGTATGTTGGAAGAAGCCGATGGCGGAACCATCTTGCTTAATGATGTTTTAGCGATGCCACGCAATCAACAACTGAATCTGTTGCGCTTTTTACAAGAGGGTAAGATTGAAACCGCTAATGGACCTAAATCCGTTGATGTGCGTATTCTGGCCGCGAACTCCTCTGATATCGAGAAGGCGTTGATTGAGGGCGATTTTAATGAAGAGCTCTATCACTACATTAATGTTCTGCGTATTCATGTTCCGAGCTTAAAAGAACGTGTGAGTGATATTTCAGTACTGGCTAATCACTTTCTGCGTGAGTACTCGAAAGAGTTTAATGCTCAAGCGAAGAGCTTTTCAGACGATGCTATCCGTTCGATGAATCGCTACCATTGGCCTGGAAATGTGCGTGAGCTGATGAATCAGATTAAGCGTGTTGTGTTGATGTCTGATGCGGTGATCATTGAGGATCACCAACTCGATTTACCAAAACAGAATGATGAACGCCGAAGTTTGAAGAGTATTCGTGAGCGTTCAGAGCGCGATGCACTGCTGATTGTGTTGGAGTCTTACGGCGGTCAGGTTTCGTTGGCAGCTAAAGAACTTGGCGTATCACGAGCAACTATGTACCGATTGCTCAATAAACACAGCCTAATCTCTGAAGGGGTTGTTTAGACTCTTTTCTACATGACTTTATTCAGTCACTGTAAATGAAAGGCCACGTATCTACGTGGCTTTTTTGTTTCTGAAGGATAGCCAGTTCTTTTCTAGCTCAGCCGAAGATAGATATGCTGTGATTTTATATAATCATAGTGAATATGTTATATTTAAATGAATATGCAACTGATATTTTGGGTAAATGCATTGTTTTGAAAATGTTAACCAATTATCGGTTGAATAATATACTCACTTGGTTAGACTTTACCCGTGAAAGCAGAGATTTAACAAATACTTGTCTGCTTTTACTACCTCATTTCTTTTTGGATTTTTTAGTTAGCTTGGAGGCGCAAATGAAACATTTCGATTTTATACAGCATATTTGCGCGTCGTTTGATCCGTGTACTGACATGGTGACTGATATGTCACAAACACCAGCCATGGCCGATCGAAACACCCAAGATAAACCTAACTAATAGATCCGTATCCTTATTTGGCTGCGGAAAAATAGCAGCTAAATGAGAAGCCCTCACACTATCTAACACGCTATTTTTCCTCAGTTTATTCAACAACTGGAGAGTTATTATGCGTCACTCAGTATATTTAAAATTAGCAACAGTCCTTATCCGTGCCGATCTTCGTCGTGAAGAGCGTGAATGGCAACGAAAAGTTCGTCGTAGTTCATATGATCTACCATGGAACAATACTCACTTATTAAGAGATATTGGTCTTGAGGCTGACGGTCGACCTATTGGTTTTTCTGAACCAGAAGTTGTCACTATTGAACGTCGAGTACGTCACCTTCGTCGTGTCCTAAGTGCGCGAATACCGACGTAATCTGCGGGGTTGATAGCACCGTTCAACCCCTAAGATAAGTCACAGTGATAGTTATGGCGTCGAAAGTGCAAACTTTTGAACTAGAACTGGTCAAATAAGAGAAGCTCTTGCTTCTCTTTTTTGCTTTTTTAAGCCGTTATCTATGCTTTTTTAAGTTGTTATCTAGTAAAGGAAAAGAGTTCTACTAAGCTTTATAGAGCAAGGGAGGCTGGCTATGCAGAAGCATCAATTAGACATGTGGTTACATGGAGAGCATAAAGACTCTTATCAAACTCCAAAAGTGTACGTTATAGGCTGTTCTGATATCTCAGAATATCTACTGGCGGTGGAGTACAAACACAAGCTAGAACCGGTAAAGCAAGACGGCGAGCCGCTTCACTTTGGATCCTTGGATCAAGTGAAAGAGGAGTTACTCCGGCTCGGCTTTGAAAAGGCGTATCTTCGCCTACATAACGCGTATGATGAGTTTGGTAATGAGCCAAGCCAAAGCTACTGTGACATTGAACTGGCGCTTAAACCTCATTAAGAGAGCGTTTGTTGCTAGAGATTGATTCTAATTGCAGGCTCTTTTGTAACGCATTGAGAGTTTTCGCTACCGAGGCTCGATTAAACGATCTATGCGTAATGTGTTGTCAGCAATTTGTGGGTGAATTGAGTTCGTAGATAGAAACCACGTGGTTTAGTTTTGATAGGTTTTCCACTTGCACCGTAAGCTTCGGTTAACACTCGACTGTTGGCAGCTTTTGGACGTAAATGCAGTGCTTCACCGTGTCTTGCAGTTATTTGCTCCACATTGCCTAACACGATCAATTCCATTAGTTCTTCCCAATCTCTTTTCAAGAGTTCGTCTTCAGCTTGGCTAGGTGTCCATAATAAAGGGGATCCTACATGCCTCTCTGCTAACGGGATCTCTCTTTCTCCCTCGACAGGGATCCACAACACCTTAGACAGCTTGTTTCGAACGTGGCTGGTTTCCCAAGTTATGCCTTGCACACCCATCAAAGGCGCGACACACACAAAGGTGGTTTCGAGTGGCTTGCCAGAATAGCCAATCGGAATACTTTTTAGCTCGATCCCTAGCTTGGCAAAATCTTGTTCTGGCTTGCTGCCTGCAGGTGCACCCAAGTGCCATTCCAATAACTGCCCAACCCAGCCTTTATCACGCTTAAGGTCGTTTGGCATCCGCATCTCGGCTTCGTCGGCGAGTTCTTTAAAGGTCATTCCGGCGATGGCATACGCGCGCTCTAACAGCTCTTGTTGTGTTTGTGGTTCTGGTTTCATAATAAAAGGTATGATCAAAAAAACGATTTTATCAGAAGTTATCACCAAATGACGACTGGTTAAGAAATGATCTCCTTGCGAGAAAAGGGATCAAACTCAGGGTTATCCACAGGACATAAAGGTAATTAATTGAAATATTAATTTAGTGGATAAATAAACAGGGGTTTATGGTGGATAAAATGCTTGCCAAATGGGGTTCAAAATGAATCTTTCACTTGGTAGTGTGGATAAACATCGGAGTGGTTGATCTTTAACCATGTCGAATTTCTGAAAGATCTTTTACATTTCCAATGTTTTTTAAAACTAAGATATTATTTTAATTGGTTGATTTGTATGAATATAAATTAAGTTTTATTGATTTGTCGTTTTTTGTGTTGATGAATCTATGGATTAAAAAAAACGATTGCGGGTAATTCTTCACATAGTTATTCACAGAAAAGGTGAATAAATGTGGTCTATGTCTCACTATTGTGTGGGTAACTAGAATTTGAGCAAAACTTATCCATATCTTTAGTTATTATTCATAAATATAGCGCTTATCACGTCACTAAGTTTGCTCCGATTGGGGATATGTGGAAAAATCAGAGTAATTAAAAATTTAGATAGAGGTTGGCCAGTGATAGATGGCGATGGTTACCGATTAAATGTTGGTATTGTAATCTGTAACAACCATGGTCAGGTCTTCTGGGCTAAACGATACGGGCAACATTCATGGCAATTTCCTCAAGGGGGAATAGATGAAGGTGAGACTCCGGAACAGGCAATGTACCGCGAGTTGTATGAAGAGGTTGGCCTTACTAAAAAGGATGTAAAGATCGTCGCGACAAGTCGTCATTGGTTACGCTATAAGCTACCCAAACGACTGGTTCGGTGGGATTCTAAACCTGTCTGTATTGGACAAAAACAGAAGTGGTTTCTTTTGCGCTTAGATTGCGATGAATCGCATATCAATATGCAGCGTGGAAGTACACCTGAGTTTGATGGTTGGCGTTGGGTGAGTTACTGGTACCCAGTTCGACAAGTTGTTTCTTTCAAGCGAGATGTTTACCGTCGAGCGATGAAAGAGTTCGCATCTTTAGCAATGCCGTTTAAAGAGCGAAAAATAAAAGGAAAGCGCAAATTGCGTAGAGGTTAAGCATGCTCAGTCAACTAAGGGAAATAGTTGAACACGTATCAAGAGTTGAAGATGTGTCGACGGCTCTTGATATTTTGGTGAAAGAGACATGCAGTGCGATGCAGACGGAATGTTGCACCGTGTATTTGGCAAATAATGATATGCAGCGCCTTGAGTTGATGGCAACTCAAGGCCTGATCTTCAAAGGCAATAGCATTCACATTGGTTTTGACGAAGGTCTGGTTGGCCTTGTTAAAAGAAGTGCTGAACCTATCAACCTTGCACAAGCATCTGCTCACCCTGCTTATAAGTTTTTTCCAGAGCTTGGAGAAAACGTCTATCACTCTTTTCTCGGTACTCCGATTATCCACCGCAAGCAAGTACTCGGTGTATTGGTCATTCAACAGAAGACTCCGCGTTTATTCAGTGAGATGGAAGAATCTTTCCTTGTCACGCTCTCAGCACAACTTGCCGTTATTGTGGCGCACGCCCAAACTCAAGGTCATTGGCTGTTAGAGCAACAGAAGCTACCTGCGACTAAAGGTATTGCAGCTTCATCGGGCGTGGCGATTGGTGATTTATGGTGGGACAACACCCAGCCTGAACTTACCGATGTTTATCCTGCTTCGACGCTCAATGTAGAGAGAGAGCATGAGTTGTTGGCGGTAGCGGTTGAAAATGCCCTCAATGACTTTAAGCGCATGCGAAAGCGCTTAGATAGCGAAATCAATAAAGACGCATTAGCGATCTTTGACCTGTTTACTCACTTACTCAACGATCCTATGTTGCGTAAGGATCTAAAGAGTCAAATTCAGAAAGGCGATAAAGCCGATTGGGCATTAAGACAAGTGGTTGAGAGCTATTCGAACCGCTTTGCTCGTATGTCTGATGTGTACCTTCGTGAGAGAGCACAAGACATCCGAGAGCTCGGACAAAGGTTGCTCTATTTCCTCCATAACTCTGAACATGAACTCCGCACATTAGATAAGCCGATTATTCTAGTGGTTCGTGAGTTAACCGCTTCGGTATTAGCGTCTATTCCAAAAGAAAAGCTATTAGCTGTTATTTCCTTGGAAGGGGCGGCGAACTCGCATGCAGCGATTTTGTCTCGAGCGCTTGGCATACCTTCAGTCATGGGGGTAAATCTCAATCTAGCTCAAGCTAATGGCAAGCGAGCGATTGTGGATGGGTATAGCGGTGAGATCTTTATTGAGCCGACTAAAAACCTGCTTAAAGAGTATCGAGGGCTGATTCTAGAAGAGAGTGAGCTCTCCTCTATGGTCAATCGCGAGCTGTACCTACCGGCAAAAACGCAAGACGACAAGCAAGTAGAGATTCTACTTAATGCGGGTTTGAGTGCAGACACTAACATCGCCATCAACCAAGGTGTTGATGGAGTAGGGCTGTATCGAACTGAAATCTCTTTCTTGTTACAGCAAAGATTCCCGTCAGAGGATGAACAATTCAAGCAGTATCGTTCTGTGCTGGCAAGTTACCCTGAGAAACAAGTGGTGATGCGTACACTCGATATCGGTGGTGATAAGGCCTTACCTTATTTTCCTATCGAAGAGGACAATCCATTCCTTGGTTGGCGTGGTATTCGTTTTACGCTCGATCATCCAGATATCTTCATTATTCAACTGCGTGCCATGCTACGTGCGAGTTGTGAAAGCCATAACTTGAGCATTTTGCTGCCGATGATCTCTGGTGCTCAGGAATTGGATGACGCGCTACAACTGATTGAACAAGCGTATGACGAAGTGCATGAGCTTGATAACCGAGTGCGTATGCCTCGCGTTGGTATCATGATTGAAGTGCCATCCATGCTGTACATACTGCCGCTGATTGCGGATAAGGTCGACTTCGTTTCAGTCGGTACCAACGACTTAACCCAATATTTATTAGCGGTTGATCGGAACAATTCACGAGTATCCGATGTCTATGAATCAATGCACCCTGCGGTGATCATGGCATTAAAACAAATTCATGATACTTGTAAGCAATATCAATTACCTGTGTGTATTTGTGGCGAGTTAGCCGGTGACCCGATGGGCGCGCTGCTATTGATTGGATTGGGGTATGAGACGCTAAGTATGAATACCTCGAATGTCGCAAGAACCAAATATTTGATTCGTCAATCGAACTTGGCTGAATTACAGGATTTGGCAAATAAGGCACTTTCAAAACCGTATGGTAGTGACATCTATAGTATGATGCTGAACTATTTCGAAGAGCGTGAATTTACAGGCTTCATTCGAGCAGGTAAAAAATAGGATTTAACGTGTCATATGAACTAATAGGCTTGTTAGCAGGCCTTGGTGCTATTGTTGGTGTTTTAGCAGGCTTGCTAGGCATTGGTGGTGGTTTGCTGGTGGTTCCTGCCTTACTGTTTTTGCTTCCTAAAGCGGGTATCCCCCAAGAGTTTGCGATGCAAATGGCATTGGCTACTTCGCTATCAACCATCATTGTTACGTCGGGATCGTCTGCGATTAACCATTTAAAATTAGGTAACGTAGAGATATTTGTCGTTAAGTGGTTGATGCCGGGTGTCGTTATAGGCGGCTTCCTCGGTTCTTTCGTGGCCGATGTCATTCCAGCTCAATACTTACCAAAAGTCTTTGGTGTGATTGTTTTGGTATTGGCGTTGCAAATGCTGTTGTCGATTCGCTCTAAGAGCCAAAAGTCGATGCCGGGTTCAGCTAAAACCGTATTGTGTGGTGGCGGTATTGGTTTGGTATCAAGCTTGGCGGGCATTGGCGGTGGGTCTTTATCGGTGCCTTTCCTTAACCATCATGGTGTGGAAATGCGCAAAGCTGTGGGCTCATCTTCGGTATGCGGTTGTGTTATCGCGATTTCGGGAATGCTCGGTTTCATTTGGCATGGATCTTCTGTTGATGATCTTCCTGCGTATAGCTTAGGTTACGTTTATCTGCCGGCTTTGATCGCGATATCTTGTACCTCAGTTTTGACCACTCGAGTGGAGGCGAAACTGGCCACTCAATTGCCAACCTCTGTGCTGAAGAAATTCTTTGCGGTATTTTTAATGTTTATAGCAGCCACAATGCTGCTGTAGTGTCTTTTCTGTTAGCCATTGAGCTAACCGTTAATCAATTTAGATAGAGAGCCAAGTATGTCTCAGGGTTTTATCGAATTCCCAAATATCGATCCTGTTCTTATTGAACTAGGACCAATCTCAGTTCGTTGGTACGGCTTAATGTACCTTGTTGGTTTTATGTTTGCTCTTTGGTTAGCAAATCGTCGAGCTGATCAACCGGGCAGCGGTTGGACTCGAGAGCAAGTATCAGACTTACTGTTTGCTGGCTTTCTAGGTGTGGTGCTGGGTGGTCGTATTGGCTACGTACTTTTCTACAACTTTGACCTTTTCCTAGCAGATCCTCTTTATCTATTTAAGGTATGGACTGGCGGTATGTCTTTCCACGGTGGTTTGCTTGGTGTTATTACTGCCATGTTTTGGTATGCCAAAAAGAACGGTCGAACCTTCTTTGGTGTGGCAGACATGATTGCACCATTGGTGCCATTTGGTTTAGGCATGGGACGCTTAGGTAACTTCATGAACAGCGAGCTTTGGGGCCGTGTGACTGATGTGCCATGGGCTATTGTGTTCCCTAACGGTGGCCCACTTCCTCGTCACCCATCTCAACTTTACGAGATGGCGCTTGAAGGTATTGTGCTGTTCTTCATCTTGAACTGGTTTATCAAAAAGCCGCGTCCTCTTGGTTCTGTATCAGGGTTATTCCTAGCAGGATATGGTACATTCCGCTTCTTAGTAGAATACGTACGTGAACCTGACGCTCACCTAGGTTTGTTCGGTGGATTTATCTCTATGGGACAAATTTTGTCACTGCCAATGGTTATCATCGGTGTGCTGATGATGGTGTGGGCATACAAGCGTGGTCACTACAAAGACGAATTACCACAACAAACGAAGTAAGGAATTGGTGTGAAACAGTATTTAGATCTCTGTCAGCGTATCGTTGATGACGGTACTTGGATTGAAAATGAACGCACGGGCAAGCGCTGCCTAACCGTGATCAATGCTGACCTGGAATATGATGTTGGTAATAACCAGTTCCCTCTAGTAACAACGCGTAAGAGCTTTTGGAAGGCCGCGGTTGCTGAACTGCTTGGCTACATCCGTGGTTACGATAATGCTGAAGACTTCCGCAAACTAGGTACTAAGACTTGGGATGCGAATTCGAACTTGAACGAGGCATGGCTAAATAACCCTTACCGCAAGGGCGAAGACGATATGGGCCGTGTTTACGGCGTTCAAGGACGTGCATGGGCAAAACCTGATGGCGGTCATATCGACCAACTGAAGAAGATTGTTGATGATCTAACGAACGGTATTGATGACCGTGGTGAGATCTTAAACTTCTATAACCCAGGTGAGTTCCACATGGGATGTTTGCGTCCGTGTATGTACAGCCATCACTTCTCTCTACTTGGTGACACTCTGTACCTAAACAGTACTCAACGTTCTTGTGACGTGCCTTTAGGCCTGAACTTCAACATGGTTCAAGTGTATGTCTTCCTAGCTATTATGGCGCAAATCACGGGTAAGAAAGCTGGCGTGGCTTACCACAAGCTTGTGAATGCTCATATCTACGAAGATCAGCTGGCGCCAATGCGTGACATTCAGCTAAAGCGTGAGCCGTTAGCTGGCCCAACATTCCATATCAATCCTGAGATTAAGTCTCTAGAAGATTTGGAAACATGGGTAACGATGGATGACTTCTGGGTTGAAGGTTACGAATGCCACGAAGCGATTAAGTACCCGTTCTCGGTTTAATCTAATCTGCTTTGTTTGATTGAAAGGCTGCCATTGTGCAGCCTTTTTTATTTGTGATACTTGGCTTGCTTACTATTTATAAAACCAATAATCTTGTGGGGTCTTTTCTAACCACAGAACTGCTATGACTCGTTCGCATTGCTTCGTGTTGCAACATGACTTTCCTATTGCTTTCTACCCTGATAAAAATCAGTTGGTGATTGATGATGAGGCGATTCATCTAGAGCCATTACAAGCAAAGCTACTCAGCTATTTCATCGAAAATCGCGGGCAAGTGGTTAGCACTCAGCAGATAGCCTCTGATGTGTGGCAAAGAACTCAAGTGTCTGACAATCTGGTTAGGCAAGTCATCAGTTTATTGCGCAGTCAACTTCAGGATAAGTCACGTCCGTATCGCATTATTCAGACGATCCCTAAACAAGGTTACCAGTTCGATGTTGAGGTGACTCAGTCGAGCGTTAAACCAACTCCCGTTGAGGACGCCTCTCAACTTGAGCCTATTGTTGCTAAGTCGAAAAAGAAAACCATCGCCCTGATTACAACCGCAGTATTCTCTATTGGCTTAATAGCAGCTTGGGCATGGCAAACCGATGTCCCAGCTAATGACACTGCTGTTATTTCTGCTCATCAAAGTGATGTAATTCCTGTTTATATTCATGACATAACACTCGATTCTGCGAACGATTATGAGATGTCAGAAAGCGTTTATAACTATCTTTTCTACGGGCTGAATTCGGCAAAAAACTTATCGGGTTACCACTTTTCTCAGCTATCGCATCAGGGCAAGCAATCACTGACCAACAATGGTGTTGAACTCAAAGGTTGGCTCAAACAAAAGGACAGTGATTATGTGTTGAGCGTGCTTGTACAAAACAATCGCCAACCGAATCAAAGTCAGAAAGTGGAAAAACGCTTTAGCCAAGATAATTTCTTTGATGCAATTGGGGATGTGATTCTCGAGGTCAAAGCCATTATTGCTCCAATGAGCTCCGAATACGGCGTGGCAAGTCATCGAGTGACCTCTATTGATAACTACGATGATTGGAGTGTTATCTCCGAGGGGATATCGTTGTTCTACCAAGGAAAAGGTGGTCAGCCAATTGAGGAAATAGCACTTCAGTTGGATACGATTCAACAACAAGGGCGAGATAATTATCTGGTCAATGCCTTGCTGTCGTATTCGGAATCTTTGGCTTATTTACAAAATCATGAACAAGAAGACCGCGAACATGCACTGCAACTGGCAAAGCAAGCCTTCGAGATGAACCCACGTTGTGACATCGCTAATCTTACCTTGGGGCTAGCCTTGTTAATCAATCAACATGCTAATCAAGCGTTCCCTTATCTATCCTATGCTGCCGAAAGTACGCCGAGCCCAATCAGCTTTTATCTACTGAGTGTGGCTGACAAGCTGTCGGACAACCCAAAAGGTTCGCAATACAACTATCAACGTTATACCGAAGTAAAAAAAGAGAATGACGGTCAACTGTTTGATCTTATTGAATCTTTATAAAAAACAAACCTTTCCTAAACCACGAAATACGTTTTTAAGCGAAGGTGTTTCGTGAGAGACAATAGCAACGGTATATCCGCAAGACTTTCTTGTCTCAATATGTTTGATTATTGTTTGGACTCAGGCTCGATTGCCTTGCATCAAGCGTAAAAACATCGACTTCCAGATACTGGTACCAAATCATTCATTATTGGGGCTACACACATGTTGAAGAAGTTTGCTTTTCAGATCATTCCAATTCAGATCTTCTTATTCGTCTTTTGGTTTAAAAATGGCTTTATCGATAAAGTGATGGGCGTGCTACTTGGCTACATTACACCCGATACCGCTTATGCGGGAGACACTTGGGTGGGTTGGAAAGGCTATATTGTCGGCACTTGGGATAAGAGCCAAATCGGTCATGCTTTATTGAGTCCAACGTTCGATTTTATGTTCCCAATTTTGATTGCTTTGCAATGTGTGCCGTTTTTATTGGTTCTTCGTTCGGTACTTGCTGGTGAGTTCATGGTTGGCAAAGAACGTCCGTGGTTGCTCTATGCCGCCTTTGCTTCTCTGTTTGTGACTGCTTGTATGGCTTTCACTCAAACCATCACAGGTGCAAGCGACGGGCAGTATCTATGGCAATTTATCGGCTTTGGTATGGTTGCCATTATGTACCTGCGTAATGAGCAAGGTAAGTAAGCGTTTTTTAGATGCGAGTAAACGGGATTCGAGATGCGAAGAGCGTGTTTAGATTTGAGTCAGTTAGATATGAAATATTAAAACGCAGATAATTAGAGATAGTCGCTTTTCGTTACTCGTTTACACGAATCTCGTATCTGGTTTTGGTCTTCGTTACTCGCTTACTCAAATCCCGCATCTTCTTTTTGTTTCCTGCATCCGTTCCTAAAAAGAAAAAGCCCGCAACCTAGGAGGTTGCGGGCTTTGCTATAAGCGATGTTTGTTTTGCTATTAAGCAGTCAAAGCTAACACGGTACCAGGCAGTACAAGGAATACCGCAACAAGGTAACCAGCGACTACTGATTTGTTCTTCACAGCCATGTCTGAAATCATGTCTGCCGCTTTAACTGGTAGCTCACGTAGGAACGGAATACCGAAGATGAATACCGTTGCCATGATGTTGAACACCAAGTGTACTAGAGCAATTTGTAGTGCGAATACTGCGAACTCACCAGATACTGCTGTAGCTGCAAGTAGAGCCGTAATACATGTACCGATGTTTGCACCAAGAGTGAATGGGTAAACGTCACGTACTTTAAGAACACCTGAGCCTACTAGTGGAACCATCAAGCTTGTTGTCGTAGAAGAAGACTGAACAAGGATAGTAACGATAGAGCCAGAAGCGATACCGTGGATAGGACCACGACCAATTGCATTCTTTAGAATCTCACGAGCACGGCCAACCATCAGGCTCTTCATTAGCTTACCCATTACCGTGATAGCTACGAAAATAGTCGCAATACCTAGAACGATAAGCATGATGCCACCAACAGTGTCGCCAAATGTTGATAGAGGCTCTTTAATAGCACTAACTACTGGCTTAGTGATTGGCTTGATGAAGTTAAGACCACCCATGCTCATATCACCTGTTGCTAGCATTGGTGATACCAACCAGTGAGAAATCTTTTCTAGAATACCAAACGCCATCTCTAGTGGTAGGAAGATAGCAACGGCTAATAGGTTAAAGAAGTCGTGAATAGTCGCACTTGCGAATGCACGTTTGAACTCTTCTTTACAACGAACGTGACCAAGGCTAACTAGCGTATTGGTTACCGTAGTACCAATGTTAGCACCCATGATCATTGGGATTGCTAGCTCAACAGGTAAACCACCTGCCACAAGGCCAACGATAATTGAAGTAACTGTGCTTGATGATTGAATAAGTGCTGTTGCCACTAAACCAATCATTAAGCCTGCAACTGGGTGTGAAGCAAATTCGAAAAGAACCTTTGCTTGCTCGCCTGTTGCCCATTTGAAGCCTGTACCAACCATTGAAACTGAAAGTAATAGTAGGTAAAGCATGAATGCCAAGTTAGCCCAGCGTAGCCAACGAGTAGTGCTCGAGATAGGCGCTGCTGCAGTAGTAGCTTGGTTCATAATGTTTTCTCCATTGGACCGTTTAAGTCTGTGTTTGGTCTGTTTGTTTAATCTGAGCGTGATGTTAGAGAACAAATATTTCAGTAATATTACATTTTGGTTTAGGTTGGTTTTTTTTGTGATGATTTGCTGTTTAAATATTTTGACAGTAAATGTTGTTAATTTAACCTTTTGTTTTAATTGGTGTTTTTGTGATTTTCAACTTGGGTGATATAGATCTTAAAAGTTAGAGAAAAATTGAAAATAATCGCTGAAATATTACATTATGAAATCAGACACTTCGTAAAAACAGGTGATAATGGTTAGTTAGGTTTGGTTTTTCCGAGTTTGTTGAGTGGGAGTGTCATATTTGATATAAAAGGGTATCTACTCTTTTATTACGGCACATCTATGTCGCACCTCAACTATAACCACCTTTATTACTTTTGGATGGTTTGCAAACAAGGCTCTGTTACTAAAGCGGCAGAAGCTCTATTCCTAACACCACAAACAGTAACTGGTCAGATAAAAGCGTTAGAAGAGCGTATGGATGGCAAGTTAACTAAGCGTAATGGTCGCAGTGTTGAGCCGACAGAGCTTGGGCAGCTAGTCTTTAAGTACGCTGACCGTATGTTTGGCCTGAGTTATGAGATGCTGGATATCGTAAATTATAGCCAGCACTCTAATATTCTGTTTGATGTTGGTGTTGCGGATGCACTGTCTAAAAGACTCGTAAGCAAGATACTGATGTCGACGATTCCCCCAGATAACAGCATTCATTTACGTTGCTTTGAATCGACCCATGAAATGCTACTTGAGCAACTTTCTCAGCATAAGCTCGATATGATCTTGTCTGATTGCCCGGTGGATTCGAGTCAAAGCCCTGGCCTGTTTAGTAAAAAGCTTGGCGAAAGTGGAATGAGCTTTTTCAGTTCCGGCAAGGTTGAAGGTGTGAACTTCCCCGCGGTATTAGAACAAAGAAAGCTTTTGATACCTGGTAGTCGAACCTCAATGGGGCGCAAAGTGCTGCAGTGGTTTGATAGACAAGGACTTAAACCTGATGTTTTGGGTGAGTTTGATGATGCGGCATTGATGAAGGCTTTTGCTCGCTACCACGATGACGCAATATTCTTAGCGCCAACCCTTTATATGTCTGAGGTTGAGGAAGATACATCACTGCAATTATTAGGTGGCATTGAAGAGTTAAAAGAGGAGTACTACGTCATATTTGCTGAGAGGATGATCCAACATCCAGCAGTAAAAAACGTATGCGACGCAGATTTTAGCAAATTGTTCGAGTGAGGCGGTTTGTTAATGAATTGATATCGATTATCATAACTCCACCATATGCCGGAAATACTGATAGCCCGTAGTTGGCGTAAAGGTTGTAGGGAGCCAAACTATGAACTTAAAAGAGATGGAGAAGAACTCAGCACAAGCTGTGATTCTACTCAAAGCCATGGCCAACGAGCGTCGCTTACAGATCTTGTGCCTATTACATGGTACTGAGCTGTCGGTTGGGGAGTTGTGTGGCAAGTTGGAACTGAGTCAGTCTGCTTTATCTCAACATCTTGCTTGGTTGAGAAGAGATGGTTTGGTCGAAACTCGCAAAGAAGCTCAAACTGTGTATTACACATTGAGTAGTGAAGAAGTAAAAGCGATGATTAACCTACTGCATGGTATTTACTGCAAGTAGCTTATTGCTGGTGGGAGGTGGATTTCTTATCAGGAATAAGACCGACACAAGGAAGTGTCAGTATTTCACGTCAAACGTGAGTGCCTATCTATATTACCGACCTATCTATCTGCTTGTCTGTTTTTTTCTCGTTGTTTTTTAGCTGCTTAGCTATTTATCGGTAAGCAAATTAGCGGTTTTTCAGTTAAATAATCACCGGAAAATAATAGCATTTCTCAAATTTTAGATATAAAAAAACCGGCCAAGGCCGGTTTTTTTCGTTTTGCGTTGTAATCAAATTTCTATTAAAGAGCTTTGATTGCAGCAGCGAAACGAGACTTATGACGTGCAGCTTTATTCTTATGAATAAGGCCTTTAGTCGCCATACGGTCTAGAAGAGGTGTAACTTCTACAAGAGCAGCAGTTGCAGCTTCTTTATTGCCAGCTTCAATAGCTGCAATAGTTTTTTTCATGTAAGTGCGCATCATAGAACGACGGCTAGCATTGTGCTGGCGACGTTTCTCAGCTTGGATAGCGCGCTTCTTAGCAGATTTACTGTTTGCCAAGGGTCTAACTCCCAAAAACTTAGTTCGGTGACAATTTAAGGGCGAGGACTATCCCTCATTAGCGCTTAATTGTCAAATGATTTGTGCAAAAACCAATCGTAGCCAAACAAACTTTGGTATGGAAAGGTCATCGCGGTTAAGATGGCGGGGATTCTAACAGCATTTTTAGACCAATGCTAATAAATATGCTTCTTAGGATAGGATAGTATTTATCCTCGCTTGAAAGTAATCAACCAGTGTCAGAGGTTTCTGTGAGTAAACGACTATTAAAGTCAGGGCTGATTGTCAGTGTAATGACTTTTGTTTCCCGTGTCTTGGGGCTAGTACGTGATGTCGTAGTAGCAAACTTAATGGGGGCAGGAGCAAGTGCAGACGTATTTTTCTTCGCCAATAAAATTCCTAATTTTTTACGTCGGCTGTTTGCCGAAGGTGCTTTTTCTCAAGCCTTTGTACCAGTATTAACGGAATATCACGCCGCAGGTGATAAAGATAAAACTCGAGACTTGATAGCAAAGGTGTCCGGTACTCTTGGGGTGTTGGTTTCTATTGTTACGGTGCTTGGGGTATTAGGCTCTGGGGTTATCACCGCAATGTTCGGTGCGGGTTGGTTTATTGATTGGCTTAATGACGGCCCCTCGGCGCCTAAGTTTGAACTCGCCAGCCTAATGCTGAAAATTACTTTTCCTTATTTATGGTTCATTACGTTTGTCGCTTTATCAGGTGCAATCCTTAATACCATGGGCAAATTTGCGGTTTCGTCATTTACGCCTGTGTTCTTGAACGTAATGATCATTGCTTGTGCTTGGTTTCTTGCTCCTAATTTAGAACAACCTGAAATTGGTTTATCCATCGGCGTTTTTCTTGGAGGCTTAGTTCAATTCCTGTTCCAAATGCCTTTCTTGATTAAAGCGGGAGTACTGGTTAAGCCTAAGTGGGGTTGGAGAGATCCGGGCGTGGTTAAGATCCGCACGTTAATGATCCCTGCTTTGTTTGGTGTGTCAGTAAGTCAAATCAACTTGTTGTTCGATACTTTCATTGCCAGTTTTCTAGCGACGGGCTCGATCAGTTGGCTGTATTACTCGGATCGACTATTAGAATTTCCACTCGGTTTGTTTGGTATTGCCATTGCGACGGTTATTCTTCCTGCTTTATCTCGTAAGCACGTTGATGCTGAAGGAGAAGGGTTTGCTCACACCATGGATTGGGGTGTGCGCATGGTACTGCTGCTCGGTATTCCTGCGATGTTCGGTCTTATTGTGTTAGCAAAACCGATGTTGATGGTGCTGTTTATGCGTGGTGAGTTTTCTCCTCATGATGTTAATCAGGCTTCAATGTCTTTAGTGGCGTACGCTTCAGGCTTGCTGAATTTCATGCTTATTAAAGTATTGGCTCCCGGCTATTACTCTCGTCAAGACACCAAAACACCGGTTAAGTACGGCATCATTGCGATGGTGACTAACATGGTGTTCAACGCAATCTTCGCTTATTTCTATGGTTATGTTGGTTTGGCAATCGCAACGGCGTTGTCTGCGTTCGTGAACATGACTCTGCTTTATCGTGGTTTGCATCTAGCGGGTGTTTATCGTTTAACCAAGACTACATTGTTGTTTAGCCTTAAATTATTGATCTCAGGTACGGTAATGATTGGCGTGATTTTATGGCAGCTAGACAATATGCAATTGTGGCTTGATTGGGGCTTTAACCAAAGAGCGTTGACACTAACAGGGTTGATCGCACTTGGCGCCTTTGCTTATATTGTGTCGATACTGGTTTTAGGTATCCGAGTAAAACATTTAAAAGCAGCGACAGATTAATACTGATTAGTATATAATCCGTCGGTTTCACACAATAAATGATGTTAATAACAGGTTTTAGCTGATCACAATGGAACTGATCCGAGGTATACACAATATTAAAGCGCAGCATCATGGCTGTGTATTAACCATAGGTAACTTCGATGGTGTTCATTTAGGGCATCAAGAGGTTCTGAGTCAGGTTTCTAAACAAGCTGCAGCATTAGGGCTCCCTTCTGTTGTCATGACGTTTGAGCCGCAACCTATGGAGTTGTTTGCCAAAGGTAAAGCACCAGCACGTTTAACTCGCTTACGAGATAAATACGTGCAACTGAGTAAGCTAGATATCAGTCGTTTATTGTGTGTGAATTTTAATCAGTATTTTGCAAGCTTGTCGGCTGAAGCGTTCATTAAAGACCTTTTGGTTGATAAGCTTGGCGTGAAATTCTTGGTTGTCGGTGACGATTTTTGCTTCGGTAAGGGTCGTACTGGTAATTTCGCTATGCTCAAAGCGGCAGGCGAGAAGTATGGTTTTGAGGTGGTGAGCACCCAGAGCTATTGCTTAAACCAATTACGAGTAAGCAGTACTGAGATACGAAATGCGTTAGCGGCCAATGACTTGGCTTCTAGTGCTACCATGCTAGGGCGTGACTACAGTATCAGTGGTCGTGTTTCTCATGGTCGAAAACTAGGGAGAACTATCGGTTTCCCTACCGCTAATATTCCATTAAAGCGTTGTGTTTCTCCTGTATCGGGAGTGTATGTTGTTGAAGCTTTGGATATCGACGGTGTTCCTGTCGGTGGCGTTGCTAATATTGGACAACGACCAACAGTTAATGGGGTAAGGCAGCAATTAGAAGTGCACTTTTTTGACTTTAAAGCCAATTTATATGGTAAACAGTTAGAAGTACGACTTTTGCACAAACTGCGCGACGAGATAAAATTTGAATCGTTCGACGCACTAAAGAATCAAATAGAATTGGATGCTGAAGCCGCAAGGGTGTGGCTGCTTCAGCTAAAGAATTAATCGGATGATTCCACCGATTAACATAATGTCTAACTTCGCCCAATATAACGGAATTAAGAATCGATGAGTGATTATAAAGATACCCTGAACTTACCAGAAACAGGGTTCCCAATGCGCGGTAATCTGGCAAATCGTGAGCCAGAAATGCTGAAGCGTTGGTACAAAGAAGATCTTTACGGCGAAATCCGTAAGGCAAAGAAAGGTAAAAAATCTTTCGTACTGCATGATGGCCCTCCATACGCGAACGGCGACATTCACATTGGCCACGCGCTGAATAAGATTCTTAAAGACATTATTATCAAATCTAAGACCCTTTCTGGTTTTGATGCACCGTACATCCCAGGTTGGGACTGTCACGGTCTTCCAATCGAGCTAATGGTTGAGAAGAAGAAAGGTAAGCCTGGTCAGAAGATTTCGGCTGCTGAATTCCGCGAAGAGTGTCGTAAGTACGCTGCGGGCCAAGTTGAAGGTCAGAAAGAGAGCTTCAAACGTCTTGGTATCATGGGCGAGTGGGACAAACCTTACCGTACTATGGATTTCGGCACTGAAGCGAACATCATTCGTTCTCTAGGCAAAATCGCAGACAAAGGTCACCTTCTTAAAGGTTTCAAACCAGTTCACTGGTGTACTGACTGTGGTTCTGCTCTGGCTGAAGCTGAAGTTGAATATAAAGATAAAGTTTCTCCATCTATCGATGTGAAATTTACAGCAGCTGACGAAGCGGCGCTGCTAGAGAAATTTACTCTAGCTGAAGGTCATGCGGGTCAAGGCGAAATTTCTATCGTTATCTGGACGACAACACCATGGACTCTGCCGGCGAACCGCGCAGTATGTCTACGTGATGATCTTGAATACGTGCTTATCCAAGTTGAAGCGAATGGCGACCAACCAGCTCAACGTATCGTTGTTGCTTCTGATCTAGCAAAAGACGTAATGGACCGTGCAGGTATCGAGCATTTCCATAACCTTGGTTTTGCTACAGGTGCTGATCTTGAGCTTTCTCAGTTCAACCACCCGTTCTACGATTTTACTGTTCCTGCTGTTCTTGGCGACCACGTAACAACGGATTCAGGTACTGGTGTGGTTCACACTGCGCCTGGCCACGGTCAAGAGGATTTCGTGGTTGGTAAGAAGTACAACCTAGAAATCGCTAACCCAGTTGGTTCAAACGGCGTTTACCTGCCAGATACTGAGCTATTTGCTGGTCAGCACGTATTTAAAGCGAACGACTCTGTTTTAGAAGTTCTAAAAGATAAAGGTGCACTTCTGCATCACCACGCTTACGAGCACAGCTACCCACACTGTTGGAGACACAAAACTCCAATCATCTTCCGTGCAACACCACAATGGTTCATCTCTATGGATCAAGCTGGCCTACGTGCTAAAGCACTAGAGTCTATCAAGAGTGTTGAGTGGTTGCCTGAATGGGGTCAAAGCCGTATCGAAGGTATGGTTGAAGGTCGCCCTGAGTGGTGTATCTCTCGTCAACGTACTTGGGGTGTGCCAATTGCTCTGTTCGTTCATAAAGAAACAGCAGAACTTCACCCAGAAAGCCCAGCGCTTATTGAAAAAGTCGCGAAGTTAGTTGAAGAGAAAGGTATTCAAGCTTGGTGGGATGTAGACGCTGCTGAACTTATGGGCGCAGAAGACGCTGATAAGTACGAAAAAGTAATGGATACGCTAGACGTATGGTTCGACTCAGGTGTGACGCACTTCTCGGTTGTTGATTCTCGTGAAGAGTACAACTTCCCGAACGAAGAGCGTACTCACAGTGCTGATCTTTACCTTGAAGGTTCAGACCAACACCGTGGCTGGTTCCAGTCTTCTTTAATTTCATCTATTGCGATGAAAGACGAAGCACCATACAAGCAAGTACTAACTCACGGTTTCGTGGTTGACGGTAACGGCCGTAAGATGTCTAAATCTATCGGTAACGTTGTTGCACCTAAAGATGTAACCAACAAGCTAGGTGCAGATATCCTGCGTCTATGGGTTGCTTCTACAGACTACACGGGTGAAGTTGCGGTTTCTGATGAAATCCTGAAGCGTTCAGCTGATGCTTACCGTCGTATTCGTAACACAGCGCGTTTCTTCCTAGCGAACTTGAATGGTTTCAACCCTGAAACTGACCTAGTACCTGCTGAAGAGATGGTTGCACTTGATCGCTGGGCTGTTGGCCGTGCTCAAGCTGCACAAGAAGAGATTGTTAAAGCATACGGCGAGTACAACACTCACGGTGTGACTCAACGTCTAATGCAGTTCTGTTCTATCGAAATGGGTTCTTTCTACCTAGACGTAATTAAAGACCGTCAGTACACAGCGAAGCAGGGCAGCCATGCTCAACGTAGCTGTCAAACTGCGCTTTACTACATCGTAGAAGCTCTAGTTCGTTGGATGGCACCTATCATGTCGTTCACTGCAGATGAAATCTGGAACGAGATGCCGGGTGAGCGCGACAAGTTCGTGTTTACTGGCGAATGGTTCGAAGGCCTATTCGGTCTAGCTGAAGGCGAAGAGCTAAGCAACGAATTCTGGGCTGAAATCCAAACGGTTCGTGGCGCTGTGAACAAGCTTCTTGAAGATGCTCGTAAAGAGAAAACGATCGGTGGCGCACTGCAAGCTGAAGTGATTCTATACGCTGACGACGCACTAGCGGCGAAAATCAACAAGCTAGAAGATGAGCTACGTTTCGTACTTATCACTTCTGCAGCTGTTGTTAAGCCATTAAGCGAGAAGTCTGATGCAGCTCAAGAGACAGACGTTGCTGGTCTATTCGTTGAAGTTGCAGCTACTGAAGCTGAGAAGTGTGACCGTTGCTGGCACCACACTCCAGATGTAGGCACTATTGAAGGTCATGAGAAAGTTTGTGGTCGTTGTGTGTCGAACATCGACGGTGAAGGCGAAGTGCGTAAGTTCGCATAACAGCTCAGAGAAAGACTGAACTTTTTGTAAAAATCATAGCCCCAGTATCAACTGGGGTTATTTTTAATTATAGGAAATGTGTTTATACAAGTACGGTAATCAGGTCACTTAAATTGAGTAACAGTGAATACCAACTTCGTAAATACTAGGAATAGAAATGAGTGAAGTTTCGTTAAAACAATCTGGTGTGCGTTGGCTATGGTTGGCCCTAGTGGTCTTCCTTGCCGATATCGGCATTAAACTCTTTGTTATGGATAACATGGGTTATGGCTGGGCAAACCGTATTGAGGTTCTGCCATTCTTTAACTTTTTGTACGTGCATAACTATGGTGCAGCGTTTAGCTTCTTGAGTGATCAAAGTGGTTGGCAGCGTTGGTTATTTACCGGTATCGCATTTGCGGTAACAGGTATGCTGACGTACTGGATGAGCAAACTACCAGCTGCAGAGAAGTGGAATAACATTGCTTATGCGATCATCATTGGTGGCGCAGTAGGAAATGTGTTTGACCGAGTCGTACATGGCTTTGTTGTCGATTACTTAGACTTCTACTGGGGCACTTACCATTGGCCCGCATTTAACTTAGCCGATATGGGAATCTGTATCGGTGCTGCGATGATCATCCTAGATGGTTTCCGTAAGAAAGACGAAAGCAAATAGCTTGCCTCAAAGTCAGTCTATGACTCACAGAATAGAATAGCCCTAAGCGCTGTCGGTTGATTCCGACGGCGCTTTTTTTTATGCTTCAGTCAACAAGGAAGCAAAGCACAATGCATCCTCAAATAATAAAGAAATCTAAGGAAAGTAACGTGGCAGCAATTAAAAATGATTCAGCAGTAACTCTACATTTTACGATTAAAATGAAGGATGGTTCAGTTGCCGATAGCACCGAAAATATGGGCAAACCTGCAAAGTTCGTCATGGGCGATGGCAGCCTAAGTGAGAACTTTGAAGCGTGCTTACTTGGACTTGAAGCTGGAACTGAAAAGTCTATCGAACTGAAAGCGGAAGATGCGTTTGGTATGCCAAACCCTGATCATATTCATTATATGGATCGTGCTAAGTTTGTTGGTGATTCTGAAGTTGAAGTGGGTACTATCATGGCATTCTCTGGTCCTGATGGGATGGAAATTCCAGGTATTATTACTGAGATCGCAGGTGATTCAGTGACGGTTGATTTTAATCACCCACTCGCAGGTCAAGACGTTACGTTTGACGTCAATATCTTAACGGTAGAATAACTCTCTTAACGTTAGAATAAGATAGCCTTACTGCGGTGATGTCACCTAGAGCTTCACTGTCTAGACGCTTCACTGTAGAATGCGAACCTCGCTGACGGCGAACTCTATAGAAACAACCTTAGTACCGCGGTAAATGATGAGCAATGAAATGAAAATAATGTTAGCTAACCCTCGTGGCTTTTGTGCCGGTGTCGATCGTGCGATTAGCATCGTAGAGCGCGCACTTGAAATGTATCAGCCACCGATCTATGTTCGCCATGAAGTGGTACACAACCGCTTTGTTGTTGAGGGGCTCAAGCAACGTGGTGCTATTTTTGTCGAAGAACTGAGTGAAGTGCCTGACGACAATATCGTGATTTTCTCTGCTCACGGTGTTTCTCAAGCGGTTCGTAAAGAAGCGAAGGAGCGCGAGCTAACGGTATTCGATGCAACCTGTCCTTTGGTGACTAAAGTTCATATGGAGGTTGCTCGTGCGAGCCGTAAACATATGGAAGTAGTACTGATCGGTCACGCGGGTCACCCGGAAGTTGAAGGCACTATGGGTCAGTACGCGAGTCAAACAGGTGGTATGTACTTGGTTGAAAGACCAGAAGACGTACAAAAACTAGTGGTTAATGATCCAAGTAACTTACACTACGTGAGCCAAACTACGCTGTCTGTTGATGAAACGGCAGATGTAATTGAAGAGTTACGTCGTGTATTCCCTGAGATTCAAGGCCCTCGTAAAGACGACATCTGTTATGCGACTCAAAACCGTCAAGACGCGGTGCGTGAGATGGCGAATGACGTTGATGTGGTGATAGTGGTTGGTTCTAAGAACTCATCGAACTCTACACGCCTAAAAGAGCTAGCTGAGAAGCTAGGCACACCAGGCTACCTAACGGATTGCCCAGAAGATATTCAGACTGAATGGGTTGAAGGCAAGAAGAAAATCGGCGTAACGGCTGGTGCTTCTGCTCCTGAAGAGTTAGTTAACCAAATCTTAGATCGTATCCGCGAACTAGGTGCGACTGGCGTTGAAGAGATTCAAGGTCGCGAAGAGAACATGTTCTTCGAAGTACCTAAAGAGCTGCAGATCAAGCAAGTAGATTAATCTCTATTGATTCGAGACACTAGCGATTCGCAAACAGTTGATTCGCAAATACTATCGATTTGTAAACAGTAGGAAGCCAACGTTGATGCGTTGGCTTTTTTGATCGTGCTGTATGTCCCGTCCGAGATGTGTTTACTGAAGACCGAGCTGCTCTTTTAAAGTCTTGAGGTAACGACGGCTAACAGGGACTTCAAAGCCAGTCAGGGTAATGATCTCCGCTAATCCATTCTCTAACAGTTTGATCTCTTGGATCGACTTTATGTTGATCAAATACTGGCGATGACAGCGGATCAAATCGGTTTTTTCTTCCAAGATCTTTAGCGTTAACTGTGAAGTCGCGGTTTGCGATGAGCTACGTACATGCACCCCACTGATATCGGAATAGGCGCACTCGACCGTTTGGCTTGCCATGATCACAATGCGGTTATGACCAATACATGGAATCTGCTCTAAGTGACAGGGAGCAATCGCAGAGATGTCTTGTGCTGGCGCTTTCTGATTTTGTTTGATGACCTTATTCAGGCGACAAACGCTCTTGTTTAATCGACAAGGCTCGACTGGCTTAAGTAGGTAATCAAAAGCATTATCTTCAAAGGCTTGAATAGCATATTGGTCGTAGGCGGTGACGAATACCACGTAGGGCATGGTTTCCGGGTCAAGCATACTCAACAATTCAATACCGGTGACCTGAGGCATTTGAATGTCCAAATACACCACATCAGGCTTGAGAAGGTTGATCTGCTTAAGTCCTTCAATTGCGTTACTCGCTTGACCAATGACTTCGACTTCTCCGGTTTCGGTCAGAAGTTCAATCAGTTCTTCGCGAGCAAAAAGCTCATCATCGATAACTAATGCTTTTAACATCCTACAATCTTCATTTTTGTGCCATCCCTGCTTGATTCACGCTTATCTTTTTAATGTCTGCTAAATGTTACTACTGGGGGAGCTAACATCTATGAAAACATCATTATTTTAGTATAGGTATGATAAAGCTCATTCGAGTAAATTGCTGTGGTTGAGATTCTATTTTTAGTGCTGAATCTTGTCCAAAGAAATTAGTGAGTCGTTTATCAACAATCTCCATCCCTAATCCTACATGATCTTGAGATGGCTTCTGATAATTACCCGCGTTGTCTTCAACGGTTAACTTGAACCCACTCTCGAAAGCCTCGCTATAGATCTTCACTGTGCCACCTTCTAGCATGTTCGAAATGCCATGCTTGATGGCGTTCTCAACCAATGGTTGCAGGGTAAAGCTTGGTAGTTGTGACTCGTATAACTGTGGATCTATGTCCCATTCCACTTCTAACCGGTCGGTAAAACGTGCCTTTTCAATGGTGAGATACGCATTGACGTGTGCAAGCTCATCTTTGAGTTTCACAGTGTTGATGTTCTGCTTAAGGTTGCTTCTAAAGAAGTGAGATAGGTGCTGAATAAGCTCTCGCGCTTTATCAGGGTCACGGCGAGTAACGGCGCTAATCGTATTAAGCGCATTAAACAAGAAGTGTGGGTTCACTTGAGCGTGCAGTAGTTTGATTTCAGCTTGGGTAAGCAGGGTTTGTTGTTGCTGATAGTTGCTGAACAGGATCTGACTCGACAATAGTTGAGCAATACCTTCAGCCATCGACATGTTGATGGTTGAAAATAGCTTTAGCTTAGGCTCATACAGTTTGATGGTACCGACGACTTCGTTACCGGCACGCAGTGGGATAATCAGCGCAGAACCTAACTTACAATCTTGCGAAAGAGAACATTGGTATGGGTTCTCTTTGCCATCAAGGTAGATGATGTCGTTCTGTTCCATCGAAGTGAGCGTGCTTTGCGATGAAATAGGGGTATTTGGAATATGGTGTTCATCGCCAATGCCAACGAACGCGAGGATTTTTTCTCGGTCGGTGATCGCTACCGCCCCAACATTGGTCTCTTCGTAAACGATACGTACGATTTTTTGCGCGTTATCTGAATTAAACCCGCCATGCAAAATACCTACCGAACGCTCGGCAATAGTAAGTGCGCGGCGCGAGAAGGTTGCGGAGTATTTCTCGAAGATGGTTTTTCTGTCTTGGATGATGCTCATGAACAGTGCAGCGCCCACTGAGTTAGCAATGATCATTGGCGCGGCAATATCAGAAACTAGAGCGTAGGACTGCTCAAACGGTTTAGCGACTGCGAGCAGAATTAACATCTGAATGATCTCTGCAAATAGCGTCACAGAGAACACCACCATCGGGTTAAACAACTGGCTGGCTTTGTTCTTTCGGACTAAGTATACATGCAGCAAGCCACCAATCAGGCCCTCTGCAGTGGTTGAAATCGCACAAGCTAAGTCAGTAAAGCCACCTAATGAGTAGCGATGAATCCCGCCGGTAAAGCCTACGGCAAAGCCAACGACAGGGCCGCCAAACAGGCCTCCCATTACCGCCCCCATTGCACGAGTGTTGGCTATCGCGTCATTAATCTGCAGTCCGAAATAGGTGCCCATAATGCAGAACAGGGAAAACAGAACATAACAGCTGACTTTATGACTTAAGCGTGAAGAGATGCTTAACAGAGGGAGAATCAGCGGGGTTTTACTTAGCATGTAAGCAATCACTAAGTAGACACAAGTTTGTTGCAGAAGAGAGAGAATGAGTTCCATATTTTCACCTATTGAGACGCTTGTTAAGTGTAAAGCTCATTGCGTGGTAACGGTAGCTTTGCTTGTGTTTTCGTTGGTTATATCGAGTGACGATTGCTTCTCAATGCTGAGATACAGTAAAGCCCATCACAGAGGACGGGCTTTAGTCTTAATTTCCACGAATCACTGGGTGATTACGGGAGCAAGCGAAGTGTGTTTGGCTGTTGTTTTGTCTCTCAATGAAGACGTGTCTCTTTTATTCAAAGTCTGAAAGAACTAGGCAGTTTTGGTTACGCCTTTTGCTTCTTTCTCTTCTTCATCAGCAAGGTCGATATCACCTTTGCCTTTTGATATCTTGATAACGTAAGCCGCAATACCAAGTGCACTCACCACACCAATGATGGTCGAGATTTGCATTGGTAGACCGAAGCCTAGTTGGCTGTTGTTCAGGATGAATGTGATACATACAGATGTCATGAACACAGCTGGAACCGTAGTTACCCAGTGCAGTTTATTGTGACGAAGTAGGTAAGCCGAAGCTGTCCATAACATCATTACAGCTGTTGATTGGTTAGCAAAACCGAAGTAGCGCCAGATGATACCGAAATCAACTTGAGTCAAGATGCCACCGATAACGAACAGTGGCAGAGCCATCAGTAGGCGGTTACGCAGTGTTTTCTGTTCCATGTTGAAGTATTCAGCAAGGATAAGACGGCTTGAACGGAATGCTGTGTCACCAGAAGTGATTGGTAGGATAACCACGCCAAGGAAAGCAAGGATACCGCCGAATACACCCAGTAGACCAAATGAAGCGCTGTATACCACGTTACCTGGGCCGCCGTTTGCAATTGCGTCTGATAGAGACTCAACTGAACCGAAGAATGAAAGAGCAAGTGCACACCAGATTAGAGCGATGATGCCTTCACCAATCATTGCACCATAGAATACGAAGCGACCGTTCTTCTCGTTTTCCATACAACGCGCCATCAGTGGTGACTGAGTTGCGTGGAAGCCAGAGATTGCACCACAAGCGATAGTGATGAATAGAGCAGGCCAAAGTGGTAGGTCATTCGGGTTCATGTTGGTGAACATGTCTTTCATCTCGAAGCCACCCATGATTTGGTGCTCGTCAGATAGACCAATCGCAGTGATTAGGCCAACAGACATGAAGATAAGTAGTGCACCGAACAGTGGGTAGAAACGACCAATGATTTTATCGACAGGGACAATCGTTGCGATGATGTAGTAAGCAAAGATGATAACAACCATGGTTGTTGCAGACATCGCGAAATCAGTTTGGTCGTTCACTAGGTTAGTGATCATGCCTGCAGGAGCAGAAACAAATACCACACCAACAAGAAGCAGTAGAACAATGGCAAAGATGTTCATAAAGTGTTTTGCGCCATTGCCTAGGTAACGTCCAGTGATGGTTGGAACCGAAGCACCACCATTACGGATAGATAACATACCTGAGAAGTAGTCGTGTACTGCACCTGCGAAGATACAACCTAGCACGATCCAAAGCATCGCTGCTGGGCCGTAAAGGGCACCCATGATAGGTCCGAAGATTGGACCTACACCTGCAATGTTAAGCAGTTGAACTAGGTAAACCTTTGGTGTCGACATTGGAACGTAGTCCACGCCATCTTGCTTAGTGTGAGCGGGTGTTTGACGCTTTTCATTGATACCGAAAATCTTCTCGATAAAGGCACCGTAAATAAAGTAGCCACCAATGAGTGCTGCAACACAGGTAAGAAACCACATCATAATTTGTTATCCCTGAATGTATTAATTAAGTCAGGGTGTATATTAAAGAAGAGTATGAAAAGAAACTTCCGCTATGAGAGTGAGTGGTCGAATAGTCAATTAAGTGGTGTTATAACTGATTGAGTGGTTTGCTACGTTTGTAGAGCGGTTGGTTATTCGTGTTGAGAAGGCTCTTGCTTCTGGCAAGTTGTGATTTATCAGCTTTAAGCGGTAACCAATAGATATCAGTGGCAGATAACAGACATAAGTGGACATCAGCCAGTGTTCAGCGGAGAATCACCATAAAGGTAACGCTTCGTCAGGAAGTGGCTAGGTAAATATAAAGGACTGAAATGAAAAAAATAATCGCACTATTCGCCGTGGCATTTAGCCTTGCAGGATGCAGCGCCAATGTTCAAGATTTAGCCGCTGAGGGCAATTGGCAAGAGATTGGCTATCGTGATGGCATCAAAGGTCACACTCAGCGTTCGTATTCAGAGATGACTGAGCTTGGCGCAGTCGATCAAGCGAGTTACACAGAAGGTTACCATCTAGGTGTGACTGAATATTGTAATCCGAACCATGCTTATCAGATTGGTTTATCTGGTCAGGTGTATGAAGGCGTGTGCTCTGGTACGGAAGACGCTCAACGTTTCCGCATGGAATGGCAACGTGGCTGGGATGAGTTCTCAAACGACTATTAAGCCCAAGCTAGCGATAAAAAATTAAAACTAAAAAGACCAGTACCGCATGTGTACTGGTCTTTTTGTTTGTAGTGAGAGTAACAGAAGCAGATTACTGATTATTCTCGACTGCTTTTCTCAAGAAACCATTTTGCTTATCAAGCTGAGCCTTGGCCAATTCTAAATCTAGCCCGGTTAGAATCATCAAAATAGACAACTTCACATCGTAATCAGTCGTTTTAAGTGTCGAGACTGCCAGCGCTTTGTCGCATTCAGTTGCTTGGATAACGATACGAGCAGCGCGGGCAACCAACTTTTCATTGGTCGCTTTTACGTCGACCATCAGATTTTGGTAGCTCTTACCGATACGAATCATGCTGGCAGTCGTTAGCATATTAAGCACCAGCTTTTGTGCTGTACCTGATTTGAGTCGTGTTGAACCAGTCAATGCTTCTGGGCCAACCACCGGGCTAATTGCGATTTGAGCGATTTCAGCAATTGGAGAATCAGGGTTACAAGACAATGCAACGGTCACCGCGCCAAGCTGATTGGCATAGTTGAGTGCACCAATCACGTAAGGTGTGCGACCACTGGCAGCTATACCCACCACGACATCATTTTCTGAAAATTGAATCGCTTTCAGATCTTCAATACCGAGAGTCAGCGAGTCTTCTGCGCCTTCTTTGGCTTTTAAAATCGCCTCTGGTCCACCTGCAATTAGGCCGATAACCATTTTGTCTGAAACACCGAAAGTCGGTGGGCATTCTGATGCGTCCAACACACCTAATCGACCACTGGTGCCTGCGCCCATATAAATCAGTCGACCACCGTTTTGAAAGGCATGAGCAATTTTATCAACCGCTTTCGCGATCTGCGGCAGTTCCGCTTCAATCGCCAGTGGGACTTGTTTGTCTTGTTGGTTAATCTTTTCAACCACTTCGAGAGAGGTGAGCAGATCAATATCCATAGTATCAGGGTTTCTCCCCTCCGAAACGAGGTGCGAGAGCGCTGATATGAGAGCGTCGTTACTCATAATGATCCTTAAATGGTGATTCTAAAATGATGGTTCTAAAATGGTTTAGTCAGCACGATAGAGAACGCCTAGAGAGGCAGCTCTACTTGCGCCAGTCACTTCTGGTAAATTGCTTGGCAGTTGATGAACATGGCGTTGGGCAAGCCACGCAAAGGCCATAGCTTCCATATAATCGGCATCAACGCCTTTACTGGTGGTCGATTCCACTTCCCAACTCGGAAGCAATTCAGCCAACCTTTTCATCAACAATGGGTTTCTCGTACCGCCACCACACACATAGAGTGCAGGTTGGTTACCCAAGCGATAAGTTTCCACTTCATTGGCTATCGTCAATGCCGTGTATTCACAAAGCGTGCGTTGCACATCTTCTGCTGCAAGGTCTTTAAATTCTGTAAGCTGTTGTTCTAGCCACGGTAGGTTAAACAACTCTCTACCGGTACTTTTGGGTGGTAATTGAGATAGATAAGATTCATTCAACAGCTGTTCGAGTAAAGCTTGATTAAGTTGGCCTTTAAGTGCGAATTGCGCATCACGGTCAAACTTCTTACCCGTATGTTTATCAACCCAAGCGTCCATCAACATATTGCCCGGGCCAGTATCATAACCAAGCGTTGGCTGATTCGGGCGCAGTACTGAAATATTCGAGATACCACCAATATTCAACACTACAACTGAGCTGTCTTGCGGGTGAAAAATAGTGTGGTGGAAGGCGGGGACTAACGGTGCACCTTGTCCGCCTAATGCCATGTCTTTACGTCTAAAATCAGCGACGGTTTGAATCTGTGTTTTAGCGGCAATGATGTTGGCATCACCCAGCTGCATGGTAAATGGAGATTCGCCTGTTGGCTGATGAAACACCGTTTGGCCATGATTACCAATCGCAGTCACAGAAGATGCAGGTGTGTCTGACTTGTCGAGAAGTTGCAGAACCGCATCAGCAAATAGATGGCCAAGCTGGTGGTCGAGTTCGCCAATAGCAATCAAATCCGTTTTCTGACCAATACACACCTCAAGCAGACGCGCTTTGAGATCATCAGGCATTGGGAACTCATCATGAGCGAGTAATGTGATACGCGTATCTTCAATCGAAACTAAAGCAGTATCAACGCCGTCCATACTCGTCCCCGACATCACGCCGATATACAGTTCTTTATGATCCATTCCTAAGCTCTTGCACTGCATTCCTAAAGTCTTCCACAGATTGGTTTAAAAACATTGTAAAGCAAATTTAAAGAGAATAATCTCGGGAAGTTTATGAAATTAGGTTTAATAAGGGATAAATATGGGACCGTTGTGGGTTGATGTTGCAGGCTACGAGCTGACAGCTGAAGACAGAGAGATTTTGGAGCACCCAACTGTTGGTGGTCTCATCTTATTTGCTCGAAACTACCACGATAGCAAACAGTTATCGGCGTTAAATAAAGAGATTCGCAAAGTTGCAAAACGTCCTATTTTAATCGGCGTTGACCAAGAAGGCGGACGAGTACAGCGTTTCCGTGATGGCTTTTCAATTATCCCAGCAGCTCAAGAATTCGCGACTAAGAATAATGGCGAACAGTTAGCAGAACAAGCGGGTTGGCTGATGGCGGCGGAATTGATTGCCCATGATATCGACCTGAGCTTTGCGCCAGTATTAGATAAAGGCCACGACTGTAAAGCAATTGGTAGCCGAGCGTTTGGTGAAGATATTGAGACCATCGTTCGTCATAGCAGCGCGTTCATCAAAGGCATGAAGTCGGTTGGCATGGCGACAACAGGAAAACACTTCCCTGGACACGGTGGCGTAATTGCTGACTCACACTTAGAGACGCCATATGACCCTAGAGACGACATCTTTGAAACCGACATGGCAATCTTCAAGGCGCAAATTGAAGCCGGAATATTGGATGCCATGATGCCTGCACATGTGGTGTTCTCTCATTATGATGATCAACCAGCAAGTGGCTCTCAGTATTGGCTACAGAAAGTATTGAGACAAAAACTTGGCTTTAAAGGCCTAATATTCTCGGACGACTTAACCATGGAAGGTGCTGCTATTATGGGCGGACCAGCCGACAGAGCGAAAGCGGCCTTGAATGCGGGGTGTGACATGGTGTTGATGTGTAATAAACGAGATGCACAAATTGAGGCTCTTGATCACTTAGCGATTCAAGAAGTGCCTTTAGCCAACTCATTGTTTAAAAAGCACAGCTTTGATTTACCGACGCTTCACTCGGATAGCCGATGGAAAGAGGCCTCAGAGCAAATTAAGCGGATGTTAAACGCTGGGTGATAAATAAACACTCTATAAGTTTTAAGAAGGCGATATTAAAGATATCGCCTTTTTTGTATGTGCTTGGTGTGGTTAAGGCCTATTTGTGCCTCAGAACGAGCTAAAGATGGGATGTAAATTTATATTTACATTAAATGTTTTTTATTGTTTACACTTGCAATCGTTTTTGTAGCTGTTATTGTGTTTTTAAAGATTGTTAGCCCAAATGGAAATGTTGGGTGTAAAAATAAATATACAGGTTGAGTTATGCAGAAAAGTGAATTAAGCAATGTCAATATCATCGACGAACAGGTACTGATTACTCCTGAGGAGTTAAAAGCAAAACTGCCTTTGAGTGATAATGCTCGTCGTTTCATTCAAGAGTCTCGTCAAACTATCGCAAACATCATTCATAAGAAAGATCATCGTATGCTTGTTGTATGTGGTCCATGTTCTATCCATGACATTGAAGCTGCGAAAGAGTATGCGAAACGCCTAAAAGCACTTTCTGAAGAACTGAGCGATCAACTGTATATTGTAATGCGTGTTTACTTTGAAAAGCCTCGTACTACTGTTGGTTGGAAAGGTTTGATTAATGACCCTCATCTAGATGGCACTTTCGATATTGAGCACGGTCTGCATGTTGGTCGTGAGCTGCTGGTTGAACTTGCTGAGATGGAAATTCCACTCGCAACAGAAGCACTAGATCCAATCAGCCCGCAATACCTAGCAGATACCTTCAGTTGGGCGGCGATTGGCGCTCGTACTACTGAATCGCAAACTCACCGTGAGATGGCAAGTGGTCTTTCAATGCCAATCGGTTTTAAAAACGGCACCGATGGCAACTTAGGTACAGCAATCAATGCAATGCAGGCGGCTTCTTCTAGCCACCGTTTCATGGGTATTAGTCGCGAAGGTCAAGTTGCACTACTAACAACGCAAGGTAACCCAAACGGTCACGTGATTTTACGTGGCGGTAAGCAGACGAACTACGATTCAGTATCGGTACACGAATGTGAGCAAGAGCTGGGTAAATCTGGCTTAGAGGCTGCGCTAATGGTCGACTGTAGCCACGCGAACTCTCGCAAAGATTTCCGCCGCCAACCTCTAGTTGCAGAAGATGTGATTCACCAAATTCGTGAAGGCAACAAGTCGATTATCGGCCTTATGATTGAAAGCCATATTAACGAAGGAAACCAATCTTCGGATATACCTCTCAATGAGATGAAATACGGCGTATCTATTACCGACGCGTGTATCAATTGGGATTCAACTGAGGCACTATTGAAGCATGCACATACGGAATTAGTCCCGTTCTTAGAGAACCGTTTGAAAGGTTAGTCAGAGTTTTAAATTTAAGTGCCTCATCTAATGGGGCATTTTAAGATCTGTTACTAGCGAACTCAGCGTTAGTAGGGGCTTATAGATTAGTAAGGAATAAAATGGCCGTTGAACTGAACGAATTACGCGACCAAATCGATGCTGTCGATAAACAAATGTTGGATTTACTTGCTCAGCGATTGGCTCTAGTAGAGAAAGTCGGTGAAGTAAAAAGTGAACATGGTTTACCTATTTATGTACCAGAGCGTGAGGCTGCAATGCTGGCATCTCGTCGTCAAGAAGCCGAGAAAATAGGGGTTCCACCACAGCTAATCGAAGATATTTTGCGTCGTACTATGCGTGAGTCTTATGCCAGTGAGAAAGATTCTGGTTTTAAGTGTCTAAACCCAGAGTTACGTTCAGTGGTTATCGTTGGTGGTAATGGTCAACTTGGTGGCTTGTTTGGTCGTATGTTCAAACTGTCTGGCTACGAAGTGAAAATCCTCGGCAGCCAAGATTGGGATAAGGCCGACGAAATCTTAGATAATGCTGGCCTTGTTGTTGTTACGGTTCCAATTCACCTAACGGAAGGTGTGATTGCAAAACTAGGTAACCTACCAAGCGATTGTATTCTTTGTGATTTAACATCGATTAAGTCAAAACCGCTACAAGCAATGATGGACATGCACCAAGGCCCAGTGGTTGGATTGCACCCAATGTTTGGTCCTGATGTTCCTAGCCTTGCTAAGCAGGTGATTGTCTACAGTGATGGTCGTGGTTCTGAAAGCTACCAATGGCTACTGAATCAATTTGGTATCTGGGGTGCGAGCCTATGTCAGATGGATGCAGCTGAACACGATCACGGTATGACCTTGATTCAAGCACTTCGTCACTTCACCTCTTTTGCTTACGGCTTGCACCTGAGTAAAGAGAACCCGAACATTGATCAACTTCTGAAGCTAAGCTCGCCAATCTACCGACTTGAGATTGCGATGGTTGGTCGTTTGTTTGCTCAAGACCCGAACCTGTACGGTGACATCATTCTCTCTTCAGATGAGAACATTGAAATGATTCGACGCTTCCATAGCTGTTTCGGAGAGGCGTTAGAAATCCTAGATGGCAAAGATAAAGCCAAGTTTGTTGAGAGCTTCAACCAAGTGAGTGATTGGTTTGGTGACTACTCACAACAATTTTTGCAAGAGAGCCAAAGTCTTCTAAAACAAGCACATGACTCGATTCATCGTGGTTAATACGATTTGAAATCATAAAAAAGAGCGACCTGATGGTCGCTCTTTTTGTTTGTGTTGAACGCTATGAAAGCATTTGGCCTACTGTAGGCTAAATGCAATTAGATCATCATAGGCCAAATCAACAGGTTCTAGTTAGCTGTGTCTAGTTAGTCGTAATAGGTTTCTTACTATCTTCACTCGATACGGTGTCGATGGTTGAGCTAATGTAAGGCACGTTAGTCAGGTTGATCTGCAAACGAACCACATTATCAATCAGCTGAACCAGTGGGCCCCACTTAACCTTTTTCTCTTTTTCGAATACGTAGTTGAAGTTTTCCGGTGTCCAATCCATCAAGTATTGAGGGTTCAACGAACGGCCAAGGAAGCGTACTTCATAATGCAAGTGTGGGCCGGTTGAGTTACCTGAATTACCACAGCTCGCAATGACATCGCCTTTACTTACAAACTGACCGCTACGTACCTTGAACTTCTGTAGGTGCGCATAAGAACTCATGAAACCAAACGAGTGACGCATAGTGATAAAGTTGCCGAAGCCTTTTTTACTTGGGCGTACTGTTTCAATGACTCCATCTGCGGGCGCCACAATATCTTCACCACGCTTACACGTTAGATCGATACCAGTATGTACGTGGCGTTTACCTGAAATAGGGTTAGTGCGGCTACCATAAGAAGAAGAGATACGTTGATAAGCCATCGGGCTGTCGTTTGGAATCAAACGGAACATCGTGGCTCTTACTGCTGAATCGACTGCAGCCGCATCAATACGATCTTCTAAAGATGCATCATCGGTAAGCAGCTCTTCATCAGCAAGACCAAGTACTGATTCCACATCGAATACACGCTTACCAAGCAGTTGAATCGTGCCTTCTTTCTCAGTCAGTGTTTGCGATAGCGAATGGTTGGTTTCTACTTGCTCAGCATAAAGAAACTCAGTTTGCTCTTTTTCAACAATCAGAGTTTCAATCAACTCTTGTGCGTCACCTGCTTGCATCGCGAGTTCTTGTTTACTCTCGAAGTGCATGTACGCCGCTCCGCTAATCAGTAACGGTACTGAAAAAATGGCAGTGGTGCACATGAGCACGGCTTTTCGGCCGAAGTAAAACGTCTGTTCCCCCTGACTAGAGGGAATAGTGATGGAAATTTTTTTAGACATGGTTCTGTATTAACTAAATGCTTCTAATAGAAAAAGGGTAATGGAGATATCACTCTCTACCTAAATCGGTAAGGTGTTCAATCTCTCTATAAAGCAGTTCATCGTCACCAACGTTAAGCTCCACAAGGCGCTTAAGGTGGCTAATACTATCAATATCTAAATGCTCTATGCGTAAACGCATTGAGGTATTGATGGTAGAGACTATCGTTGCTTCTAACTGAATATTGATATCACTGCTTTCGAGCTTAAAGCTCACTTGAACAGGGATATCATGGCTAAGTTGTTTTGATTCATTGCATTGAATGAGTAAACCATGGAGTGATAAGTCTTGCACTGAGCCTGATACATTTACTTGCCCTTGTGAGATCTCAGTCGGGACTTGATAAATAACTCGTGAAAATTGACGTCTTTCAACCATAAGTGATCTCTCTATATCGATGCATAACACGTAAGCCAGATATATCAAAGGCCGCTATTATCGCGGCCTTTGTTCAAAATACAAGCTTATTTACTTAGCGATACGCTTGTACTTGATGCGGTGCGGTTCTGCCGCTTGAGCGCCCAGAGTCTGCTTAAGCCACTCAGTGTACTCAGTATAGTTACCTTCGTAGAAGTTAACTTGACCTTCATCACGGTAGTCTAAGATATGGGTCGCAATACGGTCAAGGAACCAACGGTCATGCGAGATAACCATTGCACAGCCAGGGAATTCAAGCAGTGCTTCTTCAAGAGCACGTAGCGTTTCAACGTCAAGGTCGTTGGTCGGTTCATCGAGTAACAGTACGTTACCGCCCGCTTTTAGCAGTTTAGCTAAGTGAACACGGTTACGTTCACCACCAGAAAGCTCACCGATGATCTTCTGTTGGTCGTTGCCTTTAAAGTTGAAACGAGAACAGTAAGCACGCGCAGGGATTTCGAAGTTGTTGATCTTAATGATATCAGCGCCTTCAGAGATCTCTTGGAATACTGTCTTAGTGTCGTCCATGCTGTCACGGAACTGATCAACAGAAGCAAGCTTAACAGTCTCACCTAATACAACTGAACCTGAATCTGGTTGTTCTGCACCGCTTAGCATCTTGAATAGTGTTGATTTACCTGCACCGTTGGCACCAACGATACCGACGATAGCGCCCTTAGGCATGCTGAACGATAGGTCATCGATAAGAACGCGGTCACCAAACGACTTAGTCAGGTTGTTCACTTCAAGAACTTTGTCACCTAAACGCTCACCTGGCGGGATGAACAGTTCGTTGGTTTCGTTACGCTTTTGGTATTGGCCAGTAGTCAGTTCTTCAAAACGAGCCATACGAGCTTTAGACTTAGCTTGACGGCCTTTAGGGTTTTGACGAACCCATTCAAGTTCTTTCTCGATTGTCTTTTGACGTGCGCTTTCGCCCGCTTTTTCTTGCTTAAGACGCTCGTCTTTTTGCTCTAGCCAAGACGTGTAGTTACCTTCCCATGGGATACCTTCACCACGGTCAAGTTCTAGAATCCAGCCTGCAGCGTTGTCTAGGAAGTAACGGTCGTGGGTAATCGCCACAACAGTACCGCTGTAATCGACTAGGAAGTGCTCAAGCCATGCTACTGATTCGGCATCCAAGTGGTTGGTTGGTTCATCAAGAAGCAGCATGTCTGGCTTTTCAAGAAGTAGACGACAGATAGCAACACGACGACGCTCACCACCTGATAGGAATTCAATTTTCGCATCCCACTCAGGAAGACGAAGTGCGTCAGCAGCACGCTCTAGAGCTGTTTCTAGGTTGTGGCCGTCTTTTGCTTGAATCAGTGCTTCTAGTTCGCCTTGCTCTTTTGCTAGTGCATCGAAGTCTGCATCCGGTTCTGCGTAAGCTGCGTAGACTGCATCGATACGCTTAAGTGCGTCAGCAACGTCAGAAACCGCTTCTTCTACGATCTCACGAACGGTTTTTGATTCGTCTAGTACAGGTTCTTGCGGTAGGTAACCTACTTTAAGGCCTTGCTGTGCACGAGCTTCACCATCAATATCAGTATCAATACCAGCCATGATACGTAGTAGGGTAGATTTACCTGAACCATTTAGACCCAAAACACCGATTTTAGCGCCAGGAAAAAAGCTAAGAGAAATGTCTTTAAGAATTTGACGCTTAGGTGGAACAGTTTTGCTCACCCGAGACATGGTATATACGTATTCAGCCATTGCCGATCGATCCTAATTATTGTTCAAAATTGTCTGCTATTTTATACCAATATCCCTAAAGATGTTACTCCTAGGTCAGAAAAGCCATTCTTGAACTAATCCTTACCTATTATTGTCACATTGGTCATTAAAACTATATTTAATAAGCTTCTGAGGCGAAGTGTTAAATATTAATAGTATTTACACTCAAATCCTTTACATTTGATGTGATGTCGGGCGTAAATAGACTTCACGTATTCATACACGCACTAAGGAAAGAGCGAATGTTTTTCCGCATTGGTAATACGAAAATTGCTGTGGCTGCATCAGCAATTTTGTCTTCATTTTCACTGGCTCCGATGGCTATGGCTAGCAACGCCTCTGAGCTTGAAATGCAGCGTGATGTTTATGATAGAGCGCAAGAGGTTTTAGACAACCGTGATCTAAAAGCTTACTCCGCGCTGCGCAACAAAATTCAAACATATCCTTTAACACCTTACACCGATTATCGAGCCTTTCTGATTGGCTTAGGTGATCGCACACCTGCTGAGGTGGATGCTTTCATTGAAGAGAATAAGGCACTGCCATTTTCTAATCGAATGCGCGCACCTTACCTGGATTCATTGGCTTCTCAAAAACAGTGGAAGACCATCCTTGAATTTCAAACTAAAGAGCCTGTCGGTGAAAAATATCAATGCATCTATTATCGAGCGCATTACGAGCAAGGTAACAAAGAGCTCGCCTTTAAAGGGGCGAAACAGCTTTGGTTGAGTGGCAGTGGTGTTGATGATGCCTGTGACCCTTTATTTAAAAGTTGGGATCAAGCCGGTTTAAGAACGGATGAACTCATCCTAGATAGAATGTTATTAGCGTTTGAAGGCCGTAACGGCAAGCTGATGAGCTACCTGATCAAGCAATTGGATCATGATGATTCAATTGCTCAAGCTAAGCAGATGAAGGCGTTGTACAACAAGCCTGAAAACGTGCTCGAATTTGCTAACAAGCACCCAGCAAATGAATTCTACCAAGCGCAAACCGAGTTTGCTTTCGAGAAGTTAGCAAGGAAGTCATCAAGCAGCGCTCAAGAGGTGTTTGATGACGTCATCAAGGCTCAAAAGTTCTCGAAAGAGAAGTCTCAAGAGCTTGCTGATTACCTAACGTTTCGTTTGATTAACACCGATTCTGAAGAGTTGATGGCGTGGCGAGACCAGATGCTCGCGAGTTCATCAAAGCAAGTTCTGCTCGAACGACGTGCTCGCTTAGCGATTCAACATGCCGATTGGACGGGTTTGAAAGAGTGGATAGCGCGCTTGGATGACAAGCATCAGGCTTCGCTTCGTTGGCAATATTGGCAGGGCAGAGCTGAAATCGCGACGGGCGATACTGACAAAGGAAATAAGCGATTGTCAGATATCTTGGGTCAGCGTAATTTCTACAGTGTAGCTGCGGCTAAGCAGTTAGGTAAGTCTGTCGAATACCCAACATCGACACTTAAATACAATGCTGAAACAGTCAAGCCATTCGACACCTCTTTGGTGCGTATTGGTGAGCTGATTGACCGAGATAAAATTGCGGCAGCGAAGAGTGAGTGGAGTTGGTTACTAAGCAACGTAGACAAAGACCAAAAAGCGATGCTTGCGGCTCATGCTGCGACGCAACGTTGGAATCACTTTACCGTGACGGCGAGTATCTCAGCGAAGATGTGGGACAACATTGCATTACGTTTCCCTGTTGCTCATAAGTGGTGGTTTAACTTCTATGCAGAAAAACATGATATTGACCCAATCACCTTGATGTCTTTAGCAAGACAAGAGAGTGCGATGGATTCAGAGGCTCGCTCCCCTGTTGGCGCGCGTGGAATCATGCAAATTATGCCGAAGACGGCGCAATACACGGCTAACAAACATAAAATTAAGTATCAGGGCAGCGATGATCTTTATGATGTCGGCAAGAACATTGAGATTGGTAGCCACTACTTAGATGGCTTATTAGCTCAATATGATGACAACCGTATCTTTGCTTTTGCCGCTTATAATGCAGGTCCTAGCCGTGTTAAACAGTGGCGTTCACGCAGCGATGAAAAACTCGATGCTTTTGCATTTATTGAAATGATCCCATTCAAAGAGACTCGGGGCTACGTTCAGAATATCTTGATGTTTGAGACCTACTATCGAGATATCTTGGGTGAGAAAGGGACATTTTTAGCTCCCCATGAAGCAAAAATGAAATACTAAGGCTTCGGCATTTGGCCCGAAACTGAGTAAGAATAAAGGCAGTGAGTGCGAACCATTTCCACTTACTGCCTTTTTACATTGGATCGCATCAAGTGTTTCGGTATAAAGTGTTAAACGCTTTCAATTGTTAAGCGACTCTTTAAAGTCAGAATTTAAAAGTAAGTGTAGAGATATGGCATCACAACCTGAATATGATAATTGGCAACAACTGATGGACTTGGTAAAGACGGCTGTCGAAAAAGATCAGCACGAACTGTTGTTGACCATGATGATGACACCAGACGAGCGAGATGCTCTGGTTGCTCGAATTAATATCTTCTGTGAGTTGATGAAAGGCGATCTGTCTCAACGACAGGTGAGTCAAATGCTGGGAGTAGGCGTAGCGACGATAACCAGAGGTTCGAATGAGCTAAAGGCAAAATCGGAACAAGAGAAAGCCGTGATTGCGGATCTACTACTCAAATAGTCACTAAGTTGTTAAAGTAAGAGTTCGATAAAAAACGCTAACTAACTGTTAGCGTTTTTTGTTTCTGAAGATTGTTTTCAGAACCTTTCTAAGTTTAACGAAGCACTAAACAGGAAAGTGCTCAGGGTTCACAAATGGGATCAGCGCTAAAATTAAAGCCTGATGATACACTGAACTGCGAGACAGTTGATTATGTGTCAGTAGGCCAATTGCTCCACCTTTCTGTTTGATATTATCGGTACCAAACACTTCATCCATTACATCTCCGAGCTCGTTTGCATACTCTAACTTATCAAGCACGGCTGGTGGCAACATAAGGCTAGCTGAACGAGACTCTCCACGTTGACCATTCGCTTCGATAACCATCCAAGCAAAGGTGACGTTTTTTTCTATTCCTGCTTCTAGGCCAACATAAAAGTCAGCATAGGGCTGCGCTTGCGTTGCGTTGTGCACGCGGTTCACCGCCCCTTGATAGGTTTCATCATTACTCATCGGTTGATCGGCAACGCCACTAGGGACGCTGATGCCTTTGAAATCAAATTCAGTATCAGGAAAAGCAGATAAGAACGCACTTTTAACGGCGTTAATTTTAGCTGGGTTCAGCGATGCGATGATTACAGATTTCATGTGTCGGATTCTTTTTGTTGTCGAGTAGATTGAGTTGATGTTGTTGGTACCAGTCACTCAACTCTTCTAATGGCATAGGTTTACCAAAGTAATAGCCTTGCAGCATATCGCACTGCGCATCCTGTAACCACTGGTGCATGCCTTGAGTTTCAATCCCTTCGGCGGTGACCTTTTTCCCCTGAGCATGACATAGTCCAATCACAGGTTTTACGATGTTCTGGTTATCGGTCTCAATCAAGGTATCCAAAAACGCTTTATCTAATTTAATTTTTTGAGTTGGATACTGCACCAGTTGAGTGATAGAGGTATAACCGGAACCAAAGTCATCAATTGCTAATCGATAGCCCATCCCCGCCAATTCGTTGAGCAACGGAAAGCCTTCCGAATTCGAATAAAAGGTCTCGGTAATTTCAAAATCAATCAAACTTGGTGGAATATGATTGATTTTTGCGTGTGTTTTAATGAAATCGGCAAGGTGTGTGGTTTCAATCCCAGCAGAAGATAAGTTAATCGACAGCTGAATTGAGTGGTCAAATTGAGCCTGAAGTCGGTAAAAAGAAGCAAACGCATTCTGAATTACCCAACGATCAACTTGCTCGAATAACCCAGTTTGCTCGGCAATTGGAATGAATTCATCGGGCGGAACTACTCCCAACAGTTTCGAGTCCCAGCGTAATAGTACCTCAACCCCAATAATATGCGCGCCGGTTGAATCCATATAGGGCATATAAACGAGTCTAAACTCTTCATCAAAATTTTTGTCTCTAAGCGCACGTTCAATGTTTGCTTGGCGTTGAATCGCTTTGTCTAAATCCCGTGAATAGTCAGCAAATTGGTTTTTGCCTGCACGCTTTGCTTGATACATTGCGGTATCCGCGTTCGACAGTAGCTTCTCGATTGAATCGCCATCATTAGGGTAGGTCGCAATACCAATACTGACCGTGATCGGAAAGCTTCCTGATTCGGTTATAAACCCTTTTTGTAAGGGAGTCAGTAAATCACTCGAAAATCGATGCGCGACATTTCCTCGGTGACTAGGAGCGTTAATGTACACCACGAATTCGTCACCAGAAAGTCGGGCTGGCATGCAATGAGCATCGAACTCCGTTTGATAGTGGCGACAAATATCTGAAATACGCTGAGCAAAAGAGACCAGAATCGAGTCGCCGATTTGATGCCCATATTTATCGTTCACAAACTTGAAGTTATCCAAATCAAAGTAGAGAACCCAAGTTTCGGTATTTGAACTCGGTTTTGGCAACGATTGCTGAACGAAGGTTTGAAACTGATGCCTGTTGGCGATTTGGGTTAACTGATCATTCTCGGCCAAGAGCTTGGTTTGTTGGTAGGTGTTATCTAGCTCTTGGTACATGTCATAAAAACGCTGTGATAGTCGGCCAAGCTCATCTCGAGTGCCTAAGCGTTCAATGTTCTTCCGTTGTTTTTTTTCTACTTGCTGTAGTTGTCGATCAAGCCGTGTTATCGGAGTAATCACAGTGCGAGACAGAAGTATGAGTAGTAAAGCGACAGTCACAAAAGCAGACAGTGCAAACGACAAACTCAGCTTGTTCCATATGGAATCGAGCTTGTTTTCCAACAGGAATTGCGCCGGATCGACCGTGGCGTATAGTTCTGGAGCCAGCTTGACTGAATGGGTGACATCATTTTCCAAAGAAATCGCTATGGATGTGAAAAACAAGCTGGTTTGGTAGTCGAACTCTATCTGTTTTCTAAGCGCATTAAACTTGTCGAGAGAAACAGATACAACAACAAAGAATACATCGCTTGGTTGATTACTTTCGGTTGGAAAAATCGCTTTTCTATCTACCTTTTCATAGTGAACCAACATCCCTTCGCCTTGGGAGTTTTGAATATAGTTGGTACTCGATGTTGCTAGGGTGTCTTGATAGTGCTGGTCAACATACTCCAATATCTTACTGTCAATTTGAGTGCGTGAGTCGTTGCTATTATCTGCGTAGTAACGCAGTTTTCGGTCAGCATTAAGAAGTGCTAAACCCGTATAGCTCTCATCGTCATCTTGCAGGAAATCTATAGCTGCTCGAAGGTTACTAACCAGTTCAAGATCGCGAGATAGATTTTGGTCAGTGAGAAAATAACCTTTCACCATATCGCTTTGGGTCAAGGTGTAAGAGTAGCTATTGAGAAAAGAACGAGATTGACGAAAGTATCCGGCTAGTTTTTCCATGTTGAGCTGAAGTGCGTTGTCTTCGCGTTTGATGAAGCTGCTTTTTTGCGTCGAATAAATAATATAGCTAGAAGCCGCGGTACTGATCAGTATCACAGGGGTTATCAGTAGTAAGATTTTAGTACTTAGCTTCATAGTTAATGACAACACTATTTATAATTTAAGCGCGTAAGTTTATGTTACTTAATGCTTACTCGCTATTAATTACACGTAGTTCGATGATTTCCTGTGAAGGGTGTAAGGTTTTGTCTTTATTGATAAAAAAGCCACTAATGGGTTTTTTGTTAGAAATACTTAAGCAGTGGAGGGGAGAAGCGTGCCGAATGTGCGAAACAAGTGAATTGTGTTTTAGGCATGCTAGGGTAAGTGTTCTTAGACCGAATAGTATTCGACTAAATGGTGATTTAAGTATTTGGCCTACTGTAGGCCAAATACTTATGTTAGCTAAAAGCTGATACTCCCTCTCAGCTATGACAACTTAACTTGAGTCGCTTTGATATTCTCACTTGGGTAGCAACCTAACACTTTCAGGTGACGAGTTATGGCTGTTAATTCAGTGATTGCTTGCTGCATATTATCTGAATCCAGATGTGCTTCTAAATCGACATAGAACATCTCTTCCCAAGGGTTACCCATAATAGGACGAGACTCTAGCTTGGTCATGTTGATACCCAAGCGTTGCAGAATCAGTAGTGTCTCGACCAAAGAACCTGCTTCTTGAGAAGTCGACATGATGAGCGTCGTTTTTGCAGGTATTTGAGTTGACACTTCAACAGGCTTACGAGCTACCACGATGAAACGTGTGTGGTTCTCTGTTTGGTTTGCAATGTTGCCTTGAATTGGCTGAAGTCCATAAAGCTTGCCGCTAGACGCATTACCAATTGCAGCAACATCATCACCGTCCAGATCTTTCACCTTCTTCATGGCGTCAGCTGTGCTGGCACAAGACTCAAGGGTTACATCTTTAAGACGGCTCAAGAACTCGCTGCACTGCTGATGTGGTTGTGGGTGCGAGTAAAGCGTTTTGATGTCTTCTAAACGGATATCACTTTTCGCCACTAGGCAGTGTTCGATTGGTTGAGAAAGCTCACCAACAATGTAAAGCGTTGTGTGTTGAAGTAGGTCATACACTTCGTTAATCGAACCTGAACTGGTGTTTTCAATAGGTAGTACACCGTAGTCGGCATGGCCAGATTCTACCGTAGAGGCTACTTCTTTGAAGTGATTACAGTTTAACTCAATCAACTCCATATTCTTACGGCTGAAGTATTCGCGACTCGCAAGGTGAGAGTACGATCCCTTAGAACCCAAGAATGCAACGCGAGCCAATGGTTTACGACTTTGCGGGTTCGCTAGATTTTGTAAGTATGACTGCTGCAGTAAAACGGAGTCTTCGATGATGGTGTGAAACAGCTTGGTAATGTACTGCGCATCAAGTTCGTATTTATCTTTGCCATTGTTGATCAGCTTAACTAATAGTTGTTGCTCTCGTACTGCATCACGAACTGGTTTTGATGTCTCTACCTTGCTTTTAGCAACTTCGATACTTAGCTTGCGACGCTCCGAAAGTAACTTCAGGAGTTCGTCGTCTAAATCATTAAGACGAAGGCGGATATCATCCAGTGAAATTGAGCTGTCAGTCATAAATGTGTCCTTATAAAAAAGCCTCCCTAGTGTGGGAGGCTTCTTGTTCGTTTTTGACTTGTTTTTCTAAAACGACTTAGCCTCCGATTTACGGAAGAAAAAAGAAGTCAAAAATAAACAAAGATTGAGTGTGCATAAAAAGTGATTGTTTTATGAATGTTTAAACACAATAAGCAAGCGAGCTACGAGCGTCAAGCAAAAAAATAGCGCCCTGAGGCGCTATTTTTTAATCTGTTCTCTTTCCTTATTCTACTTCAGCTTCTAGCTCTTCGATTTCAGGCTTTTCAGCGCGGCGCGCTTCTGGTTTATGGCGTAGCTTGTTGAGTTGACGCTCTAGTTTTTGTTCTACTTCGTTGATAGCTACGTAGAGGTCATCATGGATTGATGAAGCAACAAGTTGGCCTTTTGGTACGGTTAGTACCGCTTCAAACTTCTTCTTCTTGTTTGGTTCTTCGCTAAAGCTCGCTTGGCAGCCAATGATGTCTACTTGCCATTTATCCAGCTTTTTAAATTTGCTTTCTATGTGATCACGGATTGCAGAGGTAATGTCGATGTTTTTACCAGTGATGTTCATTTTCATAGAAGTTTTCCTCTGTTGTATCCCTCATGGGTTAACTTCAGATTACGACTTTTAGGAATAAAGAATGTGATATAGATCTTTTTTTGGTTGGATGGAGTGAGCATTAAAATCAAATGTGATCTCACGCAAGTCTTAGTATCTTTTTGGCGGAAAATGCTTGTTATCCTTATGGAAAACGATAACTTGGAGGCAAGGCTTCGCTAAAAATTAAACCAGTTTTTAGGGGCGTCCTACAGCTTATAGAAAGTGCTTGATTGAAATTTGCTCAATAGTATTTTGTGATGTAGCTCTCGTGACATAGATAGCTACGCAAGCTTCTTCTGAATTAGATAAGCAAAAGCCGCATAAGTCTTCTTATGCGGCTTTTGTGTTTTTAGACTTACCTAATCCCCTTTAGCTCTCCAGCTGGGGATTGATTGAGGCGATCCTAATCGTTAGTGTTCAGTAATCTCGCTGTGCCGTCTTCTCGGATGGCATTGATAGCTTGTAATTGTTTATAGATTACGAAGTAGCGATTGATGTTGGCAACATAGGTTACGGGTTCTTTACTCACGTACTTGCGAGTGATGATTTCTACGTTTTTAAACCAGATGTTTGGGTTGTAGCCTTTCTGCTTAGCAAGGCGCCTCATCTTTCTGATCTTAGCGGGACCTGCGTTGTAAGAAGCCAAGGTAAAGTAGATTTGATTGTCGGGTGATATTGCCGGGTCGTCAAAATATCGGTCTTTGATAAAACGCATGTATTTCACACCCGCATGGATATTGTTATCCACCTTATGGATGTTCTTTATGTTGACGTTTTTATCTTTGGCGGTACTTGGTAATACCTGCATCACACCAATAGCCCCACGATGAGAAACTCTGCTTTGATCCAACCCAGACTCTTGGAAACCTTGTGCAGACATCATCAAAGGGTCGAATTCGTATTTACTCGAATACTTTTCAAAGACATCTGACAGCTTAGCCACTCGGTCTATTTTATTTGGGTTGAGTGCTCGACCTAACCAGCGAGTGTTGTCGATGTATTTCTGATAGATAACATTTCCAAGTAGGGTACCTGTTCGTGCAGTCTTGACGTATTTGTTTATCTCTTTCTTTAACTGAGGGCTGTTTTTTCTCAATGCCCATGCTATTTGGCCATTTTCACGTAAGGGCAAATCATGATGCACTTGAATGTTTTCCATTACATCTATCCAGAGCTTTGCTTTGTGGCTGTCCAGAATTGTGCCCTGAATATAACCTTGGTTAACCAACTCTATCAGCTCGTAGTCTTGCAGTGATTCTTCAATGAAGTGGACATGCAGTGGTGGTAAACCTAATTTGTTAAGCTCTTTATTGATTCTTTGTACACTCTCGAAGTAACTCGAGCTTGCACGTATCCACACCTCTTTGCCGCTCAATTGCTTGATTTCGGTGATAGGTTCGGCCTTTTTCCCTGTGATAATGAGTTCTTTACCATCTTTAATCATCGGATCTGAAAAATCGATGGTTCGTAATCGTTTGTCGGTGATCGTTAGGTTCGCGACAGCGACATCACCATAGCCAGATTCTAAAGAGGGAAGTAGATCATCTCGTTGTACGGGGATGATTTGAACATTGAGGTAGGGGTGTTTTTTACGAAGACTTTTTTCAAAGTGGTAGAGCATTTCTGCCACGATGCCTTTTGGCTTACCATCCTCGATGTAATAGAAACCAAGATCGGCAGATACGAGCACTCTAACCGTTCCTTTGGTTTTGAGCACATCCAAATCACCCATGTAAGGCTTATTGCTTAATGGGGACAGTTCTAATGCGTAGGATAATTGGCTAAATAGCGATATCCAGATAAATAATAACAACCTACTCACATCCACACTCCATGTTGATGTTTTGTTAAAAGTTATCTTTTGAAGATACCGTGTATTATGCGATTCATCAAGTTTGCGATATGTGGTCAAAAAAAACGCGCTAGTAAACTAGCGCGCTTTTTGGGTTGAGATGTAAGAAGTTGATTAAGGTAGTGGGTTTAACTCAATCAACTTTTCAGTTCTTAACACAGCATCATCTAGGCCTAGTTGTTTATAAGCTTCTAGCTGAATCTCTAAAGATTTACGCGCAGCAACGGTATCTGGGTAAGTCTTTTGCAACTCTTGTGTTCTGTTAATAGCAGCAATCCACGCTTCGCGACGTAGGTAGAAGTCCGCAGTTGCTAAGTCATATTCTGCTAGGCGGTTCTTAAGTGCGAACATGCGTTTTTGTGCATCTTCAGCATAAGGGCTGCTAGGGAAACGTTCGAGTAGTCGCTTGAAATCTGCAAAAGCGAGTTTCACTGGCTCAGGGTCTCGGTCACTACGGTCGATATTGAAAATATCGTGCATGAAGTTTCGGTCTTGCGCCATGTGCGTTAAGCCGCGCATGTAAAGAACCCAGTCTTGTTTCTCATGAGTTGGGTTCAAACGTAGGAAACGTGAAATGGTAGCAAGGCCAAGTGCCAAGTCATCATTTTTGTAGTAAGCGTAAATCAGATCGAGCTGTACTTGCTCAGAATAGGCGCCGAATGGGTAACGTGAGTCTAGGGCTTCTAGCTTTTCTATTGCTGAAAGCCAGCTACCGCTCTGTAGTGATTCTTGAGCGTCAGAGTAGAGAACCGATGGCGGTACATCTGGCACTATCTCTTCACTACTTGAACAACCAACCAAGAGTGATACGGCTAATAGACCCGATAAAGTAAGGTGTTTCATGTCAGGCGTCGATTCCTTGAATTAAATATTTCGTAAGCTTCCGTTACTTTCTAACCAGTAACAGATACAATGATGCAATTATTCTATTTTATCCATACTAATGGGTATTAGTCTCACGGTTTTTAAAAAAGTTCGATATGGCTCAGCAGATCACATTAACAGACACAGTAAAAAGCAGCCAGTTAGGTCAACGTTTAGACCAAGCTGTCGCTGAACTATTTACCGATTTTTCTCGCTCTCGCATTAAAGAGTGGCTTCTTGACGGCAAAATCCAAGTGGATGGCGAAGTTATTACTAAGCCGCGCGTTAAGGTTTTGGGCGGTGAAGAGATCATCTTGCAAGCTGAACTTGCAGATGAAGAACGCTGGGAAGCACAAGATATTCCTCTAGACATTGTCTACGAAGATGATGACTTATTGGTTATCAATAAGCCTCGCGATCTGGTTGTACACCCAGGCGCAGGCACACCGGATGGAACCATACTAAACGCATTGCTTTTCCATTACCCACAGATTGCAGAAGTGCCTCGTGCAGGTATTGTGCACCGTCTTGATAAAGACACAACAGGCCTTATGGTTGTGGCTAAAACGGTTCCAGCTCAAACTCGTCTTGTGCGTGCTCTTGCTAAGCGTCGTATTACTCGTGAATATGAAGCAATTGCAATTGGTAAAATGACCGCTGGTGGTGTTGTAGAGAAAGGCATTAGCCGTCATGCAACTAAGCGTACCTTAATGGACGTAAATGAATTAGGAAAGCCAGCGGTAACTCACTACCGTGTTGCTGAGCACTTCCGCGAGCATACTCGTATTCGTCTACGCCTAGAAACGGGTCGTACTCACCAAATCCGTGTTCACATGTCATACCTTCAGCACCCGCTGCTAGGTGATGTTGCATACGGTGGCCGTGCTCGTATTCCAAAAGGTGCATCTGAAGAACTAACAACAATGATTCGTTCTTTTGACCGCCAAGCACTGCACGCAGTCATGCTTAAATTTGTTCACCCAATTACAGGTGAAGAAGTTGAGTTCCACGCTCCTGTGCCAAATGACATGGTTGTGATGGCTGAAGCGTTACGTGTTGATGCTCGCGAAAATAAAGAAGAAGACATTTAATATGTCGTTGATCATCCCTAACTGGAATGCACCCAATAACGTGAAGGCATTTGCGTCGACACGTTTAGGTGGCTTTTCTACTGGTGCGTATCAAGGATTAAACCTAGGTACGCATGTTGGGGATGATGCTTCGCTTGTTGAAAACAATAGAACTTGGCTTAAGCAGCAAGCGAACATGCCGGCAACTCCGGTATGGCTAAATCAAACCCATTCAACAGATGTTGTTACGGTTTTACAACCTACGGCGGATATTCTTGATGCTGACGGTGCATTTACCACTGCTAAAGGTGTTGTTTGTTCTGCGATGACAGCTGATTGTTTACCTGTAATCCTTACTGATACGAAAGGCACTCAAGTTGCTGCCGTTCATGCTGGTTGGCGTGGTCTTGCTGGTGGAATTCTTGAAAATGCCGTCGCAAAGTTTTCGAAACTAGATTCAGAGAATAAGATCATTGCTTGGCTTGGGCCTGCAATAGGCAAACAAGCCTTTGAAGTCGGCGATGATGTGTTGGAAGCGTTTGTTAGCTTTGACCCTCAAGCTAAGCTTGCATTTAAAGCCAAGCCTGAACAGGGTAAATGGCTAGCGAATATGTCTCAGCTTGCAACGCAACGACTGAACAAAGTTGATGTAACTTCTGTGATAGACTCCAATCTATGCACCTTCGCTGATGCGGATGCGTTCTATTCTTATCGTCGTGATGGCATTACGGGACGCCAAGCTACTTTTATTTGGTTAGAGTAATCTTTAGCTAGTGCAACTAGCCATCCAGCCCATTTATATTTTCATATAAACTCTATTCTTCATTCTTATCCCTTGAAAATCCGCGTTACCGTATCCATCTTCTAAGCATAAGATAAACATATCTAAGAGTAGGAAGGTTGGCATGCGTCTCGATCGATTCACTAGTAAATTCCAAATTGCGATATCTGATGCTCAGTCACTCGCATTAGGTCGTGATCACCAATATATAGAACCTGTACACCTAATGGTGTCTTTGCTGAATCAAGATGGTAGTGCAATTCGTCCATTGCTCACCATGCTGAATATTGATGTGGTTCAATTACGTTCTAAATTGAGCGAAATATTAGACCGAGTGCCTAAAGTCAGTGGCATTGGTGGTGACGTTCAGCTATCGAATGCGATGGGAACGCTGTTTAATCTATGTGATAAGGTCGCGCAAAAGCGTCAAGACAGTTACATATCTTCAGAAGTATTCCTACTTGCTGCCATTGAAGACAAAGGCCCTTTAGGAAACCTACTTAAAGAGCTAGGTCTTACCGAGCAAAAATTATCTCAAGCAATTGAACAAGTTCGTGGCGGCCAAAAGGTCGATGATCCGAATGCGGAAGACAGACGTCAAGCGCTAGAGAAGTTCACCATTGATCTGACGGAAAGAGCAGAGCAAGGCAAGCTTGATCCGGTAATTGGCCGAGATGACGAAATTCGTCGCACTATCCAAGTACTTCAACGCCGTACTAAGAATAACCCTGTCATTATCGGTGAACCTGGTGTCGGTAAAACAGCGATAGTCGAAGGTTTAGCGCAGCGTATTATCAACAATGAAGTGCCGGAAGGTTTGAGAGGCCGACGTGTACTTTCGTTAGATATGGGCTCTTTGATTGCCGGTGCTAAATATCGTGGTGAATTTGAAGAACGTTTGAAATCAGTTCTTAACGAATTATCAAAAGAAGAGGGCAACATCATTCTCTTCATCGATGAAATTCACACCATGGTAGGTGCGGGCAAGGGTGAAGGCTCTATGGATGCGGGTAATATGCTGAAACCAGCATTGGCTCGTGGTGAACTTCACTGTGTAGGTGCAACGACACTCGATGAATATCGCCAGTATATAGAGAAAGATCCCGCGTTAGAGCGTCGATTCCAAAAAGTGATAGTCGATGAGCCAACCGTGGAAGACACAGTCGCAATTCTCCGCGGTTTGAAAGAGCGCTATGAACTTCACCATCATGTAGAAATTACCGACCCAGCGATTGTCGCAGCGGCAACCTTATCTCATCGATACGTTTCTGACCGTCAGTTGCCAGATAAGGCGATTGATCTAATTGATGAAGCGGCTTCGAGTATTCGTATGCAGATCGACTCAAAACCTGAGTCACTAGATAAGCTCGAGCGTAAGATCATTCAGTTAAAGATCGAGCAGCAAGCTCTTACTAATGAGAATGACGAAGCCAGTGAAAAACGCCTTCGAACATTACAAGAAGAGCTTTCTGATAAAGAACGAGATTTCGCAGAGCTCGAAGAAGTGTGGAATGCAGAGAAAGCCGCACTTTCTGGCACACAACACATCAAGTCCGAGTTAGAACAAGCTCGCATGGATATGGATTTTGCAAGACGTGCTGGTGATCTTAACCGAATGTCTGAATTGCAATATGGTCGAATCCCAGAATTAGAGAAGCAGTTAGATCTTGCGACTCAAGCTGAGATGCAAGAGATGACCTTACTACGTAATAAGGTCACGGATGCAGAAATTGCAGACGTACTATCGAAGCAAACAGGTATCCCTGTTTCTAAAATGCTAGAGGCTGAGAAAGAGAAGCTTCTTAAAATGGAAGGTGTTCTGCACAAGCGTGTTATTGGTCAAGCGGAAGCAGTAGAAGTGGTATCGAACGCGATTCGTCGTAGCCGTGCTGGTTTATCTGATCCGAACAAGCCGATTGGATCCTTCTTATTCCTTGGCCCAACTGGTGTTGGTAAAACCGAGTTATGTAAAACACTCGCAAACTTCATGTTTGATAGTGACGATGCAATGGTGCGCATCGATATGTCTGAGTTTATGGAGAAACACTCTGTTGCTCGTTTGGTTGGTGCTCCTCCAGGTTACGTTGGATATGAAGAAGGTGGCTACTTAACAGAAGCGGTACGCCGCAAGCCCTATTCGGTGATTTTGCTAGATGAAGTAGAGAAAGCGCATCCTGATGTATTCAATATATTATTGCAGGTGCTTGATGATGGACGCTTAACTGATGGACAAGGTCGGACCGTCGACTTTAGAAACACGGTAGTGATCATGACTTCGAACCTTGGCTCTTCGAGAATTCAAGAGAACTTCAATACGCTCGATTACCAAGGAATAAAGAATGAGGTGATGGAAGTAGTAGGCAAACATTTCCGTCCTGAGTTTTTGAATCGAGTTGATGAAAGCGTTGTGTTCCACCCATTAGGTCAAGATCACATTCAATCGATAGCCGCTATTCAGCTTGAGCACCTCAAGAAGCGAATGGAAGACAATGGCTATGAGCTTGAAGTCTGCGATAAAGCACTCAAGTTAATTTCTCAAGTCGGTTTTGACCCAGTATATGGTGCACGACCTTTGAAAAGAGCGATTCAACAAAGTGTCGAGAACCCTTTAGCGAAAGCAATATTGGCAGGAAAAATTAATCCAGATAAAAAAGTACAACTATTAGTAAACAACGACCGCATTATTGCTCACCAGTAGTTTAAGTAAGAATTGTAGGTACGATTGGCCAAAATTAAGGTGTAATCGTACCTATTTTGAACGCTTTGTGTGAATTGTGTTCGAACGGTTGCCGATGGCGGTTTTTTTTTGTTTTTGGCCTTGTGCAAAGGATTATTCTCTCTATAATGCGCCTCCGTTGCCAAGGATAACCAAGCGGTTTGAACTGAATAACGAGACGGTGATAAGCATTTAAGATGCTTTGAAAAATTAGCTGGAAAAAGTGTTTGACACTGGAATCCAATTCGCTAGAATGGCCGTCCACTTCGAGAGGCTCCTTATTAAAAGGAACGCTCAACAAGTAAAGCTCTTTAACAATTTAAACCTATCAATCTGTGTGGGCACTCGTTGATGAATATCAAAACGTTTTATCGTTAGATAAAACAGATTCTTCGGAATCAACTTTGGTTTCAATGAACTGAGTGACCAATACAAATAACTACTTTCTCTTGTAGAAAGAAGGTATTTGGCACAGTCAATTCATTATCTTTCTGTTGGAAAGATAATAGCTTTAGAATTACTGTTTGTAGTTTTGAAGTCAGTATTCATTGAGCCGACAAAATCTTAAATTGAAGAGTTTGATCATGGCTCAGATTGAACGCTGGCGGCAGGCCTAACACATGCAAGTCGAGCGGAAACGACACTAACAATCCTTCGGGTGCGTTAATGGGCGTCGAGCGGCGGACGGGTGAGTAATGCCTAGGAAATTGCCTTGATGTGGGGGATAACCATTGGAAACGATGGCTAATACCGCATAATGCCTACGGGCCAAAGAGGGGGACCTTCGGGCCTCTCGCGTCAAGATATGCCTAGGTGGGATTAGCTAGTTGGTGAGGTAAT
>NZ_PIGB01000007.1:0-261117 GCF_003050585.1 Vibrio sp. ZF 223
AGCAAGAGAGGCTGCCTCACAGAAGCTTTCTTCTAGCCATTTAAATTTATGATTTCTTTGTTGACTGTGATTAGAGTACAAATGACAGATTTCGTGGGCTAATTGGTAAGCAACTTGAGCCCAATACACACCAGAATCACACGATAGGGTGATAACAAAGTCTCCATCAACTTTGTCGTAATGAGCTAAAGGATAGCCCTGTAGAGGATTATTATAGATACGGATATCGCAGTCCAATTCATGACCAACAAAATTAGCAAATATCTTGTATGTAAATGTTGCTATTTCCTGTACTGGAGCCAACGATTCAACACCCCAATCACCAATTATTTTTATCATTGTAACTCCAACTTTATAGGAAGAGGCTTAACGCCTTGTTAAGGTGTGAGGCACGCAATACCGAAGCTTCCGCATACCACCTTAACCACTAAACCTGACGCATGGTAAAAATGCCACGCGTGCCGAATCACTCTTAAACAATTTGTTAGCAGGACATTACGCAAGTAGCCGATGCTTCATTGACATAACTATAACCTTCGATAGTGACTGTAATCTGCTCTAAACCAAAAACTGACTCTGACGTTATCACTATAGGGAAGTTTAGTCTTATCAGGTCATTATGATTGGGCTTCGTAATGCCAAACCAAAAGCCTACGGTTTTGCCATTTACGAACATATTGGGTTGAGAATATTCGACTTCAGCTAATCCGTAATGAATGAAACCAATAAACTCATTACCATTCGCATCGACGAATTTCGCCCTGACAATGATGTTAGAGTTGGGGTCTAGAGCATCATCTTGGCTAGCTTGACAAATGACAGTGTCATCATGACTATCATCTTTCCATGAGGCAAACTGCCATACTGCATAATCTTGTATATCTTGGGGAGTTATTTCCCATATTTGCTTAACCATGTTACTCCTGTACTGCTAACGCCGCGTTAAGTGGTGAGCAACGCTAACCACCTAACCTAAACCATTGCGACATAAACACTTAAACGGAAGTAAGCCGAAAACGCCATGCGTTGGGAATCCGCCTTAAACGCTTTGTTAGCAGTGTTCTAATTGCGTACAGCTGTAACTGTCACCTCAATAAGGACATCACCTTCAAGGGTTACACCTAAACAAGCTCGTTGGGGCCAATTATCAGGGTTATCACCAGCCCACTCACACCAAATCCTATCCATCTTGGGTTTATCGGCCATATTCGCAATGTAGACCTGAGCACTAACAATCTGAGTTTTGTCTGATCCTAACTCGGCCAAATTACTATCGATTGTTTCTAACGCCAATTGAGTTTGACCACAAATATCCAAGCTTGTGTCTGCAGATGTGGCAACAGTCCAAACTAAATCTTTGTATGCAGACGACTTATTTCGTCCCTTATAAATCCCACGCTTCCTTTCGATCATATTGTATCCTTTGAACTGCTAACGCCGCGTTAAGGGGTGAACAACGCCACCGCCTAACCTAAACCATTGTGCCGTAAACACTAAAGCTGAATCAAACTGAAAATGCCAAGCGTTGAGAATCCCTCTTAAACGCTTTGTTATACATTTTTAAACACCCAAGAGCCAAACCATTTCCCAGCATCAGATACCTTAAGTATGTATTCATTTAAGAAGCTATCATGTGTGGGTAGCTCTAAGAGCCCCATCCCTTTCAAATCAGCTGCGATAAGGCGAATGATTTCAGGTGCATAATTTTGGAAGTTGTCCGTGACTGAATACATATATACTTCCGCCGAACATGATTTTTCGTTAAAGAACTTCACTAAACATTCATCACTCGTCTTGTCATTAAACTGATGCTTAGGCGCATTAATACATACATTCAAAATTTGAAGGTGTAGTACTGACGTTTTTTGTAACCACAATAAACAAGCATCGGATTCACTCCAATTCCCCTCCGTAGACAATTGCTTTGCTATTACAGACGCAATATAGCCCTGCTTTTCAAGCTGACTTTCGATAGAAAGGCGTTCGCAGTCATGTAGAAACGAGCTACATGCATGTTTTTCATTTTCCAAACACCTAACTTCAAGGCTTGCCAACCTAACATGTAACTCTTCTAATAGAGAGTTATAGCGCCGGGCTTCCACTTCGTTTGTTATCTTACCTACATAGTGAGAAAACATGGGAGCGACTACAGGTCCAAAACCAGGCATCATACTCAAAGCAATCTCGGTAGCCTTTAGAGAGTGTTCTTTGAGCAAGTTCACCCCCTCATTTTGACTTGGCTCCAGTAGAAGCTCTGCTCCACACTTAAGATCGAGTAGCTTATTTCTAATCACTATATTCACCTAAAATGTATAACAGCTATATTAGACAGAAAAATTCTGCACTTAAATACAGAATTATTCTGTCTAGTATCTCAATGACGTAAACGATACCCCGTTTTTATGAAAACTAACAGTAACTTAAGCACTACAGCTCCCTTCCTACATCCCAAAATACAGAATTTTTCTATATAGCATGAATTGATGTGCCAAACTGAAACCTATGTATGCATAACCAGTTAAAGTTTAATGAAAAAATCACCATTTCTATCGTATATACAAGAATATATGCTTGGACGGCACTATGCCCTTCGTACAACGGAGGCGTACATTTATTGGATTCACCAATACATTCTTTATCATGATAAAAAGCACCCAAAGAGCTTAACTTCCAGGCATGTAGAAGATTTCCTAACGCACCTGGTTGTTAACAAAAAGTCAGCGAGGAAAACGCAAAGTCTAGCTCTCAATGCATTAGTCTTTTTATACAAAGAAATTATTCAAGAACCCATAGAGCTTGATATGCAGTTTCGGCGCTCAGATAAATCAAGAAAATTGCCAACAGTCATGACTCCAGAAGAGATTGGAAGGCTATTCAATCACTGTTCACCTAACTACAAATTACCTTATCAATTAATGTATGGGTCAGGGTTGCGTTTGATGGAGTGTCTACGCCTACGTATACAAGATATCGATTATGCATATAAATCTGTACGTGTATGGCAAGGGAAAGGAGGTAAAAACCGTATAGTGACAATAGCACCAGAGCTTTTCCCCGCTATCAAACAACAGCAACAGAGATCCGCGAGTTACTATCATCAAGACATGAATGACACAGTTTTCTCTGGTGTATACATACCTGAAGCACTCGCTAGAAAATACCCGAGCGCAGAAAGGAGCCTAAATTGGCAATTCCTCTTTCCCTCTAGTCGTTTGTCGCCAGATTTACAAACAGGCGAGCTACGTAGACACCATATTCACCCAACAGCGCTTCAAAAACACATTAAGGTAGCAGGCCAAAAAGCCAACATTAACAAAAACATCTCGTGTCATACTTTAAGGCACTCATTCGCTACGCACCTTCTTCAAAGCGGAGCAGATATCAGAACCGTTCAAGAACAACTTGGGCACGCCGATTTGAAGACAACGCAAATTTATACTCACATCATTGATAGAGGCGCCAATGGTGTTGTTAGCCCATTATCAAGAATATTCGTAAAATAGTGATAAATGAAATTCGGATTCCGAATTCTGAAATGACTTCATAATCACGAAACAGGGCACTATCACCGGCTCTTAGGGCTGAGGCCTCTAGTCACTCCAAAAGCTCAATAACAATTTATGTGTGTGTTTTTCTCTGCAGCAATGGCTGCGTATCACCTCTTATTGTTGCGCCACCATTACCTATTTACAACTTTCATGGCGCTCACAACGCCCTGACACGCACAATAACAGGATGCCTAACAAACACATTATTAAACAGCGAGTTGCAGGTTTCCGACTCTCTACTTAGAGCTTTCGAAAAGAGATATTTCACAATTTTCATCAATAACAGTGTTCGAAAAAGAACATATGTCTCAAAAACATACACACCATCAATATGAATGAGACTGCATGGTAAACTGCTTTTATAAAAAAGCAGGAATAAAGAATGATTACTAAGGATAGAGATTCAAAAATCGACAACAGTCTTCAACAGAAAGCTGGTGCAAAAGTAGAGCAAGATGTCGCGTTTTACTTACGCAGAGAGTTTGGAGATGCAAATGACGTTTTCATTATGAATGACCTACGCATACAGTTTAAAAATGAAACAGCTCAGATCGATCACTTAGTCCTTTATAACAAAGGATTTATCATTATTGAGTCGAAATCGATTCGTGGTGAGGTTAAGGTCAACAATCAACTCGAATGGAGCCGAACCGTAAGAGGGAATTGGACTGGAATGCCCTCGCCTATCGAGCAAGCTAAGTTGCAAACCAAACTATTGAAAGCACTGTTAAATGACAACGCTAAGTCGTTGCTAGACCGAATTGCGTTTGTACAAGCGTACTTTGGTGGTCGCTGTTGGGATCAACTCTGTGCCGCGTCCAATGACGCTCTAATCGATCGAACTTCTATCCCTAAAGATATATCGAAGAAGCTCATTAAAGCCGAATCTATTGGTAGCAGCGTTAAGAGTCTCATCAAAAAGCACCGCGTAGGTTCAATACTAAATCCGAATCCTACGTTTAATCGTGATGAACTGTACCGCCTAGTTCACTTTCTAAACGAACAACATATGCCTACGTCTTCTCCGGCTCCCAAAGTACATATCGCAGAATTGAGCGAAACTGAAAAGGTAGACTTGATTCCAGCTCAAGAAACAATTGAAGAGGCCAAAGTTCCACAAATAAGGCATGGTTTTAATTGTAAGAAGTGTCAAAGCCCTCAGACCGAGCCGAGGTATGGAAAGTATGGGTATTACGTCTACTGCCCACAATGTAAGGTGAATACTGCAATGCGTATTAGTTGCCATTCTTGCCAATCTAATTCAGCCAAAGTCAGTAAGAAAAAGAACACGTACTCCATTGCATGCTCTTGTGGTGAAGGGACTCAAGTCGTATTTCCTTAATCTAATAATTCGGAATCCGAATTACAACGCAATTTAAAGCGATACGGATTCAAATTCGGATTCCGAATTCCTCCAAAACTAAACAACTAACACAAATCACTTCTGGCCACTTTTCGGCATCACCTCAACAGGTGGTACTTGGTGCCAAACAATGTCACTTGTGCCTGTATAGATTTTTGTTGTTTTAGCGTTCGCGTGTGCCATTCGCTCGGTAGCACTCTGCCCTTGCTGTTCAATCATTCGGGCAGCCAGCCCTCGAATTTCATGATAGGTCGGCCTTAGCGATTTCTTTAGGTGGCTATAAAGCCCTAAAGAGTCTCGAACCTTACTGAACTCTTTACTTATATTGTGGTGATGCACTTGGTAAAGATGGTCGGTCTCTTTTGAAATGCCACGTTGCTGCTGTTTGGGTTTACGATGAACAATATAAGGACAAATCAATCTCGATGTTTTAGAAAGATCGACAATGTCTTTAATCGTCTGAGTGACAGGAATGGCGACAGTGGAAGCATCGGACTTTTTCACCTTTTCTCGATGAACATAAAGCATTCCATACACTGCATGCCCATCCACATACTCCACCTCTTTGTCAGGGTTCCATAGAATCCCACAAACGCCTTCCCGTGGTTTGTATATCCGATACCGAAGCCTATAGATCTCTCTCACAGCATGAGTCGTCTCAAGTGTTAAGCTCATTGCGACCTTAAGAAACAGTGGCGCTGCATCGTAGACCTTTTGGTAGTTTTCGATATCTAGGTCGTGGCGAGCTTTTGTGTAATCTTCTCTGGTCAATCGACGCTGTTTTTTATTGAGTACAAAATTACTCTCAATAGCGCTCTCATCAGCAAGGTAGGAAAATACCTTTTTAAGATTACTGATCTTATTGTTGAGCTGACGATTACTTAACTCTGAATAGTATTTCGAAAGGAACTCATTGATGTGCTGTAACTTGATCGATTTGGTTGGCAACCGCCCCATGAACTCATCAAGGCGGTAACAGTCCCTTTCCAAATTTCGATAAACGTCTTTGGAAAGCCGTTCTTCTTTCTTCACACGAGACAACACTAATGGAAGCCACTCTTTTAAAGGCCGATTAAATTTGTCCTTACGGCCTTTAGAGACAGCTCTACGAAATGGGGTCATCTCAGAAAGGGAAAACGCGCTTCCTAGCTCAGGACGATATTGCAAGTTGTAAACATGCGCAGCTTGTATCGCTTCTTGCTCTACAGTCCCGATAGGAAATAGCTTCTTCACACCATCTACGGTCGTAAACCGAAATCGAGATTGCCCCCTATGGCTCATTTTCACCAAGAATGGAGGGTAATGAGCCGTTTCTTTGCTTCTAGCTCTACCAACCATTTATGACTCCAAGAATCTTAGAAGTTCACTCACCCTGTCTGCAGGGTTCCCTATCTCGTCGTCAACACAGACTAAATATCGGCCCGTTGGCGTTCTAGTGCCCTCGAGCTTGCCATGTTTAATCCAGTTTATGATGGTGGTATTGCATATCCCTGAATCAGGGTAAAACTCATCAATAAATTGTCTAGGTCTGATTTTACGCGTCGCCATGTCGTTCTCCTTACCTTTCTCACTACATGAAAATTAAGATTTTTCATCTACTGGTAGAAAAACTATGCACGATTTTTTCAGTGACATTCTATTTGCGCAGCAATTAACGAAAAGGATTCCCGAAGCGTAAAACGATTCAACGAATCGATTTCAAGCCCACTTTAGGGTGGACTAATACAGTAGTACCAAGTTGCTAATACATTGATTTTATTTGACTATTTCATTGGCCTTTTTAACCGTTTTTTAGGCCAATTAGAGCTTAACCACCAGCTCTAAACACATGAAATTCATATAAATCAATATCATACAGCTAAGATTACTACCAACATCGGGATTTCACCGTTTTTGAGCCCTCAAAAACGTCGTAAAGCCTCTTAACACCACAGCTCTAAAGAAACATCCCCACTCGCTCCACTTCTTTCAAAGCGACACCATCGACAGTGATGCCGGCAGACGCTGTATTCAATGGATACCACTCAATGCTATCGGCTTCTTGTGCGGTTATCTTCCCTGTCCATTGGCTCACAACAAAGTAATGAATCAACTGTAGCTCTGATGTTGGGTGATAGAGTGAACATAAGAAGGTGTAATGAGTTGGAGTAACGTTGAGCTCTTCTTTGAGCTCACGAAACAAAGCCTGCACCTGATTCTCACCGTGCTCAATATGACCACCTGGAATGGTAATTACGCCGGGATCCGTCTCCTTAGACTCACTGCGCTTTTCCAGCAATACTTGTGATTCGCTGAGCAAGATAAAAGAAACACACTCGTGTACATCCATCTGATTTTCCTAAAACCGTTACAACGGTAGTTAAGTTTGCTGTTCTAGCTTGTGTTAATCCTTAATTTACAACAAGCTTTTTGCTTAGCCTTTCATACAATTCAAAAGCCTCTGTTTTAGATATCAAGTTTCCAAGAGCATATTGATGCGCCAACTCAATATCGTCGCTTTGTTTTGGGTAATAGCGCTTGGCTACTGAGGCACACTGGCTCAGGTCTGTGTACCAACTTCCGTCTTTCTCAGCCACAAAATAATACGCTGCTCGCACTAACTTCTTGCTAATCACCTTAGCGATATCCCCGTCAGCCATTGTTTTGAAACTCAGGCTCATTTGCTCAAGAAAAGTAGGCAAGTCGCCATTGAGAGCTTGGGCGATTTCAATACTGGGCTTATATAGCGGAAGCTCTGTAGATAAATCCTTACCCCAAATACAACAGCAACAGTGCTTGAGCCAAAAGTGCCAGTGATACTTTTCTGTGGGTTGCAGAACATCGCGCAGGAAGCCGGGATCGATATCAAGCTTACTGACTTGGGGATATGCTTCAGGAATGGTGTCAGAGAGATGCTTAAATACTCGCCTCTCTTTTGGGCCAATAGGCGTAGTCAGTACGATAGAAACATCCAAATCTGAACGACCAACAATGGCCGTTCCTCTTGGTACACTTCCATACAAGTAGATGCCATAAATTTGCTCCGGAAGTTCACTTAACAACGAATCAATAAAAGCATTCACGACACCTTGAAATTCAGGAGCAATGTTCTTAGGTGAGTATAGGTTTTCGATAAACCCGTCTTTATCGAGGCCTCTAGTTTGATTCAGCATGCCACTTTCCAGCTATATTAAGATCCGTTTCACAGCCCGAGATAGTACATAGAACAATGCCACTCTCTTTTGATTTTGCACTGATCACGCGCTCTCCTTGCGAATTCCAAACAGAACTCTTACCACACGTTTCCCAGCCTCCCGTCAAAGATATATGGTTACTCAGTAATACTGGTATACCGTGTTCCGACGCAATTCCAGCTAAGATTTTAGAATCCGGATCAAAGCCATTCTCAGAGATTAAAGCGCTCGCTAAATAGAAATCAGCGCCTAGATGTTTGGCTCGTTGGGAGTGATCCGCCTCTATGAAGTCAGCACATATTGCTAGCGCGATTTTATGCCCATTCACATCAAATACATAATCAACATCGCCAGCGGAGCAGTAGTTGCCCTCTCCATCATGCAGGTGCTGTTTAGAGTAGAACTCGACTCTGCCGTCGGGAAAACAAACAACGGCGCCTATGGTGGGGTGGGATAAGTCTGGAACTCGCAGGGGACAACCAGCCACAATAATCGTCTCACTTTGAACCGAAGCTCGGGAGAGTTCTTCAAAGTTTGATGGCTCAAGAGACAACGCAAGTTCTTCCGCCAAATCAAGCTCATAGCCGGTTAGTGATAGCTCGGGGAAAACAACCACATCCGCATTGTACTTTGACGATTGCTCTATCATTTTTAGATGTTGCTTAAGGTTTTCTCTCCAGTTGCCTCTTACGACAGGAATTTGGGCCAAACTGATAGTGACACTCATTTCAAACTTCTCCCAAAAACAAATTTACCGTTTCGACCATACTCACTACAACAAACTCCTTGTCTATCTAAATTCAATATTGAAGTGAGATATCCGGCTCTTAAGTTATTTCTCGATTGGGTTTTATAAAATAAGACCATGTAAATCACAACATTTATGATTGGTTTATAAAATTACCTCTGAAATATAGTAATTTCCTTTGGTAATAGTCACTTATGGTGCATAATTTCCGCCTTCAAAAGAGGTGCATAATGAAAAAGAGCGGTTTTACAATTATTGAGCTTGTTGTCGTTATTGTGATTCTTGGAATAATCGCCGTTACGGCAGCGCCCAGATTCCTGAATGTGAGTACAGATTCGCATATTGCAGCCGTAAAAGGTACTGGCGCTGCTTTCAAAGCAGGTGTCGATCTTGCCTACTCAAAAAATTTGACCTTAAACGGTGGCGGTCCATCTACGAACATCCCTATCTATGATGACTCTGCCACTGGCCAGCTTGACTTCAATGAATGGGGATACCCAGTACAGCAATGGCCTTACGCAGAAGATTTTCCAAGGTTGGATAACCCGGAAGACTGTATTTCGGTATGGGGAGCTCTCCTGATTGATCCACCAAGCGTTTCTAGCTTCAACTCACCGACTGATACTGACTACATCGCTGAGTACATCCACACCGACCAATGCCGTTATCATTATCGAGTCGTACCGGGGATATCTATTTACTACAACTCGATGAATGGCGATGTCACCGTGGATGACGAACCAGACAGCTAAGCTCTAGTTTAATACTCAACGTGTTGGTACACACAAATAAACTTAGAGAATGCCACGCATCAAGATTCAACCATCCCAGAAATTAAGATAAGCACGTTTTGGCATAAACCAGCGTGCTGTCTAACTCTCCAGAAGGTAAACGCCGAGCATTAGCATAGCGCACTTCTGCGGGTGACCACATCATTCCCATTCAGTACTAAGAATCGCCAATACGACGGTATCCCACCACTTATTTTTGAAGAATCGGTGCTCTTTAAAGCAAGCTTCTTGTCTCATTCCAAGTGACTTGCACAGCCTTATCGCCGCTAGATTCTCACCAATGGTTTCCGCATAAATTCGATGAACCCCTAACTCTGAAAACCCAAAACCAGCCAGAGCTTTGGCCGCTTCTATGGGTAGCCCTTTCCCCTGAATTTCTCTCGCAAAAGCGCAGCCCATTGAAGCTTGCTGGTTATCTTCAAGGCGTAAACACACGGTTCCGATAAACTTCCCTGACTCTTTACTTTCAACAGCTAATTGATAGGACTGACGAGGATCTTCCTCAGCCTGTTCAACAAACGATTGGGTGAGTTGATAGTATTTACTAGGCTCACAATCAGTCTCATCATAGAAGCGCTGATATTTGGCGTCCTGTGACATAGCCACAAACGCGCTTTGATCCTCAAACGTCATGTCTCTTAGAACCAACCTGGCAGTGTCTATTTTGAACATAAAAATTCCTTTTTATCTGTCCCCTAAACTGCATTGCGTTACTGACAGTCAAGCCAATAACGAGCAACTGGGCCAGGAAAGACTTTACCAAAAACTATTTTTTCAAACTTACCCCCATTTGCCTCAATGACTTTTCGTGAAGATATATTGTCTTCGTCTGCGGTAATCAAAGCGTGTTTAATACCCAGAGAGCTCGCTTTTGGAATAGCGAATTTGAGCATTGCCTTGCCGTAGCCAGAACCTCTCTTTGAGGGAGCAATATCGTAGCCAATGTGCCCCGCTTCAAGTGACAGAAACTCATTATCGATGCGATGACGAACACGAATGGCGCCGAGTATCTCTCCTTCATCATTTACCAACCAATAATGATTACATGGCACATAACCATCGGGTAAGTTAACGCCTCTAGCCTCATCATTTAAGCATTCAATATAACGAGAAAAATCAAGAACACCGTCTTTGTAATAATCAGAGTTATCGATGTCTTGCTCCAAGAAGTCTTGGTAGTACACCTTAAAAGCGGACTCAAATCCTTTTGAGGGCGATACTAGTTTCATTGTTATCTATTCCTCTTAAGATAAAATTAAAGGATCTTTCTAATAAGCACGATGAATCTGATAGGTTCCAATCGGACTGCAGGTAAGTTTGAGCTCATCAAACCCATTTACGATCAAATCTGCTGATTTTAATTCTTCTCTGGTATGGCTGGTTAATAGAGCGATCGTGAAACATCCTGCCTTCTTGGCCGATAGTACGCCAGATGGTGAATCTTCAACTGCAACGCAATCTTCTGGTTTTGCGCCTAAAGCTTCTGCGGCTTTAAGGAAAGGATCCGGTGCTGGCTTACCTCGTACCACATCTTCGGCACAAATCATGACCTTTGGCAACGTAAAACCGGAGGCTTCCAAGCTTGTTGTTGCGACGGCTCTAGGTCCACTCGTTGCGATTGACCAGCAATCCGGGCCTATTTTTGATAAAAAATCATGAGAATTTGGTATAGCCTTGGCGCGCTTCATCTCTTGGGTCGCAATAGTTTTGACTTTATTGACCTCAGTGACATTGGAGAATTCCATGCCAATACAGCTCAGTGTCTCTTCGATTTTTCGCCCGTGGATATACTCACTCATGGTTTCAAAACGAACACCAACAGTCTTGCACCATTTTTTCCAAATATTGTCGATAACCACTTGGGTATCAACCAGTGTTGCATCGACATCAAAAATAAACTTCTTACATTCAATCATGGACTCTAAAACCTATAAAAATACTCAATTTACTCAAGCTCATTAATGATGTCGCACGCACTAATAGATTTACGTAGCTTGATTCAAAAAATTAGTGCGCCCGAACGTGGTGTGATGAGTGTCTTTCAACTCAGCATTAGAGTCCACATTTAGAACTAAAAAATGCCAAGCCATAAGATTCAACCAATCTATTAACGACCACTACTCTAGGCGCTTTACTACGTCATAAAGTTCCAGTAGTTGCCTACCATCACTAGGCATCCCTTCATAGGCCCCAAACGCACTAGGGTAATAGATAGGCAATGCTGTCATCACAAACTGAGCCAATGAAAAATAGACACCAAAGTTAATGACGTAAGAAGCGATGTAAGGGAGTTGATTGCTATTAATAAAATACAAAGATAGACACAGGAGTAATGAGGTAAGTGGCCCCATAACTAGAGACCATGCTTGCAAGGATTTACTGCCCTGCTGAGTTATTGAGGCAAAGCCAACATTCATTGAAAAGCTTGAAATTGAAAGTGTGAGATTGCCAATTTGAACAACCTTGGCCTTTTCGCTATTCCCGAGGGTCACCTCGGCTTTGTGACCCGCAATAAGCTGAGGGATTGCATGCCCCAATTCATGCAATAAGGTGGCGATAGGCATCACAAACAAAAAGCCTATCGCTAATCCAATCAAACTATTCAATCTCAATCTCCCTATTTAGAACGATAGCCACTGATAGAAAGAGGTAAATGGTTGGTAGAAAACCTACTGCCGCTTATATTGTGTTGGGCAATAACCTCTCGACACTTCAGAGCTACGAAGTTTTACATGTTTTGTCGCACGACCTGCGACGCGAGCGCGCCACAATTTGAAGCTACCCGGCTTCATATGGCTGCGCATAAAACGAATTACCTGTGATTCATTTAAACCAAATTGGTGTTCTATTGCCTCAAATGGCGTTCGGTCTTCCCACGCCATTTCAATAATTCTTGATTCATTCTCTTTAGATAATTTCATTGTCTACTCATCCTTTAAAATCTGAGTAGAAGTACGCTCACTCTCACTTTTTAGATCAGGGTGTTACTACTGAATCGATAAGGAATCATCAAACAAAAAACAGATATTTGTCGCTATCCTCTCTCCAGCCACTCGCTACGCAGCACCCCATACTTCAACGAGTCATAATACTCGCCTTGGTAATATCGCACCTTTCTCAGCCTCGCCTCTTGCTGGAAACCTAGCTTCAAAGCGAGAGACATCATGCGCGGGTTACCTGACCAAGTCGTTAGCCCCACACGCTCAATTTGTTTGTTTTCGAATAAGTAAGTAATCCAGAGCGGAAGTGCTAATGCTGCGATCCCCTTCCCCCAATAATCAGAGTTATAAATGACTACGCCAGCTTCGAGCCAACGTGTCTCTTCACACTCCCAGTAGCAACTCACGGTTCCAACAGGTACACCGTCGACGACCACCAGCTGCAGGTCATCGCCCTCAAGCAGTCGTTTAAACGAATGCGCTTCAAAACTTTCTAATGACGGATGAGAATACGAAAAATAAGGGCCATTAAACTTAGTCCACTCATCGTTTGAGATAACCAAAGCATAAATGGTAGCCAATTCGCTCGGCATTGCTGGTCTTATCGTTATGTCCATTCACTTTCCTTATCCTGTTTTCAAACGCCATCGTACTATTTGATTATTCTCGGCATTAGCTCGACTAATTTTTGTTGGAGTCTATTAGCTTTAAATGAGTATTTGCGAACTCTCTAAGCACTCTCGCATTATTGTGATGCGCGTTATCCCCACATTGCTGTCCGTTCACTCTAATTTCAGGGCTAGAGTAGGCAGGAATAATATCACGCTCATAAGACATTACAGTGCCTCTCTCTGCACATGTAGCACCGAATGAATATGCGGGCGCTTTCGGGTACCTGTCAGCGATAAAATGTTCGATAGTCGCGTAATCTTTTAACACCTCTTTATAGTCATGGTTAGCACCGCTCAAATGACCAATTTCATGTTCCATTGTCGAGTCTGGGCAATTTATAGCCAAAAAGAAAAAACGAGAGACCTGAGATGCGATACCACAATATCGAGACTCGAAAGCAGAATGATAATTAGAAAACACAACACCTGTAAAAACAGGACGACCGTCCTCTGTGATTTCTTCAATTGGCTCTTTCATTGATAATTTGAGTAGCCTCTCTGCCGCACTCAAATCTTGAAACCAAAGGCTATCGATAGCAGGTGTATAAGTAATTTGGGTTACCTTTCTCCTCATAGGAATACATGAGTTTTTCAAAACTAGGTTGGAGTAACTTTCCCATGTGGCAACTTTACTAGCGATAAACGCCTTCGAGTATTCCAACAACATAGACTCGTCAATGTAAAGGTGAACCTCGGTGTTCAACACTTCACCTTCAACACAAGCAGGGAACTCAATAGTGTCGGCATTAGTGTAAAGGCTGAAGCCGAGAAAAATGACACCCAAGGCTACTCGCATTTGCTTCATATCGTTTTTAATAAGTCTTGCCTTTCCAAAAATAAAAAGCTCGCCAATGATGACGAGCCTTGTTTAGGGTTGAACCATGCTAACTGCGAGGTCGCACTTAGCTTACAACTTGTTCTCGCAAATTCACTTCGACACTTTTTAAGATCTTAAACTCTTCACGAGTACAACCTCGAGCTACAGATACCCAGTGATCACCAGTTTCGTCTGATCCTTTAAACTCTGCACGAAGCTCGTATTTTCGCCACGAAACAAAAGCCAAAATAAAGGTCAGAGCGAGCATAGGTAACCCAAACTGAGGTACGAACGCCCAAGTTGCTGCAGATAGCATCAAGGCCAATGAAATGACGTTGATTGCGTTTTCTTTGATGCCCAGTTGTCGAGTTTCTAGCTGTTTGATTTTACGTAAACTATAAACATCTTTCTTGACTCGAAGTTCATCAGAACTCACTAGAAAGTCAGATGTTTTGTATGGTCTACGCAGCCTCAATAAATTCGCTAACCTATTGCGTGTTGGGTTCTTATTCATCGCCTTTCTCCATGTTATTAAAGGTTAGTAAAAACTAATATAATCATGAAGTTATCGGTGAATGCTTATTTTATAAATCAAGAGAATGTAAAAAGCAAGAATATGAAATTAATAACACTTATAACAACACTGCTTTGGCATGCGAGATTTCAATAAAAAGGTTCATTAAAAACTCTACATATCATAAATCGATGTACTTTAGTTAAGCTGGATATAGACCAACAATGATTCCAATCACCGACCTAACATACTAAACGGCGAGTATGATTCCCCCTGTTTTGTAACCACTTATTTCAACGCGATTATTACAAAAAATTTCGTTCTCGATTAATGCTGAACTGTGGTCACATAACACTCTACTTATCATAACTAACGCAATCGCACTCCCACTTACCCATTGTATTTTTGAATATCAAAATCATTCAATTGAACACATCAATACAGCTTATCTATTAGGCAATTGATCTCATAGAAAAGAGGCTGTACGCTTAAAAAACACACACGGTTACCTAATATGGAGATAACGATGAACGAACTACTGACATGCGCAATGGAACAGAAACAACGGACAACGGTAACAAGTTTATTTGCAAGGAATGGATTTAAAATCGCGGCTACTGACTTTGATGATGTAACTTTCGAACGTGAAAGTGTGTTGGTTAACGTTCGATTTGATGCCTCTTCAAACGTTGAATCTATTTCGGTAGTGAACAATTAAGTACTGACTTTAACCTCTTATATGGTGAATACATCCCAATATCATTCACCATTTAAGAGATGAGCGTTGCACCCTCCCTACATTACATCGACTTTCTCCGCGCATCCCTCAATTGTTGATAACAAAAGTTACATTTATCAAACTACCTAACCAGTACGATAAGCATTACTTATTACAAATATTCAAAATGCTACTTAGCCAATGATTCAGTTCACAAATATTATGTTCTCACCAAAGGAAAGGCGCCGATGAGCAATCGAAAAATAAAGCTTATCAACCTATTAGGATGCTTTTAATAAGAGTAGAGAGTAAATTCAAAATGAAAAAATCAGCTTTATTTGTCGCATTGGTCGCAGTATTACTTAGCGGTTGCAACAGTTCAGATAGTTCAGACACCGCTGGAGGTACAGCACCTCACAACCCGGGTAATCCAATATTGCCGCCTGGTGGGGGCGATGGTTCAGGAGATGATCAAACCAATCCAGACGAAGACACTGGCTTAAACCCACCTCAAACTGACTTGATCGCCGAAGCAGCAAAACGCTGGGGAACGACTTACGATCAAATGTACAATGCATGTCAATTATGGACATGTAACCTTGTAGATCTTCAAGAGAGAATCACTTTTACGATTGAGCGTGAAACACTATTGCTGGAAGGTTCCAGTAAAGTAACCTTCACTCTTTCTCATAACAACGCAGATTTATGGCCTACTTACGTGTTTTATAGCGATTTAATTGGAAATACCGATATCGAAATTGAGCACGTTTCATCGACTTTTCATCATGTAGACACAGAAAAAGTAATCAATGAAGGCTCAACGTTGCTAGGCTGGAAAACTGGATTTGATAGCTGGGCAACTCAAAGTCCACGCGATTGTGTTGAAGCGTACTGCGCTGAGTTCAAAACATCATGGTTAGAAACCGGCACCTACTCTAGTGCAATGGCGGTGTACCGTGAGAATGGAGAGGTGATCAAGACTCAACAAGGCTACCTTGCTCAAGATGAATTACGAGTGCTGTTCCCAATATTTAATCCAACATTTCCAGAGCAATATTAATTCACCATAATACTGTGTAAACGATAAAACGGAGGGGCCAACTATAACTTAGCCCCTTCACTTTCATCTTACTCTAAACAGTTTCGACTCCACCAATAATTAGCATTTCTATGAGCTTGTCTTATATTTATTAATACCTTTTGAACAACATTCGAAGTGATGCCTATGCGCCTAACTCGGTTAATTTATGTCAGTACGCTTTGTGAAAGCTGCGACTCGAAGGCTTTAGATGAAATTCTCAAGATCTCACACGATCGCAATAAGCAGAGCCACTTAACTGGCCTTCTTAGTCACAACGATAAGTATTTCCTACAATGTATCGAAGGTTCACGAACTGCGGTTAACCATACCTACAATCATATTCTCAATGATAAGCGCCACAAAAACGTAATGATCTTGTATTTCAAGGAAATAGATTGTCGGCAATTTGGAGACTGGTCAATGGGCGACATTCCTCAGTCGAACCTAACCGAGCTGGTAAACTTACAGTTTTCAACATCCAACCAATTCAACCCATATGAGATGTCCGGTGAAAGTGCTTATCAAATGCTTCTAGAATTGAAGCAGAATTTACCTTCTGAGTAGATTAACGACCCTTTTATCAGAAGAAGACATATCAAAAAGCCCCAACGGATGGGGCTTTTTCACATTATTTAAAAGATTGCTCTTTATTCATCGCCATGCTTCTGATCGCTTTCACTACGAAGAAAACCTTGCTCACTACCTGATAGTGTTTGCTGTTCCTTCTCGGCAGTAATATCCGACTCTTTGAACACAATAAACGCGCGGCGGTTTAATGCATCGGCTTTTTCAGATCGTTCATTAATCGCAGGCTGCAACTTACCAAATGACTTCGCTTCCCAGATGAACTGCTTAGGGTCGAGTTTGGTTTTGAGGTATTCAACCACCGTTTCTGCGCGGCGCTCTGCTAATTTCTCGTTGTAAGAGACCGAACCGGCTTGGTCTGTATGCCCTGCCACCATGATACTGCCTTGTAAGTCACTCAATTGAGCCGCAAAGTCATCTAACTGAGTTAAGTCCTCTGGTTTTAGCACTGACTTATCAAAATCAAAGTGTGGCGTCATCGCCATGTAAACCTTACGCTCAGGTTTTGGTGGCTCACAGAAAGGCATCTCTTCGTACTTCTGTGCCTCTTCAAACACGATAAACGCACGGCGGTTCTCTGCTCGGTCTTTATCGGTTTTACCCAGCAACAGAGGTTGAGTCTCACCAAGGTGCTTCACTTCCCAATCGTAATTCGTTGGGTCGAGGTGTGCTTTCAAATAGTCCGCGACCGATTTAGCACGGCGCTGTGAAAGGTGCTCATTATATTCGAGAGAACCTTTATAATCAGTATGGCCGACAATCGTGATGCGCCCTTTGAGGCCTCTGATCTCTTTAACAAAGGTATCCAAGTTGATCTTGTCGAGGTCGCGTAATTGGTATTTATCAAAGGCAAAATGCTCTGCGATGGCGATGTGCACCTCACGCTCTGGCGCCAAACACTCGCTGATTAAAAACTTAGACACGTCTATGCCAGCAAACTTGTCTCGGTTCTCCTGACTCACGTACGTGTCGGTTGCACAGCCAGAAAGCAACAAAGTACTCATCACTGCGTTTATTAGGAAAATAATTGTTTTCATCTTACTCTTAACTGTCACTTTGAATTCTCTACTCTTAACTTTCAACCCACTTTGGGGCAGGCTTAGATCTTACCGACTAAGTTAATGAACACACCGGATGCATCGTAGTCATCATCATTGGTTAGATCGCTATCAAACGCAGAGAAGTTATAGCCAATGCCCATTTTGAAGTTATCGCCGATGTGCTTATTCACCGAAACTAACGCGCCGTGTTCTAGCTCATCGTTGAGTGTGTCTGTTTTCCAGTGGTATTCACCCGTCACATCCCACTCTTTCATCACTCGGTAAGAAGCGCTTAATCCGTATAGGTCGATATCGCTTTTAACCAGCTCATTCGAACCAGATGCTTGTTCAAAAGCTTGCTGTTTGTCTTTATGGGCGTACTTAGTACCGACGTCCCAGTGCTGGTCGATCGAATAGATCGCTTCAACTTCAATGATCTGGCTGGTTTCGTCTTGATAATCCACATCGCGATCCAGTTGATCGAAATCTGCAATGTAGGTGTAGCGGCTCAGTAAGTTGAGTCGATCGTTGTAGATTGGACGATACGCTAGTCCACCCGTCGCTTCAGTAAATTGCGCCATGGTTTCGCCCGTGGTTTCACTCTCTGTAATTGAGTAGTTGTACTTGCCAAACAGCGTGTATTCTTCCGTTAAGTGATGCGTGTAACGGTTGGTCGTCACGATTTGTTGCAACTCACGTTGTGCTATCTCTGGGTCGTCTTCACTCTTGTCCACTCGATATTCGAATTTGTGGCTCAGGGTGATGTCGTCTAGGTCAATAGATGCATTGAAGCTGATGGACTCACGCTCTGTGGTGATGTTCTCGTCATCTTCAATTTCACCAAGCTGATAACCGATGCCCATCTCAACATCTTCCGTCACGTCGTAACCAAAGCCATACGAATCGATACGGCCGTGACCATCATTTTCATCAACGAACTGGTTCTCTTGGTAGAAATCGACACTGCTGGTGAGGTCTGCACGCTGACCGACAATCACGTTGTTTTGGCCTTCATAGTTGTCATCAACATAAGTTACGTAGGTGGAATGATCATCCGATACATCGTAACTCACCGTCGCTTCAGCAACTTGCCCACGATCACCATCGGTATATTCACCACCTAAAGACAAATCTTCCAAAACTTGGAATTCAGCACCGATCGAGGCGCTATCGTTTTCGTCGTAGTCATCCGACTGATCGACAGTCTTTTGCCCTTTAACGTAAACGCTATTGTCGCTGTCCCACATGTATTCCAAACGTACACCCGCTAAGGTCGCATCGCTGTGCTCGTCGTTTTGGTTAAGCTCTTCAGTTTGTTGCCCTGCCGCCGAAACTTTGATGTGCTCGGTGATTTTAGCTTGAGTCTCTACCTCAATAGTCTCGGTGTCTGTTTCTAGATTGCCGTCAACATCGCGCTCTTCGTTGGTCGAGAAACGAGACAGAACCGCCAAACGATCGGTCGCTTGCAAACGAAGTTCGGCGCCATAGGCTTCTTGCTCTAGGTCATCGCTGCTGCTCGCGTAGCTATATCCCGCGTCTTTGTCTCGATACCAAAGCTTCAGGTCATTACCAACGGCACCAAAGATGGTTGGAGCAAGGTCATAAAGGCTCGTCACTGCTGTGATTTGGACACTGTCACCTTTACGGTCTTCCAATGTATCGCCAATTGGCGTAAAGGTTAAACCACCATCAGTAGAGAGGAAATTCGACTCGGTTTGAGTCCCTTCACTGTGGGCAAACTCGGCTTTAATGTAGGTGCCTTCCGTCGCACGCAACGTTAAGTCAGTGCCGTAAGACTCGTAGTCTTGATTGTCTTTTTCTTGAGTCGCATACGTCACACCCACACCAACGTAATCGTTGACCCAACCTTTGGCACGACCACCATAGGACATTGCGTCTAACGAGTCTGAACCTTGAGGAACATACTCATAATCGACAACCAGGAAGTTTTCGTAATCGTCACCGTTTTCAATCACGCTGCCGAAACTGTCAGACAAAATATTGTCGAGTGGCTTAGTCAGAATGATTCGACCTTGGTACGGGTCGAAGTCATAGTCGACACCCGGCTCAAGAGGGATTTCGTTTTGTACTAGGCCAGATTCATCTTTTACTTTTACGTAAACCTTGTCACTTCCCGGTACCGCTTCACCGTGACGAAGGAAATACAGAGAACCGCCCGTACCTAAGAACTCATCGTGCGCATACAAGGAGTCAGCTTCTGCCGTAAAACCAACCACGTTCAAGCGATCTTCACCATATTGTGTGGTATCGCGAGTACGGTAATCGGCCTTGAAACCATAGAGGCTACGGTTGTAATCGTTGTTCTCAGTACCGGTTAACCCTGTGTTGTAGTTACCCCATAAATACTGTGATTTATCGTATTCCACATTGAGGTAGACTTTACCCTTGGTGTTAACTACTTTTTCGATGTTTGAGCTGTCACCATAGTTGCCGTAATACAGCTCATCGTCGTCTTCGAGAATATCGAACACATCCGAATCGTCTGATGCGAATGGATGTTTGAACATGTCTTTTATCTCACTTTCTCGAGTATCGAAGTGAGTGGTCACGCGAAGCTTGTCACCAAATTTACCCTGACCAAAGTACGCCAAACGCCCTTGGTTATAGAGGTCATCTTGATATTGGTCATCGACGCTCAGCGCACTGTTATTACCAGAAACATTGTTCTTACCAACATAAAGATCAGCCAAACCCGTTTGTGCGTAGTACGTATCTGGAATACGAACGTACAACTTGTAGCGGCGTTCATCACCGTTATCAAACACAACCTTGGTTGGAAAAATGTAGGAGTCTGTTGGTAGATACTGTTCTGCGTATAGGTTGCCGTCTTCAACGTCAAATTCGTCTTCACCGATGATGACTTTATCAACGCCTTTTAAACCGGTACCAATGAACTTGGCTAAGCCGGCATTGGTCGGGATGTTGTGACGCATCAACTTAGCTTGGCCGTAACTTTTGTCTTTGCTCTCTTCATCTTCGTTATCGTTGCGATCGATATCCACTTCAGAGTCAGGCTTCACCAAATCCGTTACACCAACCGTGGTTACATCCATGTTGCCATCTTTGTCCCACGCTTTTAGACGGAACATCAACTGCCCACCCACCTCAAACTGGAAGTCGACATCGGTTTGACCATCCCAATTGATGTCAGAGTCGTTCGCCAGTTTATCGCCTTCAAGCACAGCGATTGCCTCAGACAGACCAAAGTCACCCACGCGGTACACTTCCAACTGGTACTTTTTGATGTAGTAACCATAGTTGGTGGTGATGGTGAAACCAACGCTGTCTCGCAGTGTTCCCTGCTCGACTTCCAACTCATCGCTGACACTGACATCTAATACGGGATCAAAGCGAGTGATGTCACGGCTTGCCCAAATAGCACCTTGCTCTAGGTAAATACGCGAGCTGTCTTGGTCTTGGTTCGGCTTAGTGATTTCAATGCCAGTCGTCTCAGAACCGAGTTTTTCAAGCTTACCAGTGTCTTTCGCTACCGCCATCACAGGAATGGCCGTTAACACACACGTCGCTAAACGAGACTTACTAAATACTTTCATACAATTTCCAGATACGGTTCCAATGGCTTACTGCTGTTCACTTTCTTGATCTTTGCGATGAACGCTAAAGTTGAACTTGGTGAGCTTATTCGGGGTAATTCGCAACACTTTCGGGTTTTCGCTCACCACTTCCATGGAGGTGGATAGCGAGTCAGTGTCCAACTTCACGAGGAAGTTCTTACCTTTCTTATTGAGTACCCATTGGTCGGGCACGTGGTAACGACCGTACTGGTCTGTGTAAATAACGATTCCCTCAACCGTCATCAACTTAACGCCCGGAATACCATCTTCGTAGATACCTTTGTTCTCGATAACAATTTCCCACAGGTAATCCTCGCCATCGCGATACAGGTTTCTGGTTACATTGAGGTTTTCAGCGCTCAGTCCCTTTTTCTTGTCCGATTCATGCTTAAACTGAATCTGACCTTGTGCGTCGAACTCGATGCGAGAGCCCGCATCGGTCGTGACGTAGAAATCAAAGCTTTGCTGCGTGCGAGTTTTAAATTGAATAACCACTTTGCTGGTTTCTGGCAGTGTTCGGTTCACTGAATGTCCCCAAAGGTCGCCAAGATTCAAACCTTTCTCTAGAACAGAGGTCGCAGAGCCAACCAATTCTTGGTCTTTGACGACAACCTCCTTAGCATCACGGACGACAATTGTAGATCCCGCAATATAGCCTTGAGTAGGCAGATTAGCTGTTAACTCAACATTAAATGCCGTTGCATCAGCTTGGAACCCATCTTTGTTGTGATCTTCAAAGACTTTGCCGATGATCGATGAGGTATCGAACACCTTGTCCGGTTCTACGGTCACTTTGGCGGTGTCTTCATTAGAAACCGCTGAGCCATCCACTTTCGCGACTGCGGTGTTGATGTAGTCACCAAAGGTCGCACCTACCGATACTCGCAATAAGTAACGAATACGCAGTTTCTCGCCCGGGTCAAAGTTCAACGAAGTGAACATCAGCTTGCCAGTATCTGATGGCTCTTGAGAAAGAACCTGATCATCTTCCGTACCAAACTCACCATCAATACCGCTCAACACGATTTCTGACGTGTCCACGATGTATTTCAAGCCACCTGGGTAACGGTCTTCTACCGTCACGTTCTTAAAGTAAGATTCATTGTTGTTTTCAACGATGATCTCGTACTCAACCGCATCACCGACTTGCGCGGTATCTTGCAGCGCCGACTTGGTCAGCTCCAATTCCCCAGAGTTGTCAGGAATCTTCTTGATGTGAGTGGTTACGCTGTCGCTAGTTTCAGTACCGTCAGATTCAGTCGCCGTAAAGGTATTGGTGATGTCGTCATCTAAACCTTTACCTAATGTACCCACCACTTCGAACGCATAGGCATTTCGCTTTTGGGATTTTAGGTTAACGGTCGTATCTAGATCTTTACTCGACGGGAAGCTATGACGCTGAATCACCGCGCCTGTGTCATCGACTTCAACACCTTCAATCGTCCAGTCAGTAAACACTTTGTTGCCAACGCTATTTTGCAGTTCGCTGATCTCATCAGTGAGTCGCACGTTCGCTGCATTACCTAAACCATTGTTGGTCACAGCTAGGTAATAAGTGACACTGTCGTCGTCTTCGGTGTATTCAGGTTTGTCTGAACGCTTTTCGACAATCAGATCTGCGCCCACTGGAGGTAGATCCAGAGCTGATACTTGGTCTGCTACTGCCTGCATCGAGGTTTCTGATGCCAACATACCTTTAGATCGAGCACGCATCGTCGGGCTACCCGTTAGATCAAGGTAGTAGCCGAGTACATCGATGTTGGTCAACATGTCTTCGTTGACGGTCAATGTGAAGGTGTAGTCAATCTTGCCACCCGGCGCGATGTCGACCAAGGTGAAGAGGTCTTTATCGTTATCAAACGTACCCGGCTGCGTTTCAGCCCCTTCCGATGATGCTGTTAGGGTCCAATCATCAAAAGCATTGCTGCGGGAGCCATCTATGTAATCACCCATTGACTCAGAGAACTGGGTGTAAAGCGCCACATCTTTAGCGATACCACGGCCAATGTTTTGTACCACTAAGTGATACTCAACTTGGTCGCCCGGCACGTAATAAGGTGCGTCTGTATAGAGCTCAGCTTGAACAACCGCCGCGACAGTGTTAACCGGAGGGCTAACCACATCGCCACCGTCAACTTGCGCTGTATTGACGATACGTCCAGTCGCAGTATCGACCACGGTGCCTTTTGAGCGGAATACAACCGTACCATGCGGTGCAATATCCACACTGTATTCAATCGGGCTAATTTGCTCTGTCGTCGTGCCTAGCGTGGTTGAGTCAACAATCAAAGAAGTGGTTCCGGCAACAAAGGCAGGGCCAGTGGTGCCATCGTAATAGCTCACCTCTATCGTGCTCATATCATCGACAACACTTAGGTCACTAATGTAGTTGTTTGAGGTGTTCTCAATAGTAATCAAGAACTCCAGCTCACCACCCGGCTCATACTCGGTTTGTACGTTGGTTTTCGTCGCAACAAACTCAGAGTCTTTCGGTGTCATGACTACCGTTGAGTCTTGTGGTGCGCCGTTGTAAGTGATGGTTGCCGTGTTACTGATATCGCCAATCGCCGTAGTACGAATCAACGCCTTAACATGGAATGTCACGGTACTTTGTGGCGCAACATCCATAATCACATCGATGTCTTCACTTAAGTCGAATGTCTTTGGAGTGACAACCGAACGATCATCCGAGGCGTCAAAGCTCACTTCCCAAAGTAGGAATGCCGACTCTTGTTTATCCGCGGTCGTGTCGACTTGAATGTCACTGATGATGTCTTGAAGTTGAACACCAGATGCAAACGCATCAGAGCTGTTGGTTACGGTGATGTCGTAGTTAACCAGCTTGGTTACTTCATACGATGGCGTATCAACCGTCTTCTTGACCGAAACCATCGCCAAAACTGGTGTACTAGTAGCACTGTCATCAAATGTTGTGTCGTCAAAGATCGCTGATGCGATATTAGTAATATCGCCTGTCGCCAACGGATTAGTCGTCACTTGAATAGTGAAAACAATGCTGTCTTGAGGCGCAATATCGAGCGTCTCATTAAGGTCTTCACCACTGGTTGCATCCGGTACTGGGGTCTCACCCGTTGTCGATACCGCAGATATTTGGATTGAAGCAGGGTCAAAGGCTTGCTTCGTCTCACCACCAGCAATCGTGGTTTCAACCGATTTCAACGCATCTTCAATCACAACATCTTCAGCCCAACCTAAACCGTTATTTTTAACGGTCACGGTGTATTGAAGTGTTTCTCCCGGAAGGTACTCCGCTTTATCAACGTCTTTTGTGATCTCAACTTGTGCGTCTTCTGGAATGTAGGTCGCGTCTGCGGTGTATTCACCATCATCGCCAACCACTTTAACAACGTTAGTGATCTCGCCTTTGGCTTTGTCATTCACGGTATTTGTGACAACAAACGAATAGCTGTCACCGGGATGAATGCTGTAAGTGGCGCGGTAACCTTGAGCAGTGTTAGACACATCTTTACGAGCATTCAATGCTGGGTCACCACTACCATCAATCTGTTCATCGCTGATGATCCAGTTGCCGGTAAGGGCTTGTTCTTGATCTGGGCTGTTCGCCACTTCGGTCATGATGGTATCGATACGATCCGTCAGGACTTGATCCACAAGGTAACCTTCACCCGTGTTAGCCACGGTGATCTTGTAGGAGATAGGTTGGCCCGGTTGGTACTTAGCATCAGGCTCGGCAATCGGGGTAGCTTCTTTGGTTAACACCAACTGTCCCGGCTGAGGCGTAATGTAGCCCTCTCTTAAGCGAGCTATTTTCGAATCGTCCAAGCCATGTCGCAGATATGCAGTATTGGTAAAGCGACCAATCGCATCATCACGAACCTTGCCTTCAACATGGATTCGAACAACCGTGTACTTATCACCGCCGCCAGTACCCGCATCATCACGCCCTGCCATCTTGACTGACTCAGCAGGTAAATCGATGTCTGGGCTGCTTTGCCCAACGAGCTTGTCTAACTCTGAGAAATCATTCGCGTCAGGATCCGATGGTGCTGAGTTGTATAAGACATCGTAATCAACGCTCCACTCAGTGAGTGCGGTTTGCATTGAACCATCGACAGTTTCGACTTCGAAGCCACTGATGATGTCGCGGATTGAGAACAGGCCAGAATCCACATCGTCATTGGTAATGTCGATGTAGTAATTCACCGTGCCACCCGGCACGTAAGTAGGTGTATCTGTCCACTTATCGATTAGGATATTAGAACGACCAGGGTCAAGTACGATGTCGTTGGTGTCATCACCGTTCACTTGTGCCGTATTGGTAATGGTGCCTGTTGCCGATGTTGAAACCGTGCCTTTGACATCGAACACAATGCGTTCGCCGGGACGAAGATCGACAGTCGCATTCAATGGCACACTGCCATTATAGTTACCTTGCACGTCATAAGTTCCAACCGGTTCAACCGCAATCGCTGTTGCCCAATCAGAGAACGCATCATCACCATCTTCGGTTTTGATGGTATGGATAGCATCGATAACACGTACATCATTGGCGATACTATCGCCGGTGTTATCTAACGTAACTTGATATTCAACATCACCACGCGGTGCATAGGTACAGCTGCTGCCATCGTTTGAAGGAACTGAACAGCCAGCTGATTCACCATCGGTGTATACCAAGGTTTTGAAGTAGTCGAGTTCAGCCGCTTGTGGTGGAATCGTTTCTGATGTTGCTGACTGATTACCTGCCGTCACTCGGTTGGCTTCGATAGTCCCCAAAGCATCATCACGGATAACACCTGTTAAGTTGAACGTCAGCACTTCACCTGCGGCAATATCGGTTTCGATATTCAGGTTATTGTTTGGGTTATAGCTCTGAACATAAGTATCGACGTTAGCATCAATACCATTGCTGACTTCGTGAGTGATATCGCCCGAAACAAAGGCAGATTCCATTGTTCCACCAATAGCCTCAACTTGAATATCCTTTACCGTGTCTTTGATCTGAATATCATTTGCCCAACCGTTTTCTGGGTTAGTGACCACGAATTCATACTCGACTTCGTCACCCGGCAGATAGGTATCCCCATCATTGAACGGGTTGCCGTTAATCGACACCACACGTTTTTCAACACTGGTATTGTTTTCAAGCGGCATTAAATTCGCTGTTCGGGCACTACCGTCGTAAGTCGCTTTGTTTTGAATGTCACCCAATGCATCTTCACGAATTTCAGCATGAATAGTGAACGTTAGGCTTTCTTGAGGCGCGATAACAATGTCGTTATCAATATCAACGTTGTTACCAGAAACAAAGTCAACCGCGTCCGTGATCGAACCTACCGCTGCCGTTTTTTCTAGCTGCACTTCCCAACCAGATAAAAATGGTTGCCCGACAGGGTCAGCGCCAGACGTCGAAGCATCTTCTGCAATGCGAGTCTGAATTGCAGAAATGGTATCTTCAAGGCGAGAACCATACTCAATTCCGTTGCCCGTGTTCTTAATTTGAACTCGGTAATAAACTTCACTCTCACCCACAGCTTGAGAATATTCAGTTTTTTGCGAAGAGAAGCCTGCATCATAAAACGCTTTTTTAGAGAACGTGACTTCAGGATCTGCCATCGTTGATGGTGGTGATACCGCGATCAGTTCATTACCATTGTCTTCATCGATGTAAGCTTTATTAGTAAAAGAACCTACCGCTTTCGGACTGATCTTGGCTTTTATGACATAGCGGACAAACGCTGACGATGCAGCTCGGCCAAAGTTGTCTGCCGAGATATCGAAGTGAGTATCAATCGGCTTATTGTCTTGGATTGAGTTATCAACATCTGGGTTGGAAATACCTGAGCTATCAGTGAATGTTTCAATCGTCCAGCTATCAAATGCAGGGCCACGCATTCCATCAAAGTATTGAGTGTTAATTTGGTCGATGTCATCACGCAAGCTCATATCATCAACGTGGGCGCTCGCAATGTTCTCAATTAAAATTTCATACTCAACATAACCACCTGGCATGTAGTTAGTTGCGCCAACCAGTTCGTTTTCATCCGTGTCGTAATACGCCAGAATGTTCTTTTCAAAATCAACTTTTCGAGCTTCTTGACGAATACCATGAGAGATCGTATCTCCATCAACAGTCAGTACATTGATAATATCGCCATTGGCTTTATCGTTAATGGTTGCCACTACTTGGTACTCAAGCGTTGCTCCCATCGGAATATCGGCTTCTTCGTTTAGGTTGCTGTCTGTTGATGTATAAACCTTACCTGCACCCGCACCTGCATCGACATACTCAGAATCAGTGCCCGTTGCGATAGAGGTAATGGTCCATGTTGAATACGCAGGTCCAGTCGTGCCGTCTACGAGATCAACGGTAATATCTTTGAGGTTATCGACAATTGGAATGTCATGAGCATTACCTTTGCCGTCATTTTCAATCACTAAGTGATAGGTCACCGTCTGAGCTGGCTCGTACACCACTTCATCAGTCGTTTTATCAAAATCTAAGTGGTAGTCATCAGGGATCACTACTGTATCTCGATAGTGAATATCACCGACGGCGTCAGGCCTAACAGTACCGGTTACCGTGTAAGTCACGTCTTCACCGGCATCGATATCAATAGAGGTCACGATATTGGTGTCATCCACAACCTCACCGTCTTTTGTACCATCGGTTGTGCCTGCGTTTGCTGGGTCACTCTTAGCCACCGCAACCGTAAACTTGTTGGTACCCACCGCATCGTCGAAGAATGGATTGCCTGATGTGCCGTCTTGTAACTCAACAGAGATATCATTGATCAGTTCATTAACGTCAACGTTGTTGCGATAGCCGTGACCATCTTGAGAGTTGTATTTGATGGTGTAAGTCAGTTCATCGCCCGGAGAGTAGCGGTTGATGTTGGTTGTACGAACCACGGTACCGTTATTGTGAACTTGATGGTTTTCAGCCACGGCACGCTTAAAATATTCGCAATCTGTCATACACCCAGAGTCTCTACTATCGAGGAGTAAAGCTTCATTCCGAATAACATTTAGCCCATCCGCGTCAACCCCATTTGACACCGCATTATCTTTAACAAGGGCCTTAATCTTTATGGTTTTCAATTCACCGGGAGCAAGTGACAACGGAATCCTTACATCATGGGTAGATTGACTTCCATAGCCACTCCCAGTATCTATCAACCAATGCTCGAATGCAGACTGGTTTTCGACATCCTCAACATACGCATCTTTGTCATTGGCAAGTGTTGTGAAGACCTTCGTCAGTTCGTCTTTGAGCTCAACTTCAGCGAAGCTTTCTTCATCATTGTTCTTAACCAAAATGGTGTATTCAACGTATTCACCTGGTGTATAGCGGACTACATCCGTCGTCTTTGTAAGGGAAACATTGATATCAAAAAGGCTATCTGCGTTATTAATTTGCGCGGAAGAACTGTGCTCTCTGTCTGTAATAGGGTCATAGACATCTACACGGTTGGATACTTGATCATGTGGATAATCAGCATTAACAATACCACTCACATCATAACGAACCCAACCTCCTGGAGTGATATCAACATCAGTATTGATGTCTGTATTATCAGTAATATCACCGTAACGAGAACCCGGTTTATCTGTGTTGGTCGAACCTACAATTGTCCAACTATTAAAGAAGTTAAGCGCTGAAATGCTATCTTGTACCGTTGCGTCATTTGCGTAACCAGTGCCGCGGTTATAGATATAAATATCGAATGTAGCGCGCTCACCTACAACAAAGTCGGTATTTTGAGCGGTCTTAGCGACTACAAGATTCGGTTCGCTAGGATAGGTACGTACCGTATCCGATAGATTAGTATCTGGTCCCGTCACTGTTGCGGTATTGGTGAATGCTCCCCAAAGAATCTCACTGTCGACACTGCGATCGAGTGTCCCAACAATGGTATAAGTAATCGTCGCACCTGGCGGGATCTGAGCGTTGGCATCCAGATCATTGTTATCCGAGAACGATCCAGGGTCAGTCACGGCTTTCACCCACGGGGAGTCTGCCTCTCTTTCTGCACTGATCGTCCACGATGAGAACACGGGCTTGGTTTCACCCGGCTCATGAAGTAACTCAGCTTCTATGGTGCTGATTTCATCTTTGACATTGATGTTAGAGGCGAAACCGTTCCCTTCTGGGTTGGTAATGCTGATCGTATAAGTGACAGTATTTGTGGTGTCGGTATACGCGTTCTGTTCGTTATGACCATCAACACGCTTATCCAATACTAAGTAGTAATCTCGTGGGTATGAACCTCTGTCGGAATAAAGCACGCTGTCGACTGTCACTTCATTACGGATTTCATCATCGGCAATGGGGTTTACGATCGCCGCAATGCTATAAACGATCTTATCATGTGGGGCCAACTTAGCCTTCTCGTCCAAGATAAGTTTATTGCTTTGATTACCTTCAATTTGGCCAGTAAAGCCGGGATCACTGTTTGTCGAAATTGAGCCGTCAGAGGCATAGGATTTCGCAGTAATAACCCAGCTCAAATACGCTTTAGTCGGTGTATCATTAATAGACTGAGTCATGACAGACACTAAATCATCATAAACCGGTACATCAATCGCGTAGCCGTCACCGTTATTCTCTACCGTGATGTCGTAGTTCAGGGTACCGCCAGCTGAGTAGTAACGAGAATCCACTTCCTTTTGGACTTTTAATTTCGAGTTTGGCATTTGAACGCCAGAACCCAACTCGCCTAAGTTATCCCCTAAGCACAAGCCGGCATCGGTACCATCATCAACAATCTGACCCACACTGGTGTCTGCCACTTTTGCGGTCAGCTTATAATGAACATAGCCCTCGGGTGCGAGGTCGACTTTCAAATTGATGTCGTTCGTAGTCCAAGCCCCATAATTAAATGAGCCATAGTTAGAACCCTCACCGCTGCTTTCATCCACTTCCAACTTCCACTCGGAAAACGCAGAATCGGTAGTACCATCGGCTTGCTCTGTCACGATACAAGCGAACTTGTCGATCACTTCAACATCGTTAGCGAAAAATTCAGTGTCTTTGTTGGAGACAACAATGTCGTAGACCACTTCATTTTCACCCGATATTCCAGGGACATAAGTGGTATCCGTTGTGTTCTTGTTGCGGGTAATTTGGCTTGATGAAGAATTCAGAACTTCTTGCGTCTCTAGAGGGTTAGTCACTACATCACCAGAATCTGCCGTACCTTCAGCATCCACTACTCGGGCGATAACTTTAGGAATTTCGCCAATTGAAACAGGGCTTACATCAACTTCTACTGAATAAAGAATCTCTTCACCAGGGTAAATGGAGACTACATCATCCAGTGAACGATTTGATTCAACGCCGCTAGCGGCCAGTTGAGAGGTGCTGTTGGGCCCAATAGTAATAACTTGATTGGTCCAAGATTCGTAAGGATTCCCCTTGGTATCGGTAGCATTTTTATCATTGCTGATGTCGTTACCTAAGTCGGTCTCTAAGTCAGCAAGTAACTGCTGAACAGAATAGCCATAAGCGATACCGGAATTTTCTTGGTTGGTTACCGTAACCGTGTAAGAGAACTCATCATCAACAACATAGTTCTCTGTTTGGTTCAAGGTATGTTTAAGAGTGACATTAGACGCTGTGGGGGGCGTTGTGATTTCATTCCCAGTGACTTGCGCATCTCGTGTTTCTACCGTTATGTTGTCATTAACAATATCGCCGACGAGTTTGTCGGCAACGGTCGTTCGAATTGTGTAGGTGATAGATCCACCAATATCTATCGACGCATCAGTGACGGACAAATCCCCTGAAGAGTTGAATTTACCTGCATCACTTTCACCGCCTTGTACCTCGGCTGAGTTCACATTGTTTGTGAAGGCCTGTTGAAGAACACCATCAATGTCGAGTGTCTTGATATCTGAAATAGCATCTTGAACATCAAGGCTTCGAATCACCATATCGCCAGTATTTGATACCTTAATCGAGTACGTGAGTTCTTTATTCAGTTGGTAGTTTGTCTTATCTACCGACACCAGAATATCGTGTTCGTACAAACCTCGTTGAATAGATTCCGTATTTGATTCAGCAGATGAAAGAGGCCCAGCGCTCGCGCTTGCGACGTTATCAATCGTACCGGCTGCGTCACCAGAAACTTTGGCGGTCATGGTATAGGTCACCGAGCCACCCACAGTAATACGTACGTCAGTCGCCTCTAAACTACCAAAACGGTTGTAAGTACCCGGCGATGAAAGAAGCGTCGCCTCCGCTTGGATCGATGCTTGAGTAAAGGCGTTAACATCATTCCCTTCATCGTCTGTCGTTAAGATATTTAACAGATCATCTTTAACATCCAACCCTGCAATGGTTTTATCCGACTCATTCGTAAGAACAAGCGTATAAACGACCTTTTGCCCATTGTCATAAGACGCACTATCAACGGACAGATCCATTTTTAGCCCCGCTGTTTCAGCTTGGACGGAGAATGGAAACAATAAAATAGATAAGAAAAAGGCAAGGTTGTATCTGAACATTAACGCGTACTTCACAGTAGATTGACAAGTCTCCAGGCTAAATGCCATAGATTTGACGTCACCAATTTGGCACTTAGCCTATTAGGGACATGCGCAACATACAGTTCAATCAACCCGAACAATTAACATCCGTAAAAAACAAATTACTGAAGATGTTAAATATAGAGTCTGATGTCTAAATTAGAATCAAGACATTGAGTTAATTATCAGAAGGTTAATGTTTTAATGAGTGAGTTTTCACAGTTGTTACGTAACTTCAGAAAGGAACTTCAATTTACACAAACAGAGTTTGCAACCTACTTAAATCAGCTAGACGATGAGTTTAATGCGGTTGACGTCGTAACGATAAATCGTTGGGAAAACAGTAAGGTAAAGCCTAGTACATACAAAGCACTCAAGATCTTACAGTACCTTGGCGGAGATTTGTTTGAGACAATAAAGAGCTTTAAGTCCGAACAAAAAGACACACTAATCGAACTGTTTTTAAACGAATCCTATGGCTCATTTCAAAGTAGAATTTCAGCTCTATCAGGCCTGAATCAACAACAAGGCGAACGCAACTTTAAGTCACTGCCTTTAATGTCAGAGCCGTGCGACACTGGCGTTATCGACAGAATCAAACTACTTTCTAAATTCACAAAAGTCGATATTTCGCCACTGGACCAAATTGATTTATATCTCTATTACTGTGAGAAAAAAGCACATGGTCACAAGCTCATCAATACAGATGGCGACATTGTGAGTCACAACGTAGGCTTTTTCTTTGAAGACCATCAATTTGAGACATTAAAAACTCAAGAGCTAGATCTAAGAATGGCCAGCTCTTTAAATTCAAGCAAAAGCATAAATTATTTTAATATAAGCTCACACTCAGAGAAAAAAAATCATGTTATTGAGCATATAGTTTCAGATATAAAGTTACTTTCTCAGAACAAAAACATTAAAAAATATTCTGTTTTAGTTAAAGACCCCAACATGATGAAACTCTTGAAGGGCGTGGGGTTTGAAGTATTTAAATTTTCAGAACCTTCTGCTAAAAAATGTAATATCACATTCAAAAATAAACATTATAGCTACTGTATATTAACGATTGATAAAATAGACTATCTGACGAATCGGAACGTAATGTCACTAATCAAAGATGAATATTCTACCATGATGAAATTTCCGCAATTACTGCGCGAAGCGCGCAAGAAATTGAAGTTAACGCAAAAGGATTTTGCGGCATACATTAATCACTTAGATGATGAATTCAGCTCTGTAGATGTCGTAACGATAAATCGATGGGAAAATAGCAAAGTAAAGCCAAGTAATTACAAAGCCCTAAAGCTATTGGACTGCCTTGGTCTGGACTTGTATACAACGTTGAAATCCTTTGATTCAGAAGTTAACGAAGACAGTGCACTACTTGAAGACTTCCTTCGTGAGAGGTTCTTTTCGTTTCAAAGCCGAGTATCGTCTATCACTAAAGGGGAGATAGAAGAAGGCTGCGACTGTCAGATCATGCCATTGATGACAGATCAGAATGACAAAGCAGTAATAGATAGAATTAAGCTGATTTCGCAATATACAAAGGTGGATCCTTCAGCTCTTGATACTATCGACCTGTTTCTCTATTGCAGTGAAAAAAAGGCGCATGGCAGAAAAATGGTCGATGTTAATGGCGATATTGTTAGTCATAGCCTAGGTTTTTTCTTCAACGAAGAGGTATTCGAGCAATACCAAAATAAGCATCTACATATTAAGCAAGCCTGCTCTTTAGATTCTAATCAGGACTTAAATTATATAGTCGTTAGCGGTCACTCTGAGAAACGCGAACAATCTATTGCGAACCTGATTTCCGATATGAAGCTTCTTGCAAGAAATACTAAGATCAAGAAATTCTCTATGATGATCAAAAATCCAAATGCACTGGAGCTGATGAAAAACCTTGGGTTTGAAATCTATAAATTCTCAGAACCAACAAAAGAAAAATCGAACATTACCTTCAAGAAAAAAAACTACCGCTATTGCGTACTGACTATCGACAAGATTGAATTACTTAGCAATAAACATGTTATTGCTTTTATTAGTAAACATGGTTAAGCACCTGATTTTACTAACTATAGAAAGCTTATACTAAATTCTTCTTAAGCTTCTCTTCTAAGGCTTGAACACACAGTTGGATGGCAATCGGCGTGTTGGAAGTAAATGGGTTCAATGCATAAACCGTATTGGTGGGTAATTCAAAGCTTGGCAGCACGTCGACAACTTCATTGGATAACTGAGGAACACAGAAGTCTGGAATCACACCAATGCCAACACCCGATTTAATCAACGCAAGACAACTGTGAAATGAATTGGTAACGCAGCTAGCTTGTTGTTGATAGACAAAGCCTTCTTCAGTTAGAGAACTGAAATGGTGAGTCACCTGCTTCCCCTGCCAAGAGTTTGCAATGTAAGGAATCGATTCAAGCTCACGTTCACGCATGCTTGTGACGCCACACAACACATCTTTAAACTCACCTAACCGTTTCTGTTTTAGGTTACTGTCTCGTGAACTGCCAACTCGCACCGCAAGATCAATATCGTGCTCCATGAAATCTAAGTGTTGATCATCACTGATCAATTCCGGCTTTAATTTTGGATACTGTTTCATCAGATCGGCAATAACAGGCGCAACCAGCAAATCCATCAACGCATTAGGAGCCGTGATGCGAATCCGTCCCTGTGGCTCTTCCAACTCCGATTTCGCCATATCCCATGCCGATTCAGCGATCACGTTAATATCCTTACAACTTAGATAGAAGCGCTCTCCCATACTAGTCAAGGTTTGTCTTCGCGTTGTTCGTTTAAGAAGCGAAGCACCAAGCTCTTGTTCCAGAATTTTTAGGTGCTGACTGACGACAGATTTAGACAACTCTAACTTTTCAGCCGCAGCCGATACTGAGCCTTGCTCTACAATATGAGCGAAAATCGACATCTGCTTTAGCTTACTCATTTTATTGTTCTCTTTTTACAAACAGTATTTTCTATTATCTCTGTTTTTCAAATTAATTTCCAAGACTAAACTGAATCCAACTTATCGAGATACCTAATCAAAGAAACAGTGTTTGAAAGAAGACTGCTATGGAGAGAAAACAATGTTAAACAACCAAGTATTAGAAGCATGTAAGCAAGGCATTAACGCGTGGCAAAAAGCATTCAATAGCCAAGATGCTAAAGGTTGTGCCGACCAATACACAGAGGCTTGTGTGATGGAAGCTCGTCCATTCGGCACTTTTGAAGGCCGTGAAGCGATTCAAGCATTTTGGCAAAACATCATTGACCAAGGCTTCAAAGACGTTGATTACACAGATGTTAAGTGGGAAGAGCACCCAGAAGGTGGTTACATTCTTACCGCTAGCTGGACAATGAACAAAGCGTTTGGTGTCGTACACCGTGAACACTGGGCATTAGAAGCGGATGGCTGTGCTCGCCTAGTAAGTGATGACTTTGAAGTTCAAGGCGAACGCTAGAAGCTAGAAGCATAGAAACAGAAAAAAAAGCTAGCAATCCGAATGGACTGCTGGCTTTTTAATGTTCACTCTGTCGCCATTTCACTTGATTTGAAGGTGATTCAATGACTCTACACAATCACTCAAAATGTCTGGTAAGACAGAGCAAATACAAGTCAAAGTTACAGTGCTGCTTTCTTCGCTTCTGTAATCCAACCATCGAACGTGCTTTGGTTCGCTTTGATCCAACCGTTTACGTGCGCTTCGATATCCGCAGAGCTGTTCTTACCTTTACTCATCATCATGTTCTGAGCACTTACATCATTGATGTTAAGTTTGATGATCTCGAAAAGCTTCGCTGCTGATGGGTTATTCTTAGCAAACTCTTTGTTCGCAATAATGCGCATTGAGTTCATTTCGAAGCCGTAGTTTTTGCCGTTAGATAACGTCGTATCAACATCCGAACGCTCGCCAGGAAGTGAAGAGAATGGCACTTCTAGCCATACTACGTCTTCGTTAGGCACCAATACACCACTTACCCAGTACGGTGTCCACGTGTAGTAAAGGATTGATTCACCCTTTTGGTAACGTGAAATCGTGTCTGCGATGATAGCCGCATAGTTACCTTGGTTATGAGTTACTGTATCGTCCAGTTTGAATGCTGACAGTTGATGTTCAATTACCATCTCACAACCCCAACCTGGGTTACAGCCTGTTAGGTCGGCTTTGCCATCACCATCTGCATCAAACAGTTTTGCAATTTTTGGATCGGTTAACTGACCAATATTAGTGATGTTGTACTTTTCTGCCGTTTTCTTATCAATCAGGTAACCTTGCGCTGCACCACTTACATATTGGCCTTCGCGGTAGAACTTTTCATCGCCGCCCGCCATTGTGTATTTGTCTGCATGAAGCGGGAACCAACCTACCGTTAGGAACGTTGCGTCACCTTTTGCAATTGAGGTGTAGCCTACGTTGTAGTCCACTTCTTGTGTTGATTTCACGTCGTAGCCAAGCTGTTCTAGAGCACGGTTAACAATCAGTGTTTGGAACGTTTCTTCAGCAACTGAAGATTGAACAGGCTGAACTGATACACCTTCACCCGGTAGGCTTGCTGCCCATACGTTAGTTGATACAGCCAGTGTAGAAACGATGCTCACTGCAAGTTTGCTCTTCCATGAATTATTCATTGGTGTTTTTCCTTAATTGAAGTTCTGATTTGTTACCGCGATTTAAAGCATTAAGTACTAGGGAAACAGGTCCCATGCGGTACCAGCGTAATTTTGTATTGCCCGCATTCACACCCAACACTTGGGTGATACGATCCAATAAGATGGCGAGAATAACGATGCCTAAACCACCGACTGCAGCCAGTCCCATATCTAAACGGCCGATACCTCTCAGTACCATTTGACCGAGACCACCTACCGCAATCATTGACGCGATAACCACCATCGACAGTGACAGCATCAGTGTTTGGTTTACGCCCGCCATGATGGTTGGCAGTGCTAGTGGCAATTGAATTCGATAAAGCATCTGCTTTTTGCTTGCGCCGAATGAGTGACCTGCTTCGATCAACTCTTCCGGTACTTGCTGAATACCTAAGATGGTTAAACGTACCACTGGCGGCAGTGCGAATATGATGGTTACAACAACACCCGGCACGTTACCGATACCAAACAACATGACGATTGGTACGAGATAAACAAAGGCAGGCGTGGTTTGCATGGCATCCAGAATTGGACGAACGAATTTAGCCGCCGTGTTGCTGCGGGCGAGCCATATCCCCATGGGTAAGCCAATCAACAGACAGAAAAAGACCGATGTCATCACCAACGAAAGCGTAGTCATGGCTTCAGACCAAGCGCCAATCAAGCCAATGAACGTCAAGGATACTGCAGTAGCGACACCAAGCTTCAAGTTTGAAAACTGCCATGCGACTAAAAACAAGATGATCAACATGAATGGTGCTGGCGTAGAAACCAGTGTTGTTTCAAATGAACTTAGGATGAAATCGATCGGCACACGTATCGCCTGAAACAGTGGGCGTCCATGTTCAACCAACCAATTAAGACCAGACTCAACCCAAGTATCGACTGGTAGTACAGCTTCAGCAAAAGGGTTCAGTGGGTCAAAAGGCGTAACCTCAACGGTTTCACTGCTTAGCCAATCCGCTGATGGTGCGGTCTCAGTTGTTTGGCCCCAAGGATCACTTGCCGGCTGAGTAGAGGGAGCTGCTTGCGACCATGGGTCATTATTTGTTTGTTCCGACGACATGATCTATCCCTTATCTAATGTTTGTAGCAGTCGTGACTTAGTCACAACGCCAAAGTAATTACCTTGCTCGTCCACAACAGGAACGGAATAAGGCACACCGCCAACAAGGCCAAGCACATCATTGATTGGTAAATCTGGATTCAGAGTTAAGCCATCACTTAGCTGAGCGCTAACCAATGATTTGTTCTCTTTGTGGGCTTTGCGAAGGGAGTCGATAGAAACAATGCCTGAGTAGTGACTGCTCTTCTCAACAACGATGCCATATTCACGGTCGTTATCCATCAAGATTTGCAGAGCCGAAGCTGGACCATCGTGCTCAGATTTCTTAAATACCGCTGCAGGTTTCTTGCGTGCGATGTCTTTAACCGTAAGGACACTTGCGACATTCACACCACGGAAGAAAGCTTCAACGTAGTCGTTCGCTGGGTTATTAAGAATATCGTCTGGAGTACCTACTTGAACCACTTCGCCATTTTGCATAATCGCGATTCGGTCACCGATACGCATCGCTTCATCCAAATCATGCGAGATGAAAACAATGGTACGCTTATCGTCATTTTGAAGTCGGATTAACTCGTCTTGCATTTCAGTACGGATCAGTGGATCGAGTGCAGAGAACGCTTCGTCCATTAACAGAATATCTGGGTCACATGCTAAAGCGCGAGCCAAACCAACACGCTGCTTCATACCACCAGACAGTTCATCTGGGTAAGACTCCGAATACGCGCCAAGGCCTACTCGCTCTAACGCAGCCAGTGCTGACTCTTTTCGTTTATCAACATCGACACCCGCAAGCTCAAGGCCAAACGCTGCGTTTTCGATCACAGTCATATGCGGCATCAATGCGAAATTTTGGAAAACCATGGAAATGTTGTTGCGACGGACTTCGCGGAGTTCATCTTCTGAGATGTGGGCTATGTCTTTGCCTCGTAGAAGCACATTGCCTTTGGTAGGTTCAATCAAGCGGTTAAGAAGGCGTACTAGGGTTGATTTGCCAGATCCTGACAGTCCCATTATTACGAAAATCTCGCCTTCTTGAATACTAAGAGAAACATCGTTAACGCCGATCGTTAGACCTGTTTCTTCGAAAACTTTGTCTTTGTTCGCACCTTGATTAATCATCGTAAAAGCGCGGTCGGTGTCTTCACCAAACACCTTGTACAGTCCCTTAACTTCCAGTATGGGATCCATGTAGTCTAATCCTTTCTTAGTTATCTAAACTTATAGTTACTTAAGCTTAAAAACTGTTATTTAAACTTAAAAACGGTTATTTAAATTTAAAAAATTACTTATTTAAACTCAAAAAACGATTAGTACTCTAAGTAAATAACCAGTGTAAATCAAGGGGGCTCGTACTGTAACTCACCCACAAAACCACCAATCCCCTAGAAAAATTAATGATTAAGAACAAAGCAACAAACACCCAACACACTGAAAACAAAAGACATTAAAGCAACAAGGCCGCTTGCAACATTATGTGTTACTTACTGATAGATTATTGAATATTTATTTTACATTTGAGCAATTAATACGCGAAACAGACCAAGAATAGCATCAAATAGTTCGTGCACAAATAATTCGAATACAAACTATTTAATAAGATTTAATGACGTTTCAGAGTTGATCATCCCCCCTGCTACAGGGATAAGATCCACACTCGGCATCGACATAAAATCCAAAGGTGAACTGGCTAAAGTCAGCGAGATAAAATCGATCTTTTCAACCAAGAGTTTCAAAACATCACACCAACTGTGACACTTGCTGCAAACTATTAAACGTCGATTATCCAAGCTAAAAGACAACTTGTAGAGTCCTCACTGCTGAGCCATTCTTTATAAAAGAAATTGACATTTCCCCGCGATGAATTAGAGAAAAAGACAAGGAATTCGAATGATAAAAATGCTGGTGTGTGACTTTGACGGGACGCTGGATGGAGGCTCTTCTCATGGGGTGAATCAGTTATTTAACTACCTAACCGAGCAACCTGATATTCGTTTTATCATTGCGACAGGAAGAACTCTGCCGTCAATTCGTGTTGGGTTGGCGTCTGATAACTACCCGAAACCACACAGCATTATCAGTGATGTTGGCACTAGAATTCATCACGATCACTCCCAAAAACCCGATCATGTTTGGCACAATCAATTAGAAGCGTCGTGGAACAAATCCAAAGTAGAGACAGCACTCGCACCACTCGACTTTATGGGCGAACGCTTTGAAAATCATCAAGGAGATTACAAAATTACTTTTGAAGGGAAGCTGTCTGAACCTCAACATGAGTTGATTGAATCAAGCTTGGAGTCGCACGGATTGGATGTACACCTCACCTACTCCCACGACTGGTATTTGGACATCACACCAAAGGGCGTCAATAAGGCTACTGCGATTCATCACCTGCTCAAGCAGCATGATTTGAGCGTAGAAGAAGTGTGTGTAGCAGGCGACTCTGCAAACGACACATCCATGCTAACGATAGAGGGTGTAAATTCGATATTGGTTGCTAACCATTATCCAGAAGTGGCGCACCTATCCGACAGAGACAATGTGTACACCAGCACAGCAACGCACGCTGAGGGTGTGTTAGAGGGGCTCAAATACTGGCAAAAGCGAGCGTCGAGCATCCGATAAACGCTAGTTAGCCATTAACAACAAATTCTAATCAAACAGGCTTCCGGCCCTACTTCCAACCTGGGAGCCAATGTTGATTATCTGTAAGCTCTCGCCAATTGATGTCTTCTTCTCGTTTGGTCATTACCGCCTCTATCATGCAGCGCACGACCTCCCCTTCATCAAATTCGACTTCTGTGACCATAAAGTGCTTTTCTTTCTTCACGGGGCTAACGGCTGTCCATTTGCTACGAAATAGTTTTCTTGGATTGATTCGATTCATGGGCTTCTCTCTTGCTTTGACGTCGTTGATTATCATGAGTTGTCTACTCGACACAAAGTAATAGTCTTTCCATCGCAAAAAAGATCATAAAAAAAGCCAGCGGTTAGGCTGGCTTCATTCGATTAGCTATTTCTCGTTAAAGATTAGCCATTTTTAGGCGGATCAAATGCCGTCAGTTCTAATACTGGGCCTGTGTATTTTTCAATTTTCACAAGCGCAGAGTTCGCTGCACAACCATTCGCCAAACGAGAGGTCGGAATATCCAACGTAAGTACGTTACAGCCACCGTTTTTACATAGGCCTGTATCTTCATCTAAATCTGGCCAACCACCTTCATGGATACATACAGAGCCTTGTTTTATGCCATCAGTCACTAGTGCACCAACCAATACTTGGCCACGACCATTATGTGCACGAACCAAATCACCTGTTTTAATGCCACGCGCTTTTGCGTCTTCAGGGTGGATTGAAATCGGCTCGCGGTCTGCAATCGCGTACTCTTCACGGATCTTCGCGTAGTTGAACTGACTATGTAGACGGTGCGCCGCGTGCGCTGTCATCAATTGCAGTTCGCCATCTTTAGCATTACCTGTGTACTCTGTCGGCTCTAACCAAGTCGGGTGCGCTGGACAATCGTCTAGTTGGTAACCTTCAATCGTTCTTGAGAAAATCTCGAACTTGCCACTCGGTGTACCTAGTGGGTTCATGATTGGGTTCTCACGGAAATCAGCGTAACGAACGAACTGTGCGTTCTTCTCGTTCCACTTCATCTCAATGAGTTGGTTATCATCCCAAAACTTGCTGAAGTTAGGCATTACGATGCGCTGACCACGACCACCTTGCTGTGCTGTTTTGTAGAAACCGTACAGCCATTCCATTTCGGTCTTGCCTTCGGTGTACACATCACGGCCGCCCGGAGCAAGCAACTCAGACATGTCCGCAAACACATCGAAGTCATTACGCGCTTCACCTTGAGGCTCAACGACTTTCTTCATTGGCACTAGGTGTTGGTTACTGTAGTCACCTGTCATCGTCATATCATTACGTTCAAACGATGTGGTAATTGGCAACACAATATCCGCGTGTTTAGCTGCTGCTGTCCAGTAAGGTTCAGAGATAACAATCAGCTCAGGCTTTTGCCAAGCTTTGATCAAGCGGTTGGTATCTTGGTGGTGAGTAAAGTTAGCACCGCCTGCCCACCAGATCATTTTGATCTCTGGGAACGTTAGGTTGTGGCCATTGTGATGGTAGCTTGAACCCGGATTTTCTAGCGCTTCAACAATACGCGCGACAGGGAATGCATTCACAGATCCTGAAACTGCCCAATCGTTACCCGCCGAAGAGCCACCGCCAAGCGACGCTGAAATCGCAGGAAGTACACCGGCATCACGAGCAGGGTTACCACCGTTTGAGTAGTGGTAAGAAAGACCAAAACCACCACCAGGTAAGCCAACTTGACCTAGCATTGTCGCTAGCGTAACCAACATCCAGTGGCGTTGTTCACCGTATTGTTGACGCTGCATACCCCAGCCAGACATCAGCATAGTACGGTTCTTACTGAAGATATCAGCAAGTAGCTCAAGCTGCTTCACTGGCACACCACAGATCTCAGACGCCCACTCAGCAGATTTTTCAACGCCGTCTTCTTTACCCATTAGGTAAGCTTCGAATACGTCATAACCGGTTGTGTATTTGCCCAAGAATTCTTTGTCGTGTTTACCCTGCTTCACTAATGTGTGCGCAATACCCATCATCATGGCTACGTCAGTCATTGGGTGCGGAGCAATCCACTCAGCGTTGTCGCCAAAGAACTCGATAGTTTCAGAACGCATTGGATCAATCGCGATAACCGTTTTGCCCGACTTCTTCAACTGATGGAAGAACTCTAAGCCTGCACAGTCCGTTGAGCTCCAAGCGATCTTCAAGGTATTGATTGGGTTTAGACCCCAAAGTACCACCACATCACTATGCTCAAGGATTACTGGGTAAGTCGTTTGTTGTTCATACACTTCAATCGAACCCACCACGTGCGGCATGATGACCTGCGCAGCACCTGTTGAGTAATCACCTAAGTGACCAGAGTAACCACCAGCCATGCTCATGTAACGTTGTAGAAGTGTTTGCGCTTTATGCAGAACACCGCTTGAACGCCAACCGTAAGAGCCTGCGAATACAGATTCTGCTCCGTGCTCTTTACGAATACGCGAGTGTTGTTGATGAATCAGTTTGTACACTTCATCCCAAGAGATGCGAACAAACTCATCACTACCACGTACCCCTTCAGGTGCAGACGGGTTAGCCAAGTAGCCTTTACGAACCATAGGGTATTTAACACGCGCTTTGGTATGTACTTGGTCAGGGCCTGTAGTTTGTAGGCTGTTTGGAACAGTTTGTGCCAGTGCATTCGTGGTCGACACTAACTTGCCATCTTTCACTTCACACAGCATTGGTCCCATACGGCCTGATGTTAGAACACCAGAACCGCGCTTGTCAGAAGCCATTGCGCTCATCGGCGTCAAGGATGTGAATGCCAACGCACCAGCAGTGATACCTGTGCCTTTCATAAATCCACGACGGGTCATATTAGTCATAATTTTATCCTTCTAATTCTCTTTAGTGACCAACAACGTCTTTCGCGTGGTTTTGGAAGTACTTAGTCAGCAGCTCAAGGTTTTGCTCAGAAATGTCGGTACGGTCGCCCATACTTTTAGCAACAGGTCCCCAAGCATTCACAGTGAAGTGGTTTGAAGGAATCTTCGCGTGACACGTTGCACAGTAAACATTGTCCAACTCTTCTGCATAAGACCAGATTGGGTCTAGGCTATCGACAACTGGATCAGTAATGTCACCCGTTAACGCAACAGAACGCCACTCGTTACCGTAAGCATCGGCTTCGTATTCACCAGTAGTCAGTGCTTCTTGACCTTTGCCAGTCAGTGTCGCAACGATCGCACGTTGACCTTCACCGAAGTAAAGCACTTGCTCTGCGCCTTTCATTTGGAAAGCATTCAGAGTCACAGTACGGTTGTCGCCTTCAGCTTTAACGACTTCAAGTTCGGCCGTTGGGTTTACGCTACCGAACTCGCCCATTGCGATGTCAGTGACTGGGTAAACCACTTTCGCATCTGCTGGCGTGTTTTTGGTAAAGGCAATCAGGGTATCGAACGCTTTGCTGTCTAGCTGAGCTTCAGGAGCAAAGTGCGCGACGCCTTTGTGACAATCGATACACGTTTGGTTGTTCTCTTTACCGTAAGCGTGCATTTTCGCCGCATCACGAGATTGCTCGAACTCTTCCATTGCATCGAATTCGTGACAAGAACGACACGTCGCTGAGTCATTCTCACGGAATTGAGCCCATACTGTTTCAGCCATCTCTTCACGATGTGCTTCGTATTTCTCAGGCGTGTCGATCTTGCCTGAGATGAATTCGTGGTAGATGTCTTTAGACGCTCTTACTTTGGTGATCACATAGTCAATCGGATCCGTTGGGATGTGGCAATCGGCACATTCAGCTCGAATGCCTTTTGCATTACTGAAGTGAACTGAACCTTGGTATTCTTTGTGAGGTGCTTCCATCGTGTGGCAAGAAACACAAAACTCAGTGCTCGATGTATAGTGCATAACGGCTGCAGTTCCCCCTAAGGTTAACCAGCCAATACCTATACCAACCGCCGCTATTAGTGCGATATAACGTTTTTTTATTGTCATAATTCTTAATCATCTTCAACAATTGGTTACAATTGAGATCAGAATAGTACTTTAGGGGTAGATCTGTTTGATTTGGATCATCAATCGCAACCTGAGGAATAAAAAATGAACCTTTCTGAGAGCTTGATGTCACTTTGAAAAATTAGCGCTCCACCAACCTAATCACCCAGTAAATACAAGGAGCGAATTAAATTTTGCTAACTGATTAATCCAACAATAAAGACACTAAACTCGCTCCCAAATCAAAGAAGTAAATTGTAAATCTAATACAATGTCGGCTAACTCTTTTCATAAACTCTGCACTCCATGAACCAAACAGAATTCCAGCAAAAAATAGCGAGTTTCACCTCCATCGAACAAGCTCTTGATTACTTTGAGATTGGGTTTGATAGCAAGTTCATCGAGCAAAACAGAATCGAACTCGTTAAGCGATTTAATGGTTATCTGATTCTTGCGAAACCTGATGATTGGTTTTCTGGACGAAGAGCGCTAAAAAACGCTTATTGCAAGGTGCAACGTAGTAAGTTAGATCGCCACACACGTTCTGCCTGCCGCGGGTGTACCACTTGCCAGCGCCGATAGTTGGAAAGTGGGTTGTTGAAAAATAGACAACTAAAAATGAGATAGTTGAAATAACATCTCATTACGATTTAGTTAGTGGTTTGCTCGAAAAAAAGTGTGCTAGTCTTACGGCAACTCAACTACGAGATAAAAACTACAATGAAAATTTTCAGCAATTTCGAAAGCGGCAACATTCACGTCGTTTCAGCAGATTCACCACAAAACATTCAACTGACTATCCCAGCAGACAACCAGACTGAAATCTCTCAGTGGTTCCACTTCCGCTTAGAAAGCGATGCTCAACAAGCACACCACTTCGAAATCGGTCAACTGGCAACATCGGCGTATCCTGAAGGCTGGAAAGATTATGATGTGGTTGCATCGTACGACCGTGAAGAGTGGTTCCGTATCCCATCTCAATTCGATGGCGACACACTAAGCTTCGACATCATTCCAGAGCACGATTCAATGTACTTCGCGTACTTCGCGCCTTACTCATACGATCGTCACCAAGATCTTCTGCACAGTGCTCAAACGCACCCGGCTTGTAAGCTTGAAACTCTGGGCCACACGCTAGACAACAATGACATCACTTTGCTAACCATTGGTGAGCCAAGTGAAGAGAAGAAAAACATTTGGGTTATAGGTCGCCAACACCCTGGCGAGACTATGGCTGAATGGTTGATCGAAGGTCTACTTCAACGTCTGCTTGATGAAACAGATACAGTAGGTCGTTCTCTGCTAGACAGCGTTGTTTTCCGCGTGGTTCCTAACATGAACCCAGATGGCAGCATCCGCGGTCACCTTCGTACTAATGCGATTGGCGTTAACCTGAACCGTGAATGGCAATCGCCTTCTATGGAACGTAGCCCAGAAGTATTCCTTGTTCGTGAGCGCATGCTAGAAACGGGCGTTGATCTGTGTCTAGACATTCACGGCGACGAAGCGATCCCATATAACTTTGTAGCAGGTAGCGAAGGCACGCCTTCATACAACGAGCGCATTGCTAAACTAGAAAATCACTTCAAGCAAGCACTGCTGACTATCACGCCAGAGTTCCAAGATGAGTTTGGTTACGATAAAGACGAACCGGGCAAAGCGAATATGACGGTTGGCACAAACTGGATTGGTGAGCAGTTCAAGTGTTTAGCTTACACAGTCGAGATGCCATTTAAAGATCACATCAGCCACGCAGACGAACTTTACGGTTGGTCTCCAGAACGCAGCGTTGCATTTGGTCACGACATGTTAGCCGCAGTTTGGGCGACAGTAGACGAGCTATAAAACGAACTATAGGCAGACTAAACTCCTTAGTTTGTCCGTATCGTTAGTTTGCTTACATATATAGTAAAGCCCAGCACTTGAAAAAGTGCTGGGCTTTTTAATATCGGTTTGAATGAGTGAATCTAACTTTAAAAGCTTTCTATGCCACTCTGAGGCTAGCAAAAAATACTGGGTATCGCTGTCTGATGTGGCGTTGTTCAGACACCATATCTTTAAAGCTCGGGCCTTGTGATAACTGAACGATCACTTCGTCACCTTCTTGTCGCAATACAGCACCGCTAATATCAATACTGTTGTTGTCATGTAACCTTAAAGTGCCTGCCATTGAAAAGCCGCGGTAAACCGGAATAATATTACGCATCATCAGGCGTACGCCCTTTTCAGAAACTTCACTGACATGAAAAAGCTCATCCTTAATTCGCATCACCGGACGTGCCTTTTGAGGGTACTTTAAGCGGTAATATTTGCGTTTCTGGGTGAATGAATCTTCACGCATTAGTGACTCCCTGTCTCTGTTATTCGGTCAAGCAATAGACTTTGGCTTCAATTGGTCTCAAACAAACACATTCACCAAATTGATAGCTGATTATTATATCGACTTTATAACCTAATGCTTTAGGCATTTATGCAGAGAGACAAGGATTCCCTAAGATTCAGTGAAAAGTGAGATATGAGTCGTATCGGTTAACGCTTCTATCAAGCTCTAAACCTAAAGCTGAAACAACGCCAACTGAATGCTGAAGCCCACAAATAGAACCCCACACACGATGTTCATCATTTGCGAGGTACGCTTTTGAACCAACAAGCGCTTAAACGTATCCGCCATTAAGATCACAACCAAAAACCACATCGACACCACTATCGCTTGAATCCCACCAAGCATTAGGCTGTCTGACACAATCGTATCTTTTGACACAAATTGAGGGAATATAGAAAGATAAAATAGGACGATTTTAGGATTCAGTAGATTAGTAAGGAGCCCTTTGAAAAATTGGTTATAAAGCTTACTTCCCGATGCGCCTACCACTGAAAGTACGCCCTCTTGAGCGCGCAGCGCCGCACGAAAATGGTTATACCCAAGCCAGACAAGGTACAAAACCCCAGCCCACTTAAGCCCTTCAAAGGCCATGGGAGTGTTCGACAATAACAGGCTTATGCCGTTGGCCGAGATAAAGGCGTGAAAAAAGAAACCACATGACACGCCCAACACGTTCACAAATGCGAACAGCTTCCTTTGAGTTAATGCTGTGCTTAATACCAACAGCGCATTAGGGCCCGGAATAATGGCAATAAAAAACACGATAACAATAAACAGCCAGATACTGTCCAAACTCATTTCGATCTCATTTCATGAACATTTTTAGGGCGAACATTGTACGTCCATTCAGTGCCATTACAATATGATAAACGTTTAATTATCACGTCTGGCTAACATACATAATTCGCACGTATAATGAATACGTTTATCGTGTAACGTACAAAACTGATTCTCTAACATTTACAGCCCTGTTAGACTCCACCTCCCTTTTGATACTTGGTTCATTTATGTCATTTGCTAGCCTAACCCTTAACGCAAAAACCGTCGCGGCGATCCCATCTCAATTCAATAAGCCGACAGAGATACAGCAAGCGGTAATTCCTACAATTATTGCGGAGAAAGATGTGCTTGCATTAGCTCAAACAGGCAGCGGTAAAACATTGGCATTCGGCTTACCTTTGCTAAATAACATCAATCAAGATGTAAATGAACTCCAAGCTCTGATCATTGTTCCAACACGCGAGCTTGCGTCTCAAGTCGCTGAGTCTTTAGAACCGATCGCAACAGCGCTCGATATCAAATTGGTAACGCTAACGGGTGGTGTGAACGCGGATGACCAACAACAGCAATTACTAACGAAACCACAGCTTACCATTGCTACACCGGGGCGCTTGCTTGGTGTCATCAAGAGTGGCGAATTAGAGTTAACTCAATGTGTGTCATTGGTTCTTGATGAGGCTGATCGCCTGATCGACATGGGTTTTTGGCCAGATATTCAAGCGATTACCGCTGCACTGCCAGCGAAACGACAATCACTACTATTCTCAGCAACACTTCCGTCGGAATTAGTAGGTCAAGCTGAAGAGCTTCTTTCAAATCCAGTTAAAGTCACGACACACCAAGAAAACAGCGTGGTCGCGACTATTGAAGAAACTCTGTACTTAGTGAACAAAGGCAGTAAAGCTCAAGCTCTGATTGCCCTACTTAATCAAAACCAATGGCCACAGGTGTTGGTTTTTATTGGTGCGAAGGACAATGCTGACGCATTAACTAAGCGATTGAGTAAAGCCAAGATCAGTGTGAGTGCGTTACATGGAAATAAGAGCCAAGAAGAACGAGAGCAAACATTAGAAAGCTTCAAAAATGGCGAAACTCGCGTACTTATCGCAACCGATGTGATGGCTCGTGGTATCCATATTGATCAGCTACCTGTCGTGATCAACTTTGAGTTACCACCTCACTCAGCAACTTATGTACATCGCGTAGGAAGAACGGCGAGAGCAGGAAGCGCAGGCTGTGCTATCTCACTGGTTAGCCATAGTGAAAGCGAACACCTCAATGCGATTCGAACTCTGACCAATAAGCCGCTAGCGCTGCAACCATTAGAAGGTTTTCCTGTTACAGACAAACCTGCATCTGAAGCGACAGCTCGCAAGCGTCCACCTAAAGACAAAATGGCAAATCGAAGAACAGCCAAAAAGAAGAGCATTAAACAATTTAAAAGCAAACCGAATAGCTCAAAGTAACCAGAAAGAGCTCAAAGTAACCAGAAATAGAATAATTAGCTCAGTTTGTACTGGGCTTTTTTATATGCAACAAAACATAATTCCACCCCAAAAACCTCCCTAAAGTTGCCAAATTAAATGACACTTTTGTGAATTATGATGCCAACGTATTGATTCTTGGTTGCTCAAAAAAAATACTCTTAAATCACGTTGACGCCCCTATGTCTGGCAACTAGATTTTTCTATTAGTGTCTACAACAGGAGGTCATTGAAATGAAACGTGCTAGCTCTACATATCGATTACAACTGATTAAGGAAGTGGCAACCCGCCGAGATCGTCAACGTTCCAATGACCCGATGGCAAACTACATACAAACCCTAATAGATAATAAAGATGATTGTGATACTTCGGTTGAACGTAACCAGAGGTTCAGTGGCAGTCATTTTGATGAGCACATAGGTGGTTGGATAAGTGACCACTGGGGTAACAAGTAGGACAACGAGAGTAATCCAACCAGCATAACCGCTGTAGAAATCGTCTCCGCATTAACCTATCATCTGCAACAATTCCCTATCCTAGAGTAAGCAGAAAGTGTCTGAGTTAAAAAGAGAAAAAGAAGTGATGGTTGCCTTCCAAGTGATACCTCGCGTTAAAGAAGGCAACAACTTCGAAGTGGTTGATAAAGCCATTGAAGTTGTGAAAGCTGCTGATGTGCCTTTCCAAGTCGGTGCGATGGAAACCACGATGAAAGGTGAACTCAACCAATTACTCGATATCGTTAAAAAAGCAGAACAAGCTTGCTACGATGCAGGGGCTGTAGAAGTGATCACAAACATTAAGATTCATAGTAAAACCACCGAGGCCGATGATACATTTTGCACGTACCATCGTGGTGTAACGAAAGCGAATCACATGTTTGTTTAATCACATTTTTTGTAAAAACTGAGCTTTAAAAAAGACTCTGAAGAAACAGTGGTGTTATTGAAAAGGCATGTCTGAAAGATGAGAAAGGATTTCCATTCGTTCTTCTTCTGACATCGAATGCCAATCTCGCGGAGCCTCTTCAGGGTCATCTTTCGCCCCGATCGGTTTACGATCCAGTGCTTTGACTGGCTCTTTTTTGAGTTTTACGTTCTTTTTATTCATACCGACACCACTCCTTCAGGTACAAAGGTACCTATCTTAATATTACACCCCAACCATTATGTAAAGTAATAGTTACCTCGGAGTTAAATAAAATCTTAATACATCCTCTTTAGCCAAAAAGATCTCTTTGGGGACTTGTATTTCCCTCTTCGTCGACCGACTTACCAACCAAGTTTTTTTGTTTCATTATTTTTCTTCTATAGCGCTGACGACACAGCTTTATCACATGCAATTGTTCTGACGGTGTCATCGACATCCAATTAAAACGCTCTTCTCTTTTGCGCATACAACCATTGCAATAGCCTTTGTCATCGCTTGAACAAACCCCAACGCAAGGGCTTGGAACTTGGAAAAACTCTAACTGCTCCACCGTGCCTCCTTACACATTCAAAATTACGCTTACTATCTCAAAAATAAGCGATTAATTTGTCGCCTAGCTCATGAAATCCATACTAAACTATGACCTTATACTGACACATATAGTGTTTTGTAAACTATACTTTGAACCCATCAAGTTACACTTATTCGGTAACTTCGTTCTTTCCTTTGGAGCCTTATAATATGAAGTTTAGTTCAAAAAAATTACTAGCAGTAGCCGCTTTACCTATGATGCTAGCAGCATGCACAACAACAGGTGACAACGCGATGCAAGTAACACCAACCGATCTACAGCACCATAATTGGGAACTTGCGCAAATTGATGGCAAGGACATTGTGAAAAGCGAACACCAAGCAGCTCCTCGTCTAGAGATCGGCGAAAAGATGACTGCAAACGGCATGGCTGGTTGTAACAACTTCTTCGGTCAAGGTGAGCTGAAAGACGGTCAATTCCGTATCAAACAAATGGGCATGACAATGAAAATGTGTCAGGGCTCAGCGATGGAAATCGAACAATCGGTTTCAGCTACTCTAAGCGAGTGGAGCGACGTAACGCTAACAAACGATACGCTAGTACTGAAAAACGATGTACACACACTAACGTACACAATTCGTGACTGGGTAAACTAATCCATCATCGACACCAGATATTGATTTAAGGAGCCTTCACGGCTCCTTTTTTATTGCTTGGTCAAAAACTAATCATTAAAAACGCTACTTCTCACCTTCTTTTCGTACCAACCTCCAATAAATATCAAAAAAACCTCATTTAGGTGCAATTAATTCACCGCTTTAACGGTCTGTTGCTAGGATGGCAGAGGCTCCTAGTAATTGATTGAATTTACTGTTGAATTAGAATTTATTTGAGAAACAGATAGAATAACTATTATGCCGTGTTGATCTTTCGTTAGCCACGAAAGGTCAACACGCCCAAGGGAGTTCGAAAACACAATGCTCTTGCCCGTTCACTACCAAATGGAAAAGTTTATGAACAAGATAGTAAGTACGTTAGGAATCATGGCAACCGTTGCATACAGCGCAACCATTTATGCTGATGAAGCAACATCCACCGAGAGTTGGAACCAAATAGAACAGCAGGCAGCGGGAGAAACTGTCTACTTTCACGCTTGGGGCGGAAGCCAAGAGATCAACCGTTACCTACAATGGGCAGGCAAGAAGTTACAAAGTAACTACGGTGTCACGTTGAAGCATGTGAAAGTAACCGATATTGCGGAAACCACCACTCGACTGCTTGCTGAAAAAGCGGCAGGCAAGAACAGCGAAGGCAGTGTTGATATCGTTTGGATCAATGGCGAAAACTTCCGTTCGATGAAAGATAACGCTTTGTTGTTTGGCCCGTTCACGGAGTCGCTTCCAAACTGGCAATATGTCGATAAGTCTCTGCCGATTGATGTCGACTTCTCTGAACCAACAGAAGGCCTTGAAGCACCTTGGGGCGTTGGACAATTGGTGTTTATTCATGACCAAGAGACACTACACAACCCGCCACAATCATTCTCAGAGATGTTGAGCTACGCTCAAGCTTTCCCGAACCGATTAAGCTACCCTCGCCCACCAGAATTTCATGGTACGAGCTTCATTAAGTCTCTACTGATTGAACTAACCAACAACAGCCCAGAACTCGCTAAGCCTGTTTCAGAAGACAACTTCCAAGAAGTTACAGCACCACTATGGGCTTACTTAGATAAATTCCATAAAGTAGCGTGGCGCGGTGGCAAACAATTCCCAGCAGGCACATCAGAAAGTATCCAACTTTTGGATGATGGACAGCTCGATCTCGCGATTACGTTCAATCCAAACTCTGTTTATTCAGCACAAGCAAGTGGTCGCCTAGCCGAAACCACTAAGGCCTATGCTCTAGAAAGCGGCGCTTTATCTAACATTCACTTCCTTGCTATTCCTTGGAATGCCAATGCAACCGCAGGAGCTCAAGTGACCATTAACTTCTTGCTGAGCCCAGAAGCGCAATCTCGTAAAGGTGACCTCAATGTTTGGGGCGACCCTTCGGTACTGAGCAGCAAGTACCTCACTGGCAGCGCTAAAAACACCCAACAATTTAAATCGATTGATGAACCACACCCTAGCTGGCAAAACGCGCTCGAGAAAGAGTGGCTGAAGCGATACGGTAACTAATCTTTATGCTACGCGCTCTATATTTTGTTGTTATAGCTGTGTGCATTATCCCAACCATTCCTGGGGTGGCGGGAGTCGTGGCTTCGTCACTGAGTTTCATCCCGCCCCTAGGTTTAGAGGAACCAACACTCAACGGTTTTAGCCAAGTCTTTCAATGGGAAGGAGCTTGGCACTCTATTAGCTTGAGCCTAGGTTCAGCGATTGCAAGCAGCTATATTGCCTGCTTCCTAACTTTTTGTATTCTTCAAGCCTCTTGGGGAAACAAGTTTTGGAGAAAGATTGAGTTAACGCTATCGCCAATGCTGGCTATTCCGCATGTGGCTTTCGCTATCGGCTTTGCTTTCCTATTCAGCCCGACAGGGCTTGGAGCCAGAGCCGTGCATCACTTGCTTGGCGAATCGGCTACGAGCTCAGAATTGGCGTTATTGGTGAAAGACCCATACGCGTTCGGCTTGATCATTATGCTCGCACTCAAAGAAGTACCTTTCTTGTTGCTAATGAGCATTTCGATACTGCAGCAAATTGATGTAGAACGTATCACTAAGGTCAGTGCATCTCTGGGTTATAGCCGTGCTCAGATTTGGTGGAAATGTATTTTCCCACAATGGTTTACTAAGCTTCGCTTCCCAATGCTGGCGGTACTCGCTTACAGTGTCTCGGTTGTCGATATTGCTTTGATCATTGGCCCGACAAACCCGCCAACCTTTGCGGTATTAGTATGGCAATGGTTTAACGATCCAGATCTTAACCTACTGCCGCGAGCAGCAGCCGGAGCTATTGTTCTATTTGGTTTAGCGTCGTTAATCATCGCCTTAGCACGTTTCGTTGAATGGGCGATCCTTAAATACTTTCGAATTTGGCAATATTCAGGCAGAACAGGCGCGAACCTTCCTGGGAAAACCGTGTTTACTGTGCTTGCTGCGTTATCACTGCTTATCATTCCATTGATGGTGATTTGGAGTGTTGCCCAACGTTGGCGTTTCCCAGACCTACTCCCTAGCCGATATAGCATGCGTTTCTGGGAGTTTGAGTGGGATGGCATCATGAGTACCGTCGGACAAAGCTTGTGGATTGGTTTGATTGCCGCTTCAGTCGCTTTGTTGCTTGCGCTGGTTGCTCACGAATACAGAATCAAATACAAGTGGCAAGTTCCGGGCTTCATTATCGCCATTCCGATGTTGATACCTCAACTCTCGGTGTTGTTTGGTATGCAAATCACGACCCTCTACGTTGGCAGTAGTGCCTATGAGTTCTGGGTGATTTGGGCGCATGTTTTCTTTGCTTTCCCGTTTGTATATCTGTCTTTGGACGGCCCATGGAAAAGCTTTAACGATGGGTTGATTAAAGCCTCGCTTAGCCTGGGTAAATCGCCATTTCAGAGTTGGTATTCAATCAAACTGCCAATCTTGCTTCCTGCTATTGCCTTTGCTTGGGCGGTCGGGATCAGTGTGAGTTTGGCCCAGTACCTTCCAACATTGATGCTCGGTGCGGGCCGTATTAGCACCATCACCACAGAAGCGGTTGCCCTAACCAGTGGTTTCGACCGCAGGGTGACAGCAATCTATGCCATTTGGCAGGCCTTATTGCCTCTGTTCTTTTTCTCTTTAGCGATATTGGTCAGCCGACTTCAACTTAGATATCGCCGTCTTACTTTTAAAGGTTTCCTAAGTAATGAGTCTGTACCTCAACGACCTCGCCATCCGTAAAACCGATGGGGATTCGCTGTTTTCAGCGCTAAACGTAACATTAGAATCTGGCCAAATACTGGCTTTAATGGGGCCGAGTGGCTGCGGAAAGTCGACCTTACTGGATGCGATTGCTGGTCACTTAAGTGAAGAGTTTTCGTATTCTGGCAGCGTTGTGTTGAACGATATTCAGCTAGATGACCTGCCTTCACATCAGCGTGAAGTCGGTATTTTGTTTCAAGATGACTTGTTGTTTCCGCACCTAAAAGTATGGGAGAACTTGGCCTTTTCATTACCTAATTCGGTTAAGGGTTCCGCTCGTCAACAGCAAGCCATGGCTGCACTAAAAGACATAGAGCTGACTCACTTGGCAGAGTCTTTTCCTGATCAAATATCTGGTGGTCAACGCGCAAGAATAAGCTTAACTCGTATGTTACTAGCCAAGCCGAAACTCGCCCTACTCGACGAACCGTTCAGTAAGTTAGACCAAGAATTAAGAGCACAATTTCGCGATTGGGTGTTTGAACAATTGACCAAAGCAAATATCCCGACGTTAATGGTCACGCACGACGAAGCCGATGTGCCTCAAGGGGCAGAAGTACTGTCTTGGCCATGGAGAAGTCACAATGCTGGATAAGTACTCCATTAAGGTCATTAAATGGCCATTGAATCAGTCGGCTAAGTTACTGAACCAATTGGGTATCACGGCCAATCAAACCACGTTATTCGGATTTCTGGTTGGGTGTTTAGCATTTCCAGCGTTAGCGTTCCAGCAATACGATTGGGCGTTAGGCTTCATTGTGTTTAATAGAGTATGTGATGGGCTTGATGGGGCCTTGGCTCGAATCCAAGGCATCAGTGATGCGGGTGGTTTCCTCGACATCAGCCTAGATTTCCTATTCTACTCGTTGATCCCTTTTGGATTTGTGATTGCCAATCCAGAACACAACGCCATTGCCGGTGCATTTTTGATCTTCTCTTTTATCGGTACAGGCAGTAGCTTTTTGGCGTTTGCGGTAATGGCGGGCAAGCGAGGCATTGAAAACCCAGTCTATAAACATAAGTCTCTTTATTACATGTCGGGATTAACCGAAGGTACAGAAACCATTGCTTGTTTCATTGCTTTCTGTATTTGGCCTCAACACTTTGCAGTTATCGCTTATACCTTTGGTGCAGCTTGCTGGCTGACTACATTTATGCGTATCTATTTTGGGTTCCAAACTCTTAAGACTCAGCAAGAGATCTAGTGCTCTAACGACAAAAACAAGATACAAAAACGCCGCTCAATATGAGCGGCGTTTTTTCTAACTGATGTATAGAATCAATTAAGCGTCAGCAGAAGCGCCTATCTTAAACCTCAGAACTTTGAGGCTCGAATCAAGATCGACATCAACAAACTCAGGCGGGTTGTCTAAACGTTCAATAAACTCAACGCTTGGTGCTTCTTCTACCATCGTCTCAATCAGGAAGTTTGGTGATACAGCAGGTGAATTCACACAGGCAATCACTTCACCACCGTCTGTTAGAAGCTCAGGCAAACGACGTAAGATTTTTTTATAATCTTTAGTTAGAGCAAAGCTGCCTTTTTGGAACGAAGGTGGATCGATGATAACCAACTCGTAAGGGCCGCCCTTCTTGATTTTCCCCCACGACTTAAAGATATCGTAGCCAAGGAAGTTAACCGAGCGCATGTCGTGCTCATTAAGACGGTGGTTATCACGACCTTTATTCAACGAGCCGCGAGACATATCCACGTTCATGCATTGACGAGCACCACCAGCGATAGCCGCGACAGAGAAGCCACAAGTATATGCGAACAGGTTAAGAACATTCTTATCCTTGGCATTATCTTGCACCCACTGACGACCATTACGCATGTCTAGGAACAAACCGAAGTTCTGATTACGGCCAATGTCGAGTTGATATTTAAGACCGTGCTCAACCACAACGGGTGAGTCATTGAGTTCGCCCCATAAAACCTCTGAAGGCGCGCCATCGGCATAACGGTGTTGCAGAACAATACTTGTGCCCTGCTTTGCTTGCCAGATGTCTTTATTAGTCAGATCAACCAATCCAGCTTTAAGAGATGATAAGAATTCGTCATCCACCTCTTTGAATATGTTAACCAATAACTGCCCATCAACCCAATCACATGTCAGTTGATCTAGACCTGGCCAAAACTTACCGCGACCGTGAAAAATACGGCGTAGTTCATTCGGCACTTCATTAAGTTGCTGTTCAATATGACTAAAAAACAGAGGTAAAGCTGATGCTTCCATTATTTCACTCACTTAATATTTAGCTTCGGCCAAGTTAATGACCAAGGTTCAAGCCAACTGTCTAAACCAGCAGACACAGTCTCTTGATGCCACTTCTCACCTAAGGAATCTAGGTTCCTTGGGTCACAGACATATTCGTAGGCTTGTGATTGATAGGTAAATCGAATCGCGAATGCATGCAGATATCCTCTGTCAGCCTCACTCGATGGATTATAAATAGGGTCACCAACAATGGCTGAGCCGATCGACTTCATCGCAACACGGATCTGGTGTGTGCGCCCCGTATAGGGTTTACACAAAAGTAGACGCTCACCGGGTTCAGCGGTTGCAGACAAAAACTGGGTAATCGCTGGGTTTTCTTTGCTTGTCAGTAGTTTCCAGCTTGAACGTCGTGAACGCTCCATATCACCTGAGATCAACCCCTGCTTTTTCTTTGGCTTCTTCGAACCAATCGCAAGGTAGTACTTCTCGACTTCACGCTTTGCGAACAGCTGTGAAAGCTTACTCGCTGCCGAGGCATTCTTTGCTAACAGTAGAATACCTGAGGTCATTTTATCGAGGCGGTGAACGAGATATAACTTCGGCTCATTAAGCGCATTAGCGACTTCTTGTAGCAGCATGGTGTCACCATCGTCTTTGTGGACGCTGACTCCAGGGTGCTTATTAATGAGTAAAAAATCTGAATGGTTCAGAAGAATATCGAACATGTAAAAGCTAGCTCCATTGTAGAGCGTGGAGTATACCGTGTCTGAACCCAGATTCCAGCTACGAAAAAGCCCAACTAACTCAATAAACATTGAATCATTGGGCTTATTTTTATTTGTTCGCTTTCGGTAATAGGCTTTTAGCCTCTATCGAATACGAACTAAGCACTAAGCACTAAGCACTAAGCACTAAGCAAGTTTGAACTTACCGACTAATGCTTCTAGTTCAGCAACCTTAGCATTCAAACCTGAAGTGTTTTCAGAACTGCGAGTCGCCAGTTGCAAGGATAGCTCTGAGATATCACTGATCGCGGTAATATCTGCAGCAATCTCTTTGGTCACCGCTGTCTGTTCTTCTGCCGCAGTCGCAATTGAGTTAACCATGCTTTGTACATTGCCCGCACCGCTAACAATTGCTTCTAGAGCCGATACCGCCCCTGTGCTTTGCTCTACACCAATTTCAACTAAACGACAGTTGTCTTGAGTGTAAGTTACGGCTTCTTGAGTACCAGACTGAATCGATTGGATGATGCCAGACACTTCTTGCGTTGCTTTGGTGGTTCTTTCAGCCAACGCTCTTACTTCGTCAGCTACCACGGCAAAACCTCGGCCAAACTCACCAGCTCGCGCCGCTTCAATCGCCGCGTTCAAAGCCAATAAATTCGTCTGCTCTGCAATGTCTTCGATCACTTTAATCACACTGCCAATTTGTTCACCATGCGAACCCAGCGTGTTCATCTGTACCGACATGTCACTCATTTGAGCAGAAACTTGTTGAATGCTTGCTACCATCTCTACAATCACGTTACGACCATCTTCTGCTGAAGACTCAGAACGTCGAGCTTCTTCATAAGTAGAGGTGCCCTGCTGTGCCACTTCAGAGATGGTTAAGCTTAACTCTTCTGCTGCTGTTGCAATCAGGTTCGCTTTATCCGCTTGCGCCGACGCACCAGAAACGATGTCATGACTAATCGACGACAGTTCTCCGGTAACCGATTGAACTTGGTTGGTCACAGACGAGATAGAACCTAATAGATCCACCAATGATTTCTGCATCTGGTTGATCGACTGAGCTAAATCAGCCAGTTCATCGCCAGAATCATCCACGATATCCCCAGCCGTTAGGTCACCATTTGCCACACGTCGCGCTACTTGTTCAACGCGAGTTAAACGGTTAGTGATAGAGCTAGACAATACATACGCAATCACACTACCAAATACAATCGCAATGGCAGACAACACCATAATGGTACGTTCAATCGTGGTAAACGACTCGGTTAATACAAGCAGTGATTGCTCTGTATCAGCACGCTCACTTGCTGATGCTTGATCCAGTAAGTTTTCAACTGGGATTAGGTTGCTCTCATACAAAGAACGAAGCTGCTGGATATTCGATAACAGCGCAGATTCATCGTTGATCTTAGGTACAAGCTTCGATTCAAACTCTTGAGTGAAGCGTCCCATTAGCTCTTCGATTCGCTGAATACGACGATGGTCTTCTGAGCCTCGACTCTCTAAACGTTTTGCTTCTGCGATAGCTTGAGCAAACTCGTTCTTATTCGAGCGGTAATCATTGAGTGCATTGTCGACCTGAATAATCGCACCTAATGCATCTCGGTAGACGTCTCCTGCTTCATCTATCAGAACAAGGTAAGTAACCGTACCCGGCACATCGTCCATTCTAATTTCATCGGCGCTCTTGTGAGCCCCAATAACCTCTATCCATACAATACCGACTAACGTGACAAGCACCGCCAATATAGAGCCAAAACCGGCATACAGTTTCTTTCTCACTGACAATTTCACACAACACCTACCTAAATAAAATTATCGGCCAAAACAGCCCTTAACATTTATTATATCGGCTAGCACACGGATAACTTTAGTGAATGAATGTTTTTTATTTTTCGAAGAGAATTAAGATACTCACATAAAAAAACGGGAGCCATTGGCTCCCGTTTCTTAACTTACTTTAACTCGCGATTATCGCTTCTTAGAGCTATTGCTTCTTAAAACTATAGCTTCTTAGAGATGACCGCAGAGCCAGCAATGATACCAATACCTAGTAGCATGATTGCACCTTTACCGCTGTCGAAGCCAGAAGAGATACCCATGAACGCTACGATAGCGATAGCTACTGGGATGATGTACTTAACTAGCGTGTACCATAGACCGAATAGTGGGAAAGATACTTCACCGTCGTTAGTGATTTCTTTCTCTAGGTCAGCACGGTTTAGTCTCCAACCAGCGAAGATACATACCAACATACCGCCAACTGCTAGGAAGATCTTATCAGTTAGTAAGTCGAAGATATCGAACGCACCAGTACCGAACAATGTTGGACCGAAGCCACCAAGTGATAGAGAAGCGAAGATACATAGAATCGCCATTACGACACTCGCAGACAGTACAGCTGTTACACGCTTCATGCCTTTCTCATCGATTAGGTACGAAACCACAACTTCAAGTAGAGATACTGAAGATGTCAGTGCCGCAACACTCAGACCAACGAAGAACATAAGAGCAAATAGAAGACCCACTACGCCGCCCATTTCAGCGAATAGCTGAGGAACAACAACGAATACCAGACCAGGACCCGCTGCAGGCTCCATACCGAATGCGAACATTGCTGGGAACATTGCAACACCAGCTAGGATAGCAACACCTGTATCCATTGCCGTAACCATAGCGGTAGTTTGAACTAGGTTCTCTTTCTTCTTCAGGTAAGAACCGTAAGTCAACATACAACCCATACCAAGAGATAGTGAGAAGAATGCTTGACCTAGTGCAGCTAGGATTACACCGCTGTCTACTTTAGAGAAGTCAGGGCTGAATAGGAATTCAAGACCAGCCATCGCGCCCGGAAGCATGATGCCTTTGATTGATACCACGATAAGGATAATGAAAAGAAGTGGCATTAAGATCTTACCCGCTTTCTCAATACCGCCAGAAATACCCTTCATAACGATGACAACGTTAAGCAGTAGGTATAAGCCCATCCACATAAGTGGCTGAACTGGGTTTGAGATAAAGCCACCAAAGCTGTCACCGATTGCTTCAGGTGCGTCTAGTAGACCACCAGCAATTTTACCGATGTATGCGATAGACCAGCCACCTACTACAGGGTAGAAACCCATGATTAGCAGACCACTTACTACACCGATAACACCAGCGAACGTCCAGCGACGGTCAGTTGATTTAAATGCACCTACTGCTGATCTCTGCGTATGACGGCCAATCGCAAATTCAGTCAGCATCACACTGAAACCGATGAAGATTACAAAAAACAGGTAAATTGCAACGAATGCACCGCCGCCACTTTCGCCTGCTGTGTATGGGAATTTCCAGATGTTACCTAGACCAACAGCAGAACCTGCTGCAGCCATTACGAATCCTAACTTCGAACCCCAGGTATCGCGGGGTGTTGTGGTTGTATTACTAGTAGCCACGTGTACTCCAAACTTTTGTGTTATGTGATGTTGTGTTTTGCTTTGAGTGGCGTCTTTAAAAGATAAGGCGTATAAAAAAATTTACACACCTAAAAGATTTGATTGACGCTCGTATATAGCAAGTAAACCAGTTTAAGAATAAAATTGGAAGCCCGAACCGTATATATTTCGTTACCAATGTAAATTTTTATGGTTAAATGCCGCCTTTTCATACAAAACAATCGTTTTCGTCTTAAGTTAACCAAAACTTAACAACTATAACCTGTTTACAGCTTTAGCTCTAATTTGTAAATAGTTGATTCCTTAAATTCCCATATCCGTAAAATAGCATTACTATCTAAGTGTCTCTTTTTTCGAGTATTCAATGTGGAAAAGCTCTACCATTTTTTAACTTTAGTTTCTGTCGCTTTATACTGGGTACTTGTAGCCGGTGTGACTTTCCGTGTCGTACTAAAACGACGCTCTGTCAGCGTTTCTCTCGCGTGGTTGATGGTTATCTACATTATCCCAATTGTAGGTGTCGCTTGTTACTTCCTTTTCGGAGAGCTAAACCTAGGTAGGAAGAGGGCTGAACGCGCACATCGCATGTTTACTCCATTTGGTGATTGGTTCCGAAAACTAGATGATTGCCAGCTCCACCTTCCAGGAAAGGTCGGCTCCCCTATCCACAAGATTGATGAACTTTGTAACAATCGGATGGGCATTCCTGCACTCAGCGGAAACACACTTTCACTGCAAGCTTCTCCCAATGAGATCTTACACGCAATTATCGAAGATATAGAAAATGCCCAAACCAGTATTAAGATGGTTTTCTATATTTGGCACCCTGGAGGATTAACTGATTCGGTTGCTTCCGCTCTCATTCGAGCTGCGAAACGTGGTGTGGATGTTAAAGTTTTGCTTGATTCTGCAGGTAGCCCGCGCTTTTTTAAAAGTCACTGGCGCTTAATGATGAAAGACGCCGGTGTGCAAGTTGTACAAGCACTGGAAGTAAGCCCTTGGCGTATTTTCTTACGTCGTCTAGATCTAAGACAACACCGTAAAATCATCGTGATTGATGAAACCATCGCCTACACTGGCTCAATGAACATGGTTGACCCCGCTCACTTCAAGCAAAATTCAGGTGTTGGCCAGTGGATTGATGTAATGGTACGCGTAACGGGGCCAACCGTTAATGTACTGTCGGCAATTCATGGTTGGGATTGGGAAGTGGAAACGGGCGAGCGCATCCTTCCTGATTTACCTGAATGTCCGATTGAAGAGGTAATGACGCATCACCCTGTGCAAGTCGTGCCATCTGGTCCAGGCATGCCGGAGTATTTGATCCTGCAAGTTCTAACCATTGCGATTAATCAGGCAAACCATTCTGTTCGTATCACAACACCCTACTTTGTACCGAGTGCCGATTTATTAGAAACACTCAAAATGACAGCGCAACGCGGTGTCAATGTAGAACTGGTCATCCCACACAACAACGACTCATTAATGGTTAAGTGGGCTTCGCGCGCTTTCTATACCGAGTTACTTGAAGCCGGCGTTAAGATTTACGAGTTTTACGGTGGGCTTCTTCACACCAAATCGGTAGTGATCGATGGAGAATTTTGTTTGATCGGAACGGTCAATATTGACATGCGCAGCCTATGGCTCAACTTCGAAGTGACGCTAGCCGTAGATGACGTGCACTTCACTCAGCAGCTCTCTGAACTGCAACAGTCTTATATAGAATCATCTCACCCAGTAGTACTAGAACAGTGGGAACAGAGAAACTTGCGAAATCGCTTCTTTGAAAGGTTGTTCTATTTGTTCAACCCTCTTCTGTAATACATATGATGAGTCGATTGCGGCTCATCACTTCCTCCCGTAAGTTTTTAACCTTTCACCATTGAATAAGTAAAAGGTTAAAAAGCGAAAGAAAAGCGTAAAAACTCCTGCTCCCCTCTTGCTTTGAAGGCTATTGGCATGTTTTAAATAGAAGATAACCGATTGATAAGGAATTCACAGCATGTCCGAGAACAAAACCACTAAGCTGATCACTGCAGGTCGTGATAAGAAGTGGACCAATGGTGTCGTTAACCCACCAGTACAGCGCGCTTCAACTGTCGTATTCAACTCAGTAGAAGAGAAGCGTAAAGCTACAATTAACCGCGCTAACAAAACACTTTTTTACGGACGTCGTGGAACCAACACTCATTTCGCCTTCCAAGATGCCATGGTGGAAGTGGAAGGCGGCGCAGGCTGTGCACTCTACCCTTGTGGTACGGCAGCAATCTCTAACGCCATTCTCTCTTTTGTAGAAACGGGCGACCATATTCTGATGGTCGATACCTGCTACGAACCGACGCGTGATTTCTGTGACACCATCATGAAGAAGATGGGTGTAGAAACAACTTACTACGAACCAACAATTGGTGAAGGCATCCAAGACCTTATTAAGCCAAACACTAAGGTGCTGTTTACCGAATCTCCGGGTTCTGTCACCATGGAAGTTCAAGACATTCCAACGCTCGCACGTATTGCTCATGAACATGACATCATTGTTATGTTAGACAACACTTGGGCTGCTGGTGTTAACTTCTCACCGTTTGATTTCGGTGTTGATATCTCGATTCAAGCAGCAACCAAATACATCGTTGGTCACTCTGATGTGATGCTAGGGACTGCGGTAGCCAATGAAAAATGTTGGGACCAGTTAAGAGAACAGAGCTACCTGATGGGGCAATGTGTTTCGCCAGATGATGCTTACCTCGGCCTTCGTGGTATTCGTACTCTTGATGTTCGCCTACGCCAACACGCAGAAAGCAGCTTGAAAGTGGCAAAATGGTTAGAGACTCGCCCTGAGATTGACCACGTTCGTCACCCTGCGCTTGAATCTTGTCCTGGTCATGAGTTCTTTAAACGAGATTTTACTGGCGGGAATGGCTTGTTCTCTTTCGTGCTGAAGAACTCAAATACCAAAGCGACCACAGCGCTGCTTGATGGTATGACGCACTTTAGTATGGGTTACTCATGGGGTGGTTTCGAAAGCTTGATTCTAGCGAATGAACCAAGCAGCTTTAACAGCCTAAGAACAGTAGCGAACCCTAACTTCGAAGGGACTTTGATTCGTGTTCATATCGGCTTAGAAGACGTTGATGATCTGATTGCAGACCTAGAAGCAGGGTTAGAGCGTTACAACGCGCTCGTTTAATTAAAATCGTTAACAGACGCAGACCAAAAAGGCAGGATATTCCTGCCTTTTTCAGATTAGCGTATTAGACACATAGCTTTAAAAAGCTACTGAACGTTAAAACACGCCCAATTGAATATTTCAGTTCGATGTTCATTGAACATATACAAAGACTGATCCTTCACTGCAATAGCGTAGTCAATCGTCACCCCTTTATACTCACTGTAATCATTGTTAATAATAGGATCATGAAAAGGCGTTGCAGTTCTCACATCAATAATACTCATCGACAAACTATCCCCATCAAGGCCATAGTAACCAGAATAAAGATTTTCCATTGTAGCTTCGTTACCGTCTTTCTCAGTTATCGTCACAAACTCTCTCATACTAAAAGTTTGGTCAGACTGAAAAGTAATGCTCATTCGCTCATAAAGCGATTGATACGGTTGGAATGCCTGAGATAAAAAATCCGTTTTTAGCGTTTTACAGTGCCAGCGAGTGCCAGCCAATGCGTTCTGTTCCAGAAAAAAGCTTGCTGTAGCAATTGCCAATAGAATGAGTAAGCCAATTAGTCGCAAAAGTTACTCCTCTTTTCCATGTACTGAGTAAACGAATCAAAAGACGACTCTACATTGAAAATAGAAGCGCTATAGTTCAAAGCCTCACCACTCTTCCTTTGAATCAACATGTATAGCGTATCATCTTCGGGCTGGTCTACTGATGGGTAGATACGGACAAAAACATCAACATTGCAGTGGCTAGGTATCACATCCGTTAGCTTTTTAGTGATCGCAGGCAACGAATAGGATTCATTGTGCGCAACATGGAAAAAGTAGTGATTAGTATTGTCTGTGTAACTGCCGCGGTACTCGGCTTTATCAATAAAATAAGGCAGTGGCGTATAATAGGTTTTGAAAAGATTGAACGCCGTTACGACGACACAAATCAATGCGACTAAGTAGCCCGCTTTAATTAAGTGCGCATTACTCTTTGAATCTGAGGGTTCTAATTCAGTTGCAGCCAACACTTCTTGATCGACAGGTGAAGAGTTTAATTTAGATGCCTTCGCAGTCATTTGAGAAGGCACAATTTCAGTTTTACTAGGTTTTATCGATTCATCGATTTCAAGTAAATAACCCGTTTTACTGACCGTGCGAATCGTTGCACAGCCACAAGTCACTCGCGATAACGTTTTTCTAATCTTAGATATCACGTTAGTGAGCGCTTGCTCTGAGACAATCACATTGCCCCAGCACCTATCAAATATTAGGCCTCGTTCAACACACTCACCAGTATTTTCAAGTAAGAACAGAAACACCTTACCTTCTATCGGCGCGATAGTTTCTACGTGGCCATCGTCACGCACAAACTGCCTTAGCAAGGGATCATAACTAACATCACAAATTTGGTAGCTTTGTTGTTTCACTATCGTCTTCTAGGTTTGAATTTGGTCGAGTATGATATTGAATAGTTTATAAATGACCAGTGAATTTTCCTATATTAACGCAATTATTTTTCGACGATAAATAACACCTTTATTTGTGCGGACAACCTACGATATGGTCATTAACCATGCCTGTCGCTTGCATGAACGCGTAACAGATTGTTTCCCCTACAAACTTAAAGCCTCTCTTCTTCAAAAACTTACTCATCGCTTTAGATTGCTCGGTAGAAGCGGGAACTTGAGACATCTCGGTCCATTGATTCACAATCACCTCATTATCAACAAACTGCCATAAAGCATTTGAAAGAGAGCCGAACTCTTTCTGTAATTCAAGCGTAGCTCGCGCATTGTTGTATACCGAAGCAATCTTGCCCTTGTGTTTAACGACATCGAAGTTTTCAATGATGTGCGGCACGTTGTCTTCATTCAACTCAGCTAACTTGTTTAACTCGTAATTATCGAATGCGGCACGATAGCCTTCACGCTTTTTGAGGATCGTAATCCAACTTAGACCCGCCTGAGCGCCTTCCAAGGTAATGAACTCAAACAGAACTTGGTCATCATAAACAGGCACGCCCCACTCTGCATCGTGGTACTCCCTTTCAAGCTCGTGTTTAAGCGCCCATGCGCAAGTTCTATCCGATGTATTTACTTCCATTTTTTATTCTCTTCTATCAATCGATATATAAAAATAATGCCCCATTTAGGGGCATTATTTCAAAGGTTAGTTGACATTAAGCCACTTCAATTTTATGGAATAAACGATACAGCACAGGTACTACGATTAGCGTGAGTACAGTCGCAAAGCCTAAACCAAACATGATGGTTACTGCCATTGGTTTGAAGAAGATATCCGGTAGTAGAGGGATCATACCTAGAATCGTGGTGATCGCTGCCATACATACCGGACGAACACGACTCAGTGCCGCATCAACAACCGCTACATATGGATCTTTACCTGACTTCATCTCAATCTCAATTTGATCAAGCAGTACGATACCGTTCTTCAGAAGCATCCCAGATAGACTCAGGAAGCCCAACAGCGCCATAAAGCCGAATGGTGTATTCAAGACTAGCAAGCCTGTCGTCACCCCTATCAACGCCAATGGAACCGTTAACCAAACAATCAGAGGCTCTTTCACCGAGTTAAACAAGAACACGGTAATTAAGAACATGAACAAGTAACCAAGAGGCATGGTTGTGAACAGTGACGCCTGTGCATCTGCTGACGACTCATATTCACCACCCCATTCCAATGAGTAACCCGGAGGCATCTCAATCGCTTCAATTTGTGGTTGTAAGCGTTTCTGTAGAGTTGATGCTGTCTCTTCACCCAATAGATCAGGGTCCGCCATTACCGTCAGCATACGCTTACGGTTCTTACGGATGATCAGTGGGTCTTCCCACTCTAACTCATAACCAAGTGTTACTTGTTGCAGCGGGATGTACTCACTTAATGCCGGGCTCCAGATCTTCATACCTTCAATGTTACGAATATCAACACGCTCATCTTCAGGTAAACGAGCCACAATAGGCATCAGCGTCGTACCATCACGGTACACACCAATCGACTTACCAGAGAAAGACATCGCGAGGAAGTCATCGACATCAGACTTGGTGATGCCATAACGACGCGCTTGACTTTCGTTGAACTGAGGCTCTAACACCTTAGTTCTATCACGCCAATCATGACGAATATTAAATGCTCCAGAATCAGATCGCATGATATCCATCACTTGAGCGGCAATTGAACGTAATACTGTTGGATCAGAACCAACAATTCGCGCTTCAATCTTCGCACCACCACCAGGGCCTAATTCAATCTGCTTGAGCTTATAGTCGATCTCAGGGAACTGACCATTTACGTGCTCACGAAAGCGTTTCATCAGCCCTTCAAGCACTTCGTAGCTCTTCACACGGACCGTTATTTCGCCATACGCGCTATAACTTTTCTCTGGTGCGTAAGTCAGCATGAAACGTTGCAGGCCTTTACCCGCAGTCGTCGTGATGTGCTCAACTTCGTCCTGATCAGCCAACCAACTCTCAAGCACTTTAAGCTTGGTATTGGTCGCTCGAATATCAGTACCTTCCGGCATCCAGACGTCAACTTGGAACATCGGTGTTGTCGAGGATGGGAAGAAGGCTTGTTTTACAAAACCAAAGCCGTAAACGCTTGCGCCCAAACCAATAATCAGAACAAACATGGTTAACCAAGCACGCTTCATACAGAACTCAAGGAAGTTTTTGTAGATCACAAAAACCATCCCGTTGTATGGGTCTTTACCTTCGTTCTCTGAGTCGACCTTTTGACCTTTAAAGAACATGTCAGCAAAGAACGGCGTGAGCGAGATGGCAGTAAACCAACTCAGCATCAAAGAAATCAGTAGCACTGTGAACAAGGTGCCACAGTACTCACCTGTTGAGTCCTCGGATAAACCGATAGGAGCAAACGCAGTCACCGCAATCACCGTTGCCCCCAACAGCGGCCATTTGGTTTGGGTCACGATATCGGTGGCGGCCTGCATCCGGGTTCGCCCCTTCTGCGTGCCGATCAATATCCCTTCCACCACCACAATGGCATTATCCACCAGCATCCCCAGAGCGATAACCAACGCGCCTAATGAGATACGTTGAAGGTCAATCTTGAAGTACTGCATGAAAATAAAGGTACCGAAAACGGTCAACAACAATATCAAACCGATCAACAGACCAGAGCGTAGCCCCATGAAGAACAGCAGAACCACGATTACAATCGCAACCGCCTGCCCCAAACTCACCACAAATCCACTTACTGACTTATCTACCTCTTTGGGTTGGTTATAAACCTCAGAGATATCGATACCTATGGGCTGCTGATATTTCAGCTCGGCGAGTCTTCGGTCAAAGGCTTCACCCACCGCCACAACGTTTACACCTTGCGCGAAGGATACCCCAAGGTTGAGCGCAAGCTTGCCATTGTAGCCAATGATGTTAGTAGGTACTTCAACATAACCACGAGTTACCTCTGCCACATCTTTCAGGTAGATAAGCCCTTGAGCGCCACCTTCTGTCAGAATCAAATCACCCAGTTGCTCTACATTCTGGAACTCGCCCGTAGGGTGGATACGAATGTATTCGTCACCAATTCTCACCGCACCTGCACTGGAAACAATATTTTGAGTCGATAAAAGGTTAAATACTGTGCTTGGAGACAGACCTAATGAGCTTATCCGTTTCATCGATATCTCAATGAACACTTGCTCTTGCTGCTGGCCGGATACCGAGACTTTACTGACCCCGTCGACCAGCTCTAATTCTCGCCTTAGGTAGTCAATATAATCGAGTAACTCTTTATAACTGTAGCCATCCCCCGTCACCGCCAACAAAATCCCGTAAACGTCACCGAAATCATCGATGACTTGAGGATCGTTGACGCCGGGTGGCAGTTCAACCTTAAGATCATTCACTTTTCGGCGAAGTTCATCCCAAATTTGCGGAAGATCGTCCGGGCCGTAGTTATTCTTCATCGTTACCGTTACCTGAGACAGGCCACGGCTTGAGATAGAGTTCACTTCGTCCACATAAGTAAGCTGTTGAATCGCTTTCTCTAGCGGATAGGTCACTTCCTCTTCCACTTGCTGAGGGGTAGCCCCAGGGTAAGAGGTCACTACCATTGCATCTTTGATGGTAAAGGCAGGATCTTCTAGACGACCCAAACCAAAGAATGCAGAAACACCACCAATAAGAAAGATCAGAGATAGCATCCAGCTAATGACTTTGTTACGTATAAAGTAAGAAGCAACACCTGTGATCTGATCATCACCCTGTTGATCGTCATTTTGAGGCTTGTTATTTACTTCACTCATTATTCGTCTCCTGAGGCAATACTTCCACTGTCATCCCATCTCGCAATCGCGATACGCCTGCAACAACGACATGCTGCCCCATTTCTAATCCTTTCATGATCTGCAAAGTTTTCTGGTTTGCTTTTCCTAACACGACTTGCTGCTTCGAAACGGTATTGTCATCATTCAAAACCCAAACAAATGAGTTCGTTCGGCTCAGTTCATCGCCATCCGCATTGAACACCGCCTCAATTGGAACCAAAACACCGGCTTTCAGTTCTAAACCAATATCTCGCCCATGAGAGGTAACATCGACAGCCATACCATCAAGAATCAAATCATCTTCGGGCATCGGCAATGCCAAGGTAACCGTAAAGGTACCAGTGCTTGGGTCTGGCTCTGTCGTATACTCTTTTATGCTCGCTGGATACTCATTACCACTCGGAACTCTCACCAGAGCTTCGATAGTCTTTAGTACCGCATCATTCGGTTGATTTACATATATGCGGTCTGGTAACTGGATAATGACTTCAACATCTTCGACGCTGTGAATATTGACAACTTGCTGACCGACTTGAATATTTTCGTATTGATCAACACTGACTCGGGAGATAATCCCATCAACAGGTGCAAGAAGCTTAGTAAAGGATAAGCGTAACTTAGCTAGCTCTAACTCGGCATACGCTATTTGGCGTTGAGCTGCAATTTCATCAAACTGAGATTTAGCCAACAGCCCTTTTTTGACCAACGGACTAGAGCGTCTATATTGGCTATTGATTACCGTATATCTCGCCTGAGCGTTATCAACATCTAATTGGTAGTCTGTAGGGTCGAGCTCGGCAATCAATTCCCCCGCTTTAACTCGCTGGCCTTCTTTGACATCAAGCTTAAAGATCTCACCCGCGACACGAAAACTGAGATGCGCTTTCTCTGCGGCATTCGCCACTGCTGGAAAGTACAGCTTGTCATTGAAATCCAAGACTGAAATTTCAATCGCTTTGACTAGGGGTGTATTGTCGACTTCTATTTGTGGCTTTTCTTCGCAAGCGGTTAGCAGAACTAAACATGACAAACCTGTCGCTAATTTAAATGCACTCATGTTATAGCCCCCTTTCCTTGATCCACTCTCGGACTTTAACGCCGGGTTCAAGACCATTAACACCAGAGGTTACGATGCGGTCTCCATCATTAAGCCCAGAGACAATGTGACGCTTTTCATCAATCACAATTGCCACATTCTCAACAATACCGTCACTGTTTACGCGCCAAACTGAAACATCGTCGCCATCGGTCATCATTGCTGAGGTTGGAATTTTCGTCGCAGCTGCTTTGGCAGAAACCAAATTTACGGTTCCCGACATACCAGGTAGGATGCCAATGTCAGTAGGTCTCTCCATTACCATGGTAACTTTATAAGAACCAGTTTTAGGATCCGCTTCGGTATCAACCTCTTGAAAAATCAGTTCATAAGCGTTGTCAGGAAACGCATCAAATACCATAGTCGAATCAGTTTCAAACCCGGATGAATAACGTGTAATTAGGCGATCAGGCAATAAAAATACGACTTTGAGGATTTGATTGGTTTGAATATTCATGACTCCTTGCTTCGCCGCTATGTATTCATGGTTTTCAGCTGGGATAATGGAGATGGTGCCATCGTATGGAGCAACAAGAGTGGTGTAGCGTAAATTAGCTTTCGCTTGATTGAGCTCTGCTCTTGCAGAGTTATGGTTCGCTTTTGCTTGGTCAAAATCTTGCTCAGAAACGACTCGGTCTTTACGCAATTTTATTGCACGTTGATATTGAACGTCAGACAACTTGAAATTCGCTCTGGCTTGTTTCTCCAACAATTGATATTCATCAGGGTCGAGCATTGCTAAAGGGTCACCTTTTTGCACGCTTTGTCCCGCTGTGACATCGATAGTTTGAAGTAATCCAGGTACACGGAAAGCTAATACCGCTTTGTCACCCGCTTCGGTAGTGGCAGGAAAAGTTCGTTCAAAAGCGTTGCTACCGACGGAGACAGTGAAAAGTTTGGCGGGTCTAGATTCAGGTTCAGGCACGGGAGGAAGCTCCTTACCACACCCAGACAACCCAGCTAAGGCCGTCAATAGGACAACGGAGGCTCTATACATTGGTGTTCATCCATATCTATAAATATTTTTATAACATAGATTAATCACATGTAACTTGCCAGTTATCGTAAGATTTATTTAGACAAAATTATTAAAAAAAATAACGGCTTGGGATAAATTTTCCTAAACCGTTATCTAATTTTTTGAGGTTTTAACACTAGATGTTCTTAAATGCGCGATCAACTTTGAAAGTGTCGGAGGTGACATAAGCTTCCATGTTGCGGACACTGGTCTCTAACTTCTGGAAATCCCCCTCTAAAGTGCCCAGCAAAGACTCTGCAGTCTGCCCTTTTTCCCAAGGCTTCTGCTTCAACGTGTGCTCTTGCTTAGCTTTCATCTGATCGACATACTGAGGTGGTTGTTTTTCAAGCATAAATGTCAAAGCTAAATACGCTAACAAGACCAGAAAACTCCCCCCAAGCAGTGCTGCAGAGATAACTAAGATGCGAACCAGCCAAACTTCAAGGCCAAAGTAGTTCGCTAAGCCCGCACACACACCAGACAATTTGCCGTTAATCGTGTCTCGATACAGTTCTCTATTCATAGTTGCGTCTCCAGTTAGGCGACTCCGCATCCAGTATTTTTTCTAGTGTCTTCACACGATCTTGCATAGATTCCGCTTGCGCTGAAAGCTTGTGCAGACGCTGAAGATCCGTTTCTGAAAGACCGTTACTGGATTTCTTCTTGCTGCGGTAATGTAAGAATAACCATAGCGGAGCCACGAAGATCAAGAAGACAATCAGTGGGCCTGCAATTAGAAATGTTGACATAGAAAACTCCTAAATTATTTATCGCGGTTTTCAACTTGTTGCTTCAGTTTCGCTAGCTCTTTTTCAATTTCGTCTTGAGCTTGTAGCTCTGCAAACTCTTGATCTAAAGATTTTGCGTTGCCTGTTTTTGCGTAAACGTCTGCCTCAGCTTCTAATTCATCCACTTTACGCGAGAATTGCTCAAACTTCGCCATTGCTTCGTTGGTTTTGCTTGAATGCAGATGTTTTTGAACATCACGACGATTGCTCGCAGTATTATTGCGAATCATCAATGCTTGTTGCTTTGCACGAGTTTCTGCAATTTTAGTTTCTAGCTTGCCAATCTCACTGGTTAGCTTCTCGATGGTTTCATGAACCAATGTTTGTTCTGTATGAAGGCTCTTGATGATGTCTTCAAGTTTTTGCTTTTCAATCAGCGCTGCTCTCGCCAGATCTTCGCGTTGTTTAGTCAGTGCTAGTGTCGCTTTATTTTGCCAATCTAGAATCTGAGTTTCGATAGCTTCAACTTTACGCGCTAGCTCTTTCTTGTCTGCGATAGCTTTTGCCGAGTTAGTGCGAACTTCTACCAGCGTGTCTTCCATTTCTTGGATAATCAGGCGAATCATCTTTTCAGGATCTTCAGCCTTATCTAAAAGTGCACTGATGTTTGAATTTACAATGTCTGCAAAGCGAGAAAAAATACCCATGAGGAACTCCTTAATTACAATGATGGCAAATGCGTTCTAAATCGTTGTTCGACTCTTTACTCACTTGCTCGCAAATTTACGTTTGTTGTTAAACCTACCATAAGTAATCCAAGTAGCATGCCAACTTTTAAGCCATTTATTATCATGCACTTACAATACAATGGTGATTAACCCGAGACATGCTATGATGAATTTAGCCAAGTATTGGTATTTTTCACCACTATAGCCCTAACATGACCTTCTTCAGTACTTAAACCGCATAAGGACCCACTATGCAGCAGAACCTCATTGGTGAATCCCCTAGTTTTCTCTCTGTTTTGGATAAAGTTTCTCAACTGGCTCCAATCGAAAGACCCATTCTGATCATTGGCGAGCGTGGTACGGGTAAAGAATTGATCGCACAAAGGCTGCATTACCTTTCAAGACGTTGGGATCAACCTTTGATCTCGCTGAACTGTTCAACCCTCAGCGAAGGTTTGATTGATTCTGAGTTGTTTGGTCATGAATCCGGTTCTTTCACGGGCTCAAAAGGCCGTCATCAAGGCCGCTTTGAAAGGGCGGAGGGCGGCACTCTGTTTCTTGATGAGCTGGCAACAACCCCGCTTGCAGTTCAAGAAAAGTTGTTACGTGTTATCGAATACGGACAATATGAACGTGTTGGCGGCCAAAAGGCTTTGAGTGCCAATGTAAGACTGGTGTGTGCAACCAATGCCGACTTGCCTGAGATGGCTTTGAAAGGCGAATTCAGGGCCGATTTACTCGATAGATTGGCGTTTGATGTGATTACTATCCCGCCGCTTCGTGAACGTAAAGAAGACATCACGTTATTGGCAGAATACTACGCAATTAAGATGTGTCGTGAATTGGAATTGGAGTTGTTTGTCGGCTTTGCTCCATCAGCCGTTGAATCGCTATTGGAGTACTCTTGGCCAGGGAATGTACGAGAGCTAAAAAACGTCATTGAGCGGGCAATCTATCAGCATGGTAAGAATCCATATCCTATTGAATCTTTGGTGTTTAACCCATTCAAACCAGCATGGAAAACAGAACAAGATTCGACGCCAGAAACTGGCAATGCTCAGTCCAACAGCCATACTTCATCTGATAGCGCTTTTTCTTTGCCGTTGGATTACAAAGCATGGCAGGAACAGCAAGACATCAAGCTACTCAATCAAGCCTTAAAACAAAGCAAGTACAACCAGAAGCAAGCCGCTGAATTACTTGGGTTAACCTACAACCAATTACGAGGAATGGTGAGGAAGTACGCGATTGTCGGACAAGCTAACGATAAATAGCTGCCCACACTAGATTATTATTTGGAGCCGAATAAATAAAATGTTAAATTGTCCGGATCTTGAGGCTCCTCTAACGCCTCGTTTCGAAAAGTATTTCTTTTTATGAAAGCACTAATAAAACTATCACTGAGCATCTGCACGCTGAGCTTTCTAGCTGGATGTGGTGAGAGTGTGGATCACGAGCAAATCCGTGAAAAAGGCTTCATTTATTGCGGCCAAGGTAATCCTAGTACCTTCAACCCACAGCTGGTTGATAGTGGTATTACCGCAGAATCACTGAGCCCTCAAATCTTCGATACACTGCTCACTCTTGATCCGATGACTTACCGACCAAAGCAGAACTTGGCGACAAGTTGGTCTGTTGATAAATCTGGTACAGAGTACACGTTCAAACTGCGCCCAAATGTTGCGTTCCAAACTACAGACTGGTTCACCCCAACTCGTAGCATGAATGCGCAAGACGTGGTGTTTAGCTTCGAACGTGTCATTGATAGTTCAAACCCATTTCATTATGTAGGCGGTGGCCTATATCCATGGTTTGCCGGAATCGACTTCAAAAACCTGATCGTCGATATCACTGCAGTTGACGACCTAACGGTGAAATTCCAATTAAGTCGCCCAGACAATTCATTTCTCAACAATATCGCCACCAGCTATGCGGTCATTCATTCTAAAGAATATGCCAATAAGCTCATTGCTGCGGACGAGAAAAATCAAATCGATTCCAACCCGGTCGGCACTGGTCCTTTTTACTTAGACGAATACCAGATCAATGACCTAGTTCGCTTGAAAAAAAACAAGCACTACTGGAGGGGAGAAGTACAAATGGACCAAGTTGTGTTTGATACTTCACAACGTGGGACAGGCACACTTGCCAAGCTTCTCCGCAGTGAGTGTGACGTGTTGAACTCACCGATTTCTAGTCAGATCCCTATTATTCAAGCTCATGAAGAGCTGAAAATTTCTGCTACACCGGCGGTTAATGTCTCTTTCATCGCGCTGAATACTGAGCACCCTGCACTACGCGATTCTCGAGTTCGTAAAGCGCTCAACCTAGCCATCAATCGTCAGAACATTCTTGATTCTGTGTATTACGGCACAGGTACTAAGGCCTACACATTGCTTCCTCCTACGTCTTGGGCTTACCAAAAAGACAGCGTTCAAGTTCGTTATGATCGAAACTATGCAATTGCGCTTCTCAAAGAAGCTGGTGTTGAACCTGGATTAGAGCTTTCGATGTGGGTACCACTAGAGCCACGCGCATACAACCCAAGCCCAAGAAAAACCGCAGAATTGATCCAAGCAAACTTGGCCGATATTGGTATCGAGCTGAAACTCTATACCGACGATCGATTTGACCGCACACAGTTATCCTCTATTTCCTCAACAGACTTGTTGCTTACTGGCTGGATAGGCAATACGGGGGATCCAGATAACTTCTTGCGTCCACTTCTATCATGCAGCTCAGAACGCGCAGGATTAAACGTCTCTATGTGGTGTAATTCAGACTTTGATTTCCTTCTCGACTTAGCATTAGAGATCAATCAACAAAGGCACCGTGTGAACTTGTATCGACAAGCCCAAAACATTCTCAATGAAGAAGTTCCTGTGATCCCTCTCGCTCACGGCGTGCAATTCCGCGTGCACGATCGTTCGCTAACCGGTTTTAAACAGAGCCCGTTCAATGCTCAACCTTTTGACCAAGTCAGAAGAGAGGTGCAGTGATGTTTTGGTATACATTAAGACGTGTAAACTTATTCATTATTACGTTGGGGATTCTGACGTTAGTGGGTTTTGCCCTGCTTCGATTAGACCAAACCTCACCTTGGGCGATTCAAGATTTCTGGCCCGGTTGGATCAGCTATATCACTGAATTATCGACACTAAACTTTGGTCTAAGCAAACACGGTGTACCTATCATCGATGAGTTGGCCGTTGTATTCCCTGCAACGTTAGAACTGTGCTTCTTTGCCTTTGTGCTTGCGCTGTTTATCGGCATCCCTTTCGGCACGATTGCAGGTATGAGACAAGGTAAGTTTGTCGATACGACAATATCGTTTACCTCTATGGCCGGTTACTCTGCACCTATATTTTGGGTCGCATTGTTGATGATCATGGTATTTTCTCTGCACTTTGAAATGTTCCCGGTTGGCGGTCGATACGACCTGCTTTACGAAATTGAACACGTGACTGGCTTCGCGATGATAGATGCCTTTTTTGCCGAAGGCCGTTACCGTGCACACGCACTACAAAGTGTTATCGAGCATATGGCGTTGCCTTGCCTTGTTTTAGCGCTCGCTCCAACGACTCAGGTAATCCGATTGATGAGAGCATCAGTAGCTGAAGTGATGACTCAAAACTACATCCGCGCCGCGCGAATTAAGGGTCTATCAACTAGAGAGATCATCACTCAACACGTGTTGAGAAATGCAATACCACCGATTATTCCTAAGGTCGGCGTTCAACTATCAAGTATGTTAACGCTTGCTATTATTACCGAGTCTATCTTTAACTGGCCGGGTATTGGCCGCTGGTTATTGGATGCATTATCGAATCAAGATTATGTTTCAATTCAAGCAGGCGTAATTGTAGTGGCAACCTTGGTTTTGACTGCAAACATTCTGTCCGATCTACTGGGCGCGATGATCAATCCACTGGTAAGGAAGGAATGGTATGCTAACAAATAACGTCTACCAAGAAGAACAGATTCCAACCCAGTTCGAACGTTTCTGGCGCAGCTTCCGTAGCAACAATCTGGCGATGTTTGGCTTGTGGTGTTTGGTGCTTATCATTCTAGTTACCGTCACTTCACCGTGGTTAGCACCGCATGATGCACAAGAGCAAACGGGACATCTTCTAACCCCTCCCTCGTGGGACCCTGCGGGTACGGTTGAATACTTTCTAGGTACTGATGACTTAGGCCGAGACATTCTTTCTCGCCTAATAATTGGCTCTCAACTTACTTTCGGCGCTGCGGTGGTGATTACCTTTATCGCAGCAGTCATTGGCTGTCTGATTGGCGTACTTGCCGGGATGACGCGTGGGTTGCTATCAAGCACGCTCAATCACCTGCTTGATACCGTGATGTCAATCCCATCTCTTCTGCTGGCGATTATCTTCGTGGCATTCCTTGGCTTTGGTGAGTTTAATATCTTGCTTGCCTTGTGCTTGGCACTGATTCCACGCTTTATTCGCTCGGTGTACATTGCCGTGCACGCTGAAGTAGAGAAGGACTACATTCTGGCATCTCGCCTTGATGGTGCGAACGATTTCTACCTACTATGGAACTCAATCCTTCCTAACATTCTTACCGTGGTCGCTCTTGAAGTGACTCTGGCACTGTCAGTTGCAATTCTTGATATCACGGCCTTAGGTTTCTTGGGGCTTGGCGCTCAAGCACCAAGTACGGAATGGGGCTCAATCTTAGGTGATTCGGTCGAGTTGATTTACCTTGCGCCATGGACAGTAACCCTACCCGGCTTAGCTATTATGTTTACAGTTATCGTGATTAACCTCGTCGGTGAAGGTGTTCGCCAAGCGCTAAATGCAGGAATCGAATAATGCCGTTACTTGATATTCGACATCTAACCATCGAAATTGAGACCCCTCAAGGGATGGTTAAAGCAGTAGATCGAATGAGTATTACCCTCAATGAAGGGGAAATTCGTGGCTTAGTAGGTGAGTCTGGCTCAGGTAAGAGCTTGGTTGCAAAGGCAATTGTCGGGGTTTGTAAAGAAAACTGGAAGGTTTCTGCAGACCGAATGCGCTTAGGTAATATCGACCTGCTGCAACTGACGCCGAAAGAAAGGCGACGAGTGATCGCACGCGATATCGCGATGATCTTCCAAGAGCCATCGACCTGTCTTGACCCTTCTGAAAAAGTAGGCAACCAACTCATTGAAGCGATTCCTTCCCACGCATTTGAAGGTCGTTGGTGGCAGCGATTTAAGTGGCGTAAGAAGCAGGCCATAGCGTTACTGCACAAAGTAGGTATCAAAGACCACTCTCGTCTAATGGACAGTTACTCTTATGAACTGACCGATGGTGAGTGTCAGAAAGTCATGATCGCAATGGCGATAGCTGCCAAACCAAAAGTCTTAATAGCGGATGAGCCAACCAACGATTTAGACCCAATTACGCAGTCTCAAATACTGCGTCTGTTGAGTCGTATGAATCAGATCAATAACACGACCATCGTGCTGATCGGCCATGACTTAACTACCATTACCCAATGGGCGACTCGTATTACCGTTATGTACTGTGGCCAATCTGTAGAATCTGCTGATACGCAGAAACTATTGGATGCACCTAAGCACCCTTACACCGTTGCTTTGCTAAAAGCGATGCCAGACTTTAACGACTGGATTCCCCACAAGGAGAAGCTACAGTCTTTACCAGGATCAATTCCGCCGTTGCAACATCTACCTATTGGTTGTCGGTTAGGCCCACGTTGCCCATACGCGCAAAGGCAATGTGTGGAGATCCCACATACTAAACGTATCAAGAACCATAAATTTAACTGTCACTTCCCTCTGAATATGGAGAAGAAAAAGAAATCATGAGTGCATTATTAGAAGTCAGTGATCTATCTAAAGACTTTACGACTCGCTCTGGTCTTTTTCGTAAGAAGATTCATCAGGCGGTGAAGCCGGTTAGCTTTTCCCTTGAAGCAGGCCAGACGATTGGTTTTATCGGTCAGAATGGCTCTGGGAAATCAACATTAGCGAGAATGCTCGCAGGCATGGTTGAACCGACTGCGGGCGAGATCCGCGTGAACGGCGAAAAGCTAGAACACAAAGACTATTCAACTCGTTGTAAGCTGATTCGAATGATCTTCCAAGATCCGAATACATCACTTAATCCACGCATTCAGATTGGTCGAATTCTTGAAGGCCCATTGAAGCGAAATACCAACATGCCACCAGAAGCCCGTATGCGCCGCGTGAAAGACACGTTATTACGCGTTGGTCTCCTTCCGGAACATGCTTACTTCTACCCTCAGATGCTTGCTGCGGGCCAGAAACAGAGGGTTTGTTTGGCTCGTGCCTTGATACTTCAGCCATCCATCATTGTCGCTGATGAAGCGTTAAATGGTTTGGACATGGCAATGCGCTCTCAAATTATTAACTTGTTCTTAGAGCTGCAAGAAGAGATGGGCGTGTCGTTCGTTTACGTATCTCAACACCTAGGTATTGTTAAGCACATCACCGACAAGATCATCGTGATGCACGAAGGCAATGTGGTTGAGAGCGGTGAAACGGATCAAGTGCTGACCAACCCAACTCACCAAATCACGCAAAGACTGGTTGAGAGTCATTTCTCCAAAGCGCCCAACCACTAAACTGGTTTCGCTTTTTCACTCGCCACTAGAGGGGGTAACGCATGCTAACAAAAGCTTCAATGCTTCCCCTCTTGCTTGCAACTCTCTGCTTTAACGCCGTAAGCACTCCGCTTACTTGGTTAGATAGAACCTTCGTTGAAAATGCGTTTTATAACGTCGCGCTGCAACACGAATATTCCCAAGGCAATAAACCACTCGCCAAATGGAAACAACCGATCAAGATTTGGATTGATCATCGAGTGGGCGATGAAGAACTGCATCAAGAGCTCACCGAGCTTCATATCCAACATCTATCCGAAGTCACTCAACACCCTATAACAATCGTCAGCAAAGAATCTGAAGCGAACGTTAAATGGATATACACGAGGCAGAGCCAGTGGGTGTCAGAGGCGAAATCGGTACTGAAACTCAAATCGACTCAGCATTTAAATAACGCTATCTGCACGGCGGGTTATCGAACCAATTCTAAAAGTGAGATTGTTTACGCTGGGATTGTGATTCCCGTAGATCAGGCAAGATCGCGAGGTAAGCTAGTCGCCTGTATCGTAGAAGAGATCACACAGGTTCTAGGTCTGCCAAATGATTCAGATAAAGCCTACCCTTCTATTTTCAACGACCACACGCCAGAAGACTTGTTATCACCTCTAGATGTGGTGCTACTGCAACTACTGTATGAACCAGAATTGAAAGCTGGAATGACAGAATCGGAAGTAAAACCTATCGTTCGAAAGGTACTGAAGAGATACAGTAAAACAGGTGTGCTTCAACAAGCTTCTAAAGCCGCACAGCAAGCGCCCTTGTATCAGTTGATTGGGTATTGAAGGAATATACGTTGGAAGTAGCTGAGATGTGCTAATTGAATGATAGCGCTGCCTAAGAAAGGCAACGCTGACTTACGATGTTACTGTATAACGAAAGAACTAGCGCTTAGCTGCCTGTTTCTTCAACTCGAAATCGAACTCATCAGGGAACAAGATAACGCCCTCTTCTTGTTCGTTCGGGAATACCACAACAGCAAGCTCGTCGTCTTCTAGACCATTCGTCCAGCGACTATGCCATTTGTTTAGCGAGATAGACTCAGCTTTACACTCAGACCAATCACCCGTTGCCCATGACTCTGCGAACTCTTGGTTTGGCCATACTGGAACACAGTCTTCATCTTCTGTGTTAAGCATTACACAACCGTGTTCATCGGTTAAGATCCATACTTCACGGTTTGCTACGATTTCTTTCACACAGTACTTCAGGCGTTGCTCGCCCGTATACTTGTTGATTTCAGCGATTTTTTTATCGTCTAGCTGTGTAGTCATCTTAATTTCCTACTTTAGTCAGTAACTTTGTTCTTAAAGCTATTTTATGCCGAGTACTTTTAACTTCAAACATTATCGATGAAGAAGAAAATCTACTTCAAAGAAAAACGCCTGCTAAAGTAGCAGGCGTTTATTATTTAAGTGACTTGATTAAACAAGCTCACCTTGTAGCCAAGGCCAGCCTTGCTTCTTACGGCTTAGTGTATTTTCCATCATCAATACGCCGTCTTTCTCGTGCTTAACTAATTTCTCAGCCCACTCACCTTTGTAAAGAAGACGAGTTTGCGCAGTAGTGATGTCAGTTAGCATTACCGCAGCAAATGCTAGACCGTCTTTCTCACAACGCTCTTCAAGATCAGCTTCTAGAGCTTCAATCATGCCGTCTACTTGCTCAAGAGTCGCAAGTTCAACTTGACCAACAACAACATCGCGACCATTGAATGGGTAGCCTTTAAGGTCTTTTTCTACTAGCTGTGCAGCAGATAGGCCTTCGATGTTTGTCTTAGCGATTAGAAGTGCTTTGATGAATGCATCAACGTCTTCTACACCTGCGATTTCAGCAAGTTCAGCAACCGCGTCTTTGTCTTTTTGAGTACATGTTGGAGATGCGAAACCAACTGTGTCTGAAAGAATTGCAGACATCATTAGCTTAGCGATTTGTTGAGAGATAGCGTGACCTTCAATCTTGAACATGTTGAAAAGTACAGTGTTTGTACAACCAACAGGCCAGATCCAAGCTTCCATTGGGTTTACTGTCATCACATCGCCTAGACGGTGGTGATCGACAATACCTACGATCTCTGCTTCAGCAACATCGTCTGGTGCTTGTGCTAGATCTGAGTAGTCTACTAGCCAGATTTTCTCACCAGCAACAGAAGTACGAAGCTCTGGTTTTTCAGCGCCAGCAACTTCTAGAATGTGTTGAGTTTCGCGGTTGATCTCGCCTTGGCGAATTGGTGTCGCTTCCTCGCCACGAGCTTTAAGAAGCTCTGTTGCAACTAACGCACTACAAATACTGTCACTATCAGGGTTTTTGTGACCAACAACTAAAATCATGTTTCTTCCTATTACACTAACAATTATGACTCTACCTTTAGAGCCTCTCTTTATTAGCCATACTTTACCTCATTTTTTTAGATTGGTCATGTTTCCTAGGTTTAGCCAATAGTAACAATAGATAAAAAAACAACAAATGCAATTGATAATTATTATCATTCGTATATATTTATCTTAAGCCACTAATTTTGAGTAACACCTATGGATCGTCTAATCTCTTTTTTGCCAAGCAGTCGTGCTTCGAAAACAACTCAGTTTTCACTGTCATTTAAGCGACTGCTATTACCTATCTCACTTGCCGCTCTTGTGGCCGCTCCCGCTACACGTGAATTGACGGTGACCACTCTGTCAGACGCGTTCTGGGCAGTGTCTTGCTATGTTGCTTTAACCTTGGCGATTTACCACGGGTTAAGCCTTTACATCAATAAGGACAACGTCTTTAACAAGCTTGTACATCAGTCTCGTTCAAACCAAGTGGTATTTGCGGCACTCATGGGGGCTTTACCCGGTTGTGGCGGTGCGATTGTGGTAACCACTCAATTTATATCCGGCAAACTCGGGTTTGGTGCGGTTGTTGCGGTGCTTGTTTCCACCATGGGTGACGCAGCCTTCCTGCTGATTGCTAGCGAACCTAAAACTGGTTTAGCCATGATGGCGATGGGCGTGATTGTGGGTACTGCTTCAGGTCGAATCATTAACCTATTCCATGCCGATGACTTCTTACGTCCAAAACAGACTGAGCAAAATGAAGCCTCCAACAGCTGTGCTTCCCAATCTCAAGACAAAGAAGCGGTATCTAAAAAGGCGATCAATCTGCAAGGCTACCTATGGTCAGTCCTAATTATTCCCGGTGCAGCGGTGGCCCTACTTGGCTCTTTTCAAGTCGATGTCAACGAGCTGCTCGCTTTGCCTGAAATGTCAATGGAATGGGTGGGAACAATTTTACTGATTAGCTCAATGTTTCTGTGGGGGCTGACCCGTGAAATTGAGGATTACAAATCAGCTGTGAGTGAGGACGAAAAATGTGTAGGCTCTCATCCACTGCAAAAGACCGCTCAAGACACAAACTTTGTTACCGCTTGGGTGGTGGTTGCCTTTCTTTTCTTTGAATTTGGCTCTGTCATTGCAAATGTCGATTTTGCGACGCTATTCTCAAGCTGGGGCATCATGCTCCCCCTGGCTGGCGTGTTGATGGGTTTGCTACCGGGCTGTGGACCACAATTATTGGTCACTAGCTTATACCTTTCAGGCGCACTACCACTTTCGGCTCAGGTAGGTAACGCAATTTCAAATGATGGTGATGCACTATTTCCTGCGATTGCGATGGCACCGAAAGCAGCACTGGTCGCAACCTTGTATTCAAGTGTGCCCGCTTTAATCTGTGCTTATGGCTATTGGTTTATGTTTGAGATCTAACTTGATCAGAGCTAACTCCATAGGCTTCTGTAAGGTCGGTACTTTGTATCGGCCTTTTTGTTTCCGCGTCATTGCTTCTGTCACCTATCTCAAACAGCACGTTACAACCTATCTCAAAAATGCCCTCTATTCGCCTTGTCACAAGGCTTATTAGAAACAGCAACACAGACATCTAAAATACAAAAAGCCCCCGTAAGAGTGCTTACAGGGGCTTTAATTCAAGCTTTAATCTTAGCTTTTAAGCGAGATGCTTAAGAAACTTCGATTGGACCACCGAATGAAGTTACTGGAGGCAGTTTGCCTTGGAACTTCTCGAAGTCTACCAAACATGTGTTTGCTGACGTTGCTTGAGCAAGTTCAGACGTACCGATATCTTGAGTCAGTGTGTTTGGATCGCCGTATGTATCTAGCGCGCCCACTTTCTCGTTGATCGGACCGTACCAAGCACCTTCTTCGATACGAACAACACCAGGAGCATAGCTATCCATTAGAACAGCACCCGCTAGTAGTTGACCACGGTCGTTGAACACACGTACTACGTCACCATCTTTGATGCCTTTCTTCTTAGCATCTACTGGGTTGATGTAGATTGGCTCACGACCTTGTACCGCGTAAGTCGCACGCCACTCTTCAGATTCACACATCTGAGAGTGAAGACGCTTGTCTGGGTGACAAGATTGTAGCCAGTACGGGTGTTTGTCAGAACCTGGACCACCGTGTGAACGTTCAGATTTCTCGAACCACATTGGGTGTTCTTGACAGTGCTCGTAACCCATGTTGCCTACAGTACGGCTTGTAATTTCGATGAAACCAGAAGGTGTACCTAGAGCATTGATCTCTGGGTCTTCACGGAATGAAGCGTGACGAGTCCATGGCTTACCTTTACCGAAGTCTAGGAAACCTTTTTCCCAGAACTCAGCAAACTCAGGCATTTCGAAGCTACCTTCGTTTGAAGCGCGACATTCGTCGTACAGAGATTTAACCCACTGCATTTCATCCATACCACGCGTGTAATCGTCGTAACGACCCCAACGCTTAGTTAGGCTAGACATGATCTCGAAGTCAGTCTTAGACTGGAACAGAGGATCAACTAGTTTGTGCATCGCGATCAAACCACGGCCAGAGTATGCACCGTAACCATCGATATCGTTACGCTCCCACTGAGTACATGCTGGAAGCACGATATCAGAGTGACGACAAGTTGCAGTCCAAGCGAAATCAACAGCCACTACAGTTTGTAGGCTCTTGAATGCTTTACGCATCTTGTTGCGATCTTGGTGGTGGTGCCACGGATTGTTACCACTGAATACCATCATTTTGATATCAGGTAGTGTTACCGTTGAACCGTTCGCTTTGATCTTCTTACCTGGCTCTAGCAGGCTATCTACCCAACGAGCAACAGGGATTACGCGGCTGTAACCGTTGTAATCAGTGTTAGTGTGCTTAGGCGATTGACCCTGGTCGATGTTCAGCGGGAAAGAACCCGGAGCAGCGAAGCCAGTTGAAGATACACCGATACCTGAGTAGTGGTGACCGTAAGAGATACCGCCGCCAGGTAGACCAATTTGGCCAACCATTGCTGCGATAACTGCACACATCCAGTAAGGCTGTTCACCGTGTTCTTGACGTTGGATACTCCAACCCACAAGAATCTGTGTACGACCGTTAACCAGCATCTTAGCGAATTCACGGATAGAGTCCGCGCTTGCACCACAGATTTCTGCAGCCCATTCTGGTGTCTTCTCAACTTTATCTTTCGTTTCACCTTGAACGTACTTGATGAAGTCTTCAAAACCTAGACAGTAAGTTTCGATGAACTTCTTGTCGTATAGATCTTCGTTGTAAAGAACGTGAGCAACACCAAGCATGAACGCCACATCAGTTTGTGGGTTGATGTACATTTGCTCGTTTTCTAGGTAACGGCCTGTTTTGTTTTTAACAGGGTCAACAGAAACAACGTTGATCTCTTTCTTAGCAACTTTTTCTTTCAGCTGTTCTAGGTATGCGAACGACTCGTGCGTCTCACATGTCCAACCTACTTGCAGGTTTTTAACTGGATCGTTACCCCAAAGAACAATGTTGTCACTGTTTTCTAGGATAAGTTCCCAAGATGTACCTTGCGCGTAAACTTCAGTCGAACCTAGCACGTAAGGCATGATCGTTTGACCAGCACCTGTTGAGTAGTCACCGATTTTCTTCACAGAGTAACCGTGAAGTGCCATTGCACGTTGCATGTGGTTAGTACAGCTGTGGAACTGACCAGTTTGTCTCCAACCAGTTTGACCTGTGTGAAGCGCCCATGGACCGTAATCTTTCTGTACGCGCTCTAGTTCACGGTAAACAAGGTCTAGTGCCTCATCCCAAGTCACACGAATAAAGCGGTTGTTACCACGCGTATCTGCGCTGTATTTATGCTTCTTCAACCAATCTAGGCGAACCATTGGGTAACGCACACGTGATGGGCTGTAGATAATACCTTTAATACCTTTCAACATCTCAGTTGGGTGTTGATCGATTTCTAGAGGTTTAATTTCTTGTACTTTACCCGCATAAACACGAGCTCGGAATGCACCCCAGTGAGAACCAGAGACTTTCCACGCGCCGTCTGTTTCTGCAGCAGACGCTGATGCCGACGCCAATAAGCTTGGACCGATAACCGATGCCGCACTTGTAGTAGCGACACCTTTCAGAAAACTTCTTCTTGTAATTGCCATTGTGTTACTCCAATTGACGTCTTATTAGTGATGGCCTTCAGAAAAATCTGATGAGTGCTTCTGTAGATACTTAAGAACAAGTGCTTCTGTATCTGTATCGAAGTTAACGAACGCAATCATACCATCTAGCATGCCTACCCAACCGTTAGCGCTGAAGTGAGCTTCATCTGGCTGTGAGTGACACGTTGAACAGTTAGATTGGTACGCTTGACCAGCTGCGTTCCAGATTGGATCGAAGTTATCAACCATAGACTCTTTCTTCATCCAAAGTGCTAGGTTAACTTCTTCCCAAGGAAGGCCAGTTAGCTCATCTTCTTTCTTCTCACCAACAGTGATTACGTCACTTTGAGATACTTCTTTCGTCAAGATTGCAGTCGAGATGTTCATACCGAAGTCTTCTTGGATTACACGTCCGAAGCCTTTCGCTTTACGCCAACCGTCGATTTGAATCTTAATCATGTCGCCTTTTTCGTCGATCACTGCAACTTTACTTGCAGGGCTTAATAGACCCGCTTCAACTGTTGCTGTCTCATCCGTATACATTGGTAGGTGACGAATAGAGATTACGTCTGAACCATTTGCGTAAGATGTGCTGCTTGCTACATTTTCTAGCTCGCCAACAATACCGCTTGCTGATGCCATATCTAATGGAAGGTTGTGAGCAATACCTTTGTGGCAGTCAACACAGCTTTGATCACGCTCTGCCGCGTTTTTCATCTGGATACGCGCTGTTGGGCGCATGTTTTCGAAATCCATTGAATCGTAGTTGTGGCAGTTTTTACACTCTAGAGATTTGTTCGAAGAGAAACGATCCCATTCATGTTTAGCCAATTCGATACGACGAGCTTCGAATTTCTCAGGTGTATCTAGGTCACCAAATACTTGAGCGAATACTTCTTTAGATGCTTGCATCTTACGAGCGATTTTTGCTGTCCATTCATGTGGAACGTGACAGTCAGGACAAGTCGCGCGTACACCAGAAGTGTTTTTCCAGTGAACCGTTTCTTGTAGTTCTACGTATACGTTGTCACGCATGGTGTGACAGCTTACACAGAATTCTTCTGTATTTGTGTGCTCTAGAGCTGTGTTAAAACCGCCCCAGAAAATAACACCGGCGATAAAGCCACCCATAGTTAGTACACCAAGACTGATGTGTACCGCAGGGCGAGTCATTGTGCGCCATAATTTAACTAAAAATGATTTCATGTTTAGCTCTCTTAAATATTGATTTTAAAAAATGTTGTTACTAGAGGGCATTACATGCCGCCGTGAGCACCTGGAGGTCCGAATACAAACACTTGCAGTGCCCAAACTAGGAAGCCGTAGCCGCCTACAAAAGCCACACTTAATATTGGAAAGAGAACCACCGCGATGAAGAGGAAAGACTTCCACTCCAACGAGCGTTTTTCGCCAGTTTCAATTTTATTAACATCACTCATACATTTTGCCTATTTTGTATTTAGTAATTTCGAGTAACCCATTCTATGGGGCTAAAGTTCTTAAGTATCTAACAACAAATTTTAGACCATACTCAAAGTAGGGTTCAATCAAATCTCCCGTTATAACCCTTGCTAATCAATACTTTTTTGAGCTCATCCAAAGTTGTTTTTAGTTAAACAAAGTTATTAAAAAGTATTAACAAATGTGAAGAATTAAGTATATTTCACAAATGTTAAATTCCAACACACACACAACTTTATTGTAACTAATTTTAACGTTTTACCTACTAAGTAGTAGCTAAAAATGCCTTAAACAACCAATATTTTGTACTTTGGTTGTTAAATAATTGAGCACTTTTTGAATCGACGGGTTTGAAGCTGAAATGCATCATTTGGCACTTTCAGATATGATGGGGACCTACTTAAAAGGAAGCTCTATGCAAGACGTTATTGATATATCTTGGTGGCAGTTGTTGCTCTTCAGTTCACTTCTCTTTCTGCCCATTGCCATCAACCACAAGCTGAAACTCGGCCTTGGAAAAGAAGCGTCTATTAGCATCATTCGCATGGTTATTCAGCTGTTTCTTGTGGGTCTTTACCTAGAGTATTTATTTACTTTGAATAGTTTGTGGGTCAATTTGTTGTGGTTATTTGCCATGATAATTGTCGGTGCGAGCTCGATTGTTGAGAAGTCTAGGCTACCGAGACAGCTATTATTAGCGCCTGTTGCCGTAAGCCTTGCCGTAACCTGTGTACCCATCGTCTTGTTTATCTGCTTTTTCATCATTAAACCGACACCTCTTTTTAACGCGCAGTACCTTATCCCGATCGCAGGAATGTTATTGGGTAATAGCTTAAGCAGTAATATAGTGGCATTGCAGAACCTGTTTGGTGCTTTTGAAACACAGAAATCAGAATATGAAGCAGCAATCGCGTTAGGCGCGTCTCCCTCCTACGCTGCAGCACCGTTTGTACGCAATGCAATACAGAAAGCGATGTCCCCTATCATGGCCTCTATGGCAACCACAGGCTTAGTAACGCTGCCAGGAATGATGACAGGACAAATTCTTGGGGGGGCGTCACCGATGATCGCGATTAAGTATCAACTGATGATCATGCTGGCGATTTTCGTGATGATGAGTTGCTCTTTAGCGCTTGCCCTTCACCTCTCATTGAAGACTTCCCTGACCAAAGAAGGTCGAGTCCTCGCTCAAATAAAACCGGCAAAATAGCCTCTCTACTCCCCTTAGATCTGGTTACTCACTGAATTTGAGACAGGTTATCCACAGAAATTGTGGATAACCAAATCAAGATAGATCCTTTTTTGTCCACTTTCACTCGAGAAAAGATCATTACCGTTGATCCTTCGGTGTTTTCAAAGAGATATACACATATGGTGAGCAGCGCTGTTGAGTGTTCAGATGATCATTAGAGGGGTGAAGAAGTAGGTTTTCCACAAATAAAAAACGGCCTGCAATGCAGACCGTCTTGTAAATGTCATAAGTCAGTTCAGTGTTTCCACTGAGCTTTAGCGCATCTCGTCAACTGAGTTAAGTACGCCACTTTTGTTGATAGAGCCACCTTTATTAGTCACGCAGGTAGATCAACCAATACCACATGCCGACAAAGATACCGCCACCAATGATGTTACCTATAGTAACGGGCAGCAAGTTGTTCATCAGAAAGTCCATCATGTTCAGGTCAACGTAATCCGCAGGGTTAGCGCCCGTCATTGTCCAGAATTCAGCAGGAGCAAATGTTTTAATGCCGATAGCTAAAGGGACTTGGAACATATTCGCAATACAGTGCTCGAAACCAGCTGATACGAACATCGCAACAGGTAAAATCATTACCGCGATTTTGTCGGTAAGTGTACGTCCACTAAACGTCATCCATACCGCGATACAAACCAATACATTACACATGATACCAAGCGCGATAGCTTGGATAAAATCATGGTGCATCTTGTGTTGGGAAATCGCCATTGCATTTAAACCAACCTGGCCATGGTCAAACATGTACTGTTTAGTCAGAAGCATACATGCCACCAGCAACAATGCGCCAATCAAGTTACCTACATAAACCGTAGCCCAGTTCTTGACGAGCGTGCGCCAAGTAATTTTACCACTTGCACGAGCAACCAGAGTAAGCACCGAACTGGTAAATAACTCACCACCGGTAACAACAACGAGAATTAAGCCCAGGCTAAATGCAAGGCCACCTAATAGGCGAGTAATACCCCAAGGCAAATCACCAGCACCGGTCGTTACGATGGTGTAGAACACAAACGCAATACCGATATGGATGCCAGCTGAAATCGCTAGGAGAAAAGATTTGATTGGATCTTTAGTTGCTTTACCTACGCCAATATCTGCAGCGCGCTCAGCCATTTGTGGCGGTAATAATGAGTCAAATTGGTTTAGATTCATGATGATTTACATTTTGAAACATGTCGTCGGGAGCGCGATAATCCTCTCTTTCATTTCTGAATTCAAGAGCTATTTTAAGCTCGAATTTCCTTCAACAACTAAGAAAACGCCAAACCTTCAATGATATTGAAATTTCTTACGACTTTAGTAGTAAAAAGAAAACTCTGATGAATGAAAAATTACCAACGATAAAAACAACACATCTATAAATATCAACAAGTTACGTTAAAACCATAAGAATGACGTACACTATAGCCGTGTTTTGAGAGCTTTTCTTTTCAGATTTTGACATAGATCAACAGAACGTAAAAAAGCGCCCTGAGGCGCTTTTAAGTCAGTCACAAATAAAGACATTGGTTATGCTAAACCGAAGGTTCAATCACTTCTTCTGATGATAGTTCTAGAGCCGGGTTCTCTAGATTTGTTTCAATACTCGGCGAGATCGCATCAGAATCACTTTCGTTGGCAACTTTACCACCTAAGCTTTTCAAACTATCGACTAGTTCTTCTAAGCTTTTTATGTGAGCATCGCTCTTCGTAATCTGCTCACCGAGCAACTCACTATGCTTGGTTGCTTCAGACAATTGCTGTGCTTGCTTCTGGTTTTCAGATTCCAGGTTAGCCAATTGCTCAGTCAAAGTTTCAATCTCTGACTTTAATAGCCCTGTCATGTCGGAGCTTTTTAACGCTTTAATACTCGCTACAATCTTTTGAGATTGCTGACGTAACCCAACATCACGGTAATCTTCATCATTGACGATTTGTGAAATACTCAGTAGTTGGTTCTCTGCATTCAAAACCGACTGTTCGAACTTGTCGCCTTTTACACTCGCCAGCACTTTGACTTCATGAGCGACACTGCGCACGTGGTTCAATTCAAACTCAGCAGCGTGAACCGCATCTTCAATGATCGACTTTTCACGAGGGCTGGCTTTCACTTGGCTTTCGGCCAACGCAATTTGAGATGCTGCCTTAGCAAAGGTCAGCGGAGCAACATCATAAAAATCTTCATCTTCCAAGAACTCTAATTCGTTCTTCAAAGGTTCGATGTATTTCTTATGCGCCACTTTAACTTCTAGTAAGCGAGCATTGTTAAGAAACTCCACCTGCGCTTCTTGAGCGTCTTCAAGCTCATCGACCAGCACATATTCGAACAACTCGCTGTATTCTGAATACAAACGTTTGTAGCTCGAAGTAAACATGGTATCTGCGCCAAGAAACTTCAGGTAATCCATTTGGACAATCGAATCAGCGAGTACTCGGTCAGCCTTCTTCTTTAACACTAAGATCGAGTCATAATTTGATTTGATCAACGCTATTTTTTCATCAAAGGCTTCAGCGTAAGTCAGGCTCGAAAAAATGGAGTAGCTCTTGGTTATCCGAGTTTCGTCTTTCAGTAAGTCCGCATAAATGCTTTCAGCATCATCCCATGCGTCTAATAGTTCATTGTAATTCTCTGGTGCATAGAGAGACAATTGAGCATGGTCTTCAAGCTTAACTTCCCATTCGGAGTAAACGCTTTGGACAGACTGAAATGAACGGACCTCTATTGTAGATTCATTATTGTTGTTTGTGGTTTGGTTCGCGTCTGTCTGCTCTGAGGGTGTGCTTTGACAACCTGAGATAGCAAATAGCATACTGATCGTTAATGCTACTTTGTTCGCTCTCACTTATGCATATCCTTTTTATACAATATTCGCTCAATGCAAATTATTTCTAGTCACAATATATTACAACCACTTAGCAATAAACATCATTGATGATTTAAGTGGGTGCAAATCACCCAATATAACCAAAATAAACCCATCACTCGATGATTAATCAATCAATTTGGTATCACTTATCAATTCTCCTTATTTGCTATTGCCTGAGCCGTGAATGCGCACTAAGGTGAAGGTAGAGAACGTTATGAATATATAGGTTAATTATGAAGTACAACGCTGAACATATTGCTGATTTAAACCTCCTTCTTCAATTTGATGTAAGTAGCGCTGCTACTGGAATTAAAGTTCATCAAGAGGCTGCTCAAGAAACTCAAGACGCTGTTAAGCGCCTATTCGAAAAAAACCTTTGTACTCAGCCAGACGGCGGTTATTTAACAGATGAAGGTATCGAGATGGCAGAGCGCGCAGATAAGCTACTTCGCGTACTTAAATAAAGCTCCATTGTTCTAGTAAAAACTCCACTCGCTTCGGCCGTGGAGTTTTTTCATTTTTGGGCCAAGGTTTGTTAGGCTTATTGTAAATCCATAGCTTGTCGTTGTGAGGTACAGATGGCTTCTATATTTATTGTCGGTGCAGGATGGGTCGGTGCACCTTTATCCAAACATCTAGAAAAACATGGTAACCGAGTGGTGGTCACGAAAACGACCCAAGCGGGAGCGGAGGCCATTGGTAACGAACGAATCCCATGTGAAGTGTTTAGTTTTGACTCATCAAAGCCAGAACAGACTATCGGGCGACTCTATTCACTGTTACTCGAAAACAACACTGAAATTGTAATTGGCAGCTTCCCTCCTGGCTTTAGAAAAGGAGCAGGACAAGAGTATGCCGACTACTGGCAGCAACTCACCAATGCATGTCAAAAGGCCAACATTAAAAAGCTCATTATGGTCAGTTCAACTACGGTATACCCAACCAAGCCGTGTGTGTTGAATGAGCTGGATGCATCGCTCCCCCTTTCAACCTCAGGTAACGAGAACGCATCTTCATTTTCCGATAACGCGCGAATCATGCTGCAAGCTGAACAGTCAGTGATTGATTCAGGTATCGACTACACCATTCTTCGCTTTAGTGGATTAATAGGTCCAAGTCGTCACCCATCAAGGTTTGCTAGTAAGCTAAAGCAAGTGAGCACTCAAGCTCCAGCCAACATGCTGCACCTTGATGACGCGATTGGCGCTGTCGATTTCGCTATCAGTCAGCTGCACAACGAAGTGGTTAACGTGACGACGCCAAATACGGTCAGTAAGGCGGAGTTTTATGCCGCAGCACTGAAAAGCGCCAACAGCAGTGAGCCTCTACCCGCTGTTGTTGATACCCCAGACAAATTAATCTCTTCGAAGAAGATTCTCGATTTAGGTTATTCATTTAAATTCGAATCCACATTGGATGCACTTCATGACTGAACAATCTATGGCTAACAAATATCCCAACACAAAACTGCACCGCTCGGTAGACACCCTTTGGAACTTTATGTCGATGGGTCACAAGGTTACGCCTTCAGACTGCATCTTTGTATTGTGCAGCAATGATACTCGCGTCGCTGAATATGCAGCTGAGCTTTATCACCAACAGATCGCGCCTTACATTGTTTTTTCTGGTGGTGTGGGACGCTTTACCGAAGGAAGCTTTGAGCGCTCAGAAGCTGAAACATTCGCTTCTATCGCACGAGATTGTGGTGTGCCTGACTCTGACATTATCATAGAGAAACACGCGACAAACACTGGGGAAAATGTCCGCTTCACTCATGAGTTACTGAAAGAGCAAGGGTTATCACCGAAGAGGCTAACCTTAGTTCAGAAGCCCTTTATGGAAAAACGAACTTACGCGACCTTTAGTAAACAGTGGCCTGACGAAACGTCCGAGATAACCGTGACATCACGTTGGCAAAATTGGGATGATTACTTTAATGAAGAGTTGCCGTTAGACATGGTGTTAGGTGCATTGATTGCTGATTACGAACGAATCAAATCCTACCCAGAGAAAGGCTTTCAGGTTGAGATGCCCATCCCCGATGACGTTGACCACGCCTATCAAGCATTGAAGAAGCTCGGATTCGAATAAGTCTCCAATAAAGTAAAAGCTAGGCTTGGCATAAAGTAAAAACATAAGTTCAGTAAACAAAAACGGTGACACTTGGTCACCGTTTTTCATTCTTTCCTGTTAGTAACAACAGCAAATAGTTTTGCTTATTTACCTAATGCTTCTTTGTAGTGCAGACGGCAAACAGAAACGTATTTGTCATTGCCACCAATTGCCACTTGATCACCTTCAGCGATAGCGACACCGTGCTCATCGGTACGAATAACCATGTTCGCTTTACGGCCACAATGACAGATGGTTTTCAGCTCCACCAGCTTGTCCGCCCAAGACAGTAAGTAACGGCTACCTTCAAACAGCTCGCCCAAGAAGTCAGTGCGTAAGCCATAACACAGCACAGGAATATGAAGTTTATCCACTACTTCTGTAAGCTGATACACCTGCTCTTTCGACAAGAATTGACACTCATCGATCAACACACAGTGACGCTTCTCTTCGTCGTTCAGCTTTTTGATCGCATCAAACATGTTAGTGTCATTTTTAAAAAGTTGAGCTTCAGATTGCAGACCAATTCTTGAGCTTACTTTACCGATACCATAGCGATCATCCAATGCAGCCGTGAAGATCACTGGCGTCATACCACGTTCTTGGTAGTTGAATGACGATTGAAGAAGCGTTGTTGATTTACCCGCATTCATTGCCGAGTAGTAAAAATACATCTGAGCCACAGAAATATTCCTGTTAAATAAAATTGAATATGAAAAGGTGAAATTAGAGAATTTTTGCTAGAAAAAAGGGCTGAAAATCAGCCCTTTTTTATAAGATTTACTTGCGACGCCAAGTCGTACCTTCTGGGCCGTCTTCTAGAACGATGCCTAACTCGTTTAACTTATCACGTGCAAGGTCGGCATTTGCCCAATCCTTTGAAGCTCGAGAGTCGTTACGCAGTTTGATCAACGCTTCGATTTCAGCCACTTCGTCATCGTTACCAGCCGCATCACCTTGTAGGAAGGCTTCTGGCTCTTGGTGAAGAATACCGATGATGTCCGCTAGTTCACGCATCAATGCACCAAGTCCGCTTGCTTTTTCGATGCTTTCAGGCTTGATACGGTTGATTTCACGCGCCATTTCAAACAGCACTGAGTAAGCTTCAGGCGTGTTGAAATCATCGTTCATCGCAGTAGAGAAGCGAGTTACGTACTCTTCGCCACCAGCAGGAGCTGCGGTAAGGTCTAGGCCACGAAGTGACGTGTATAGACGCTCTAGCGATGCGCGAGCTTGGTTTAGGTTGTCTTCACTGTAGTTCAGTTGGCTACGGTAGTGACCAGACATTAGGAAGTAACGCACTGTTTCAGCATCGTAGTGTGCTAGCACATCACGGATAGTGAAGAAGTTACCTAGTGACTTAGACATTTTTTCTCTGTCTACCATCACCATGCCACTGTGCATCCATGTGTTTACATAGTCAGTACCATGTGCACAGCAAGATTGCGCGATTTCATTCTCGTGGTGTGGGAATTGTAGATCTGAGCCGCCACCGTGGATATCGAAGTGATTACCTAGAATAGACGAGTTCATTGCTGAACATTCAATGTGCCAACCTGGACGACCTGGACCCCATGGTGATTCCCATGTTGGTTCACCTGGCTTAGACATCTTCCAAACCACGAAATCTAGCGGACTACGTTTTGCAGAGTCTATGTCAACACGAGCGCCAGCTTGAAGCTGATCAAGGTCTTGCTTAGAAAGCTTACCGTATTCTTCGAACTTCTTAACTTCGAACATTACGTCGCCGTTACTTGCAACATATGCGTAGCCGCGTTCAATCAGCTTTTCAACAAGTTCGATGATTTCAGTGATGAAATCCGTTGCACGAGGTTCAACGTCTGGACGCTTCATGTTCAACGCATCGAAATCAGCGTGCATTTCGCCGATTAGACGATCAGTCAGAGAGTCACAAGACTCGCCGTTTTCGTTAGCGCGCTTGATGATTTTGTCATCAATATCTGTGATGTTACGAACGAAGTTCAAATCGTAACCAAGGTAACGAAGGTAACGAGTTACTACGTCGAAAGAAACGAACGTACGACCATGACCAATGTGACAGAGATCGTATATGGTTACCCCACAGACATACATGCCGACTTTGCCAGCTGTAATTGGTTTGAATTCCTCTTTCTGTCTTGTGAGCGTGTTATATATCTTCAGCATGATCTCTATCTATTTTGTGTATTAATCAAAAATAAGCTCGCAGTATAACAAGTCATACCTTAATAGGTAATCCCCAAAAGCAGGAATTACCTCAAACATCTGAGTTAAGTGAATGATTTGATGATTTGAAAGTCCGCCAACATGCGCTAGAATTCGAACTTCATATTAAAAAGACAGTAAGGTAACAATCATGATCATCCTTCACACAAATTTTGGTGACATCAAAGTTCAACTAAACGAAGAAAAAGCACCAGAAACAAGCGCAAACTTCCTACAGTATTGCCGTGACGGTTTCTACGACAACACACTATTCCACCGTGTTATCGATGGTTTCATGATTCAAGGCGGCGGCATGACTTCTGGCCTTAAAGAAAAGGCAACTCGTGCAACTATCAAGAACGAAGCAAACAACGGTCTAGCGAACAAAGTTGGTACGCTAGCAATGGCTCGTACTATGGAACCGCATTCAGCGAGCTCTCAGTTCTTCATCAACGTTAACGACAACTCTTTCCTAAACTTCCGTAGCGAAAGCCTAGACGGTTGGGGCTACTGTGTATTCGCAGAAGTTGTTGAAGGCATGGACATCGTAAACAAGATCAAAGGTGTTAGCACTGGTTCTATGGGTATGCACCAAGATGTACCTCTAGAAGAAGTGATCATCACTGGTACTACAATCGAAGCTTAATTCATCGCTTTCGGTTAGTATTGATGAGCCGATAAAATCAGGATATAGGGAGCGAATCGCTCCCTTTTTTTAGACCTATGAAAACATATTTTATATCAGATCTGCACCTTGCTCCCTCACGACAAGACATCACCGACTGCTTCCTAACCTTCATGAAGAACGAAGCGGTAGAAGCGGATGCACTCTACGTATTAGGTGACCTTTTCGAATTCTGGATTGGTGACGACGACAAAAGTGAGTTCGCGACTTCTATCCGCCAAGCATTTATTGATTTGGTAAAAACAGGCGTACCTTGCTACTTCACTCAAGGTAACCGTGATTTCCTTGTCGGCAAAAAGTTTGCCAAGCAAACCGGTGTGAAACTGCTAGACGAAGTATCGACTATCGATATTTATGGCCAAAAAGCGGTTGTGTTACATGGTGATACTCTATGCACCGAAGATGTAAAGTATCTCGCCTTCAGAGAAAAAGTACATCAACCATGGCTTCAATGGGTCTTCAACAGAATTCCATTTTTCATCAAGAAGAAGATCGTCTCGAAGGTTCAATCCGATATCAAAGATGACAAGCAGACTAAGTCTCTCGACATCATGGATGTGACACAACAAGAAGTCGAAGATGTGATGGAACGAAACAACGTTGATCTGATGATCCACGGCCATACTCATCGTCCAGACATCCATACATTTAGTGCCAACAATTGCACTAAAACCCGTATCGTACTTGGCGATTGGTATACGCAAGGTTCCGTGCTGGTGTTCACGCCGCAAAGTTTTGAACTACAGAATCGAGCGTTTAGCAATAGCTTTTAACGTCACTCTTAAACTTTCAGTTTGATTATTATTGTCGGTCAGACTTTCTTAGAAAGTGTATGGTAATTTCTACTGAATTAGCTATTATCTCTCTACCAGAAATAAACCGAACACAGTACCAAGTTGAAATATTCATACGTAGCGCGTCAACCAATACTCGATACAGACAAGAAGACCATAGGTTACGAGTTGCTATTCAGGGATGGTCCTAAGAACACTTTCCCTGAAGTAGAGCCGGAGCTCGCTACTAGCCGTTTGCTTTCCGATCACTTCTTATCGACCCACTATAATACGTTGGGTGATAAGCTTGGGTTCGTGAACTTCCCTTACGCAAGCCTAATCAACTTGGTCCCTACTCTGTTTCCCAAAGAAAGCCTCGTTGTAGAGGTTCTTGAAGACTGCGAACCGACAGACGAGTTACTTGAAGCAATCAAAACTATCTTTGATGCAGGTTATACCATCGCGTTAGATGACTTTGTACCAAGTAAAGCTTGGAAGCGCTTCTTACCCTACGTTTCGATTATCAAGTTCGATATCCGTTTGACGCCAATTGCCAAAGCAGCGATGTTTATGAACTCACTCAAAGGGCTAGATATCAAGTTCCTAGCTGAGAAGGTAGAAACGTACGAAGAATACCAAGAAGCGAAGAAAGCAGGCTTCACTTACTTTCAAGGTTACTTCTTTAGCAAGCCAGAAATGATCCAAACGCGTGCGCTCAACCCTGCATTCCTGACGACCGTTCAGCTGTTAAAAGAGATTGCACACGACCCTATCGACTTTGGTGAAGTAGAGCGTTTAATTACGCTTGATGTGACCATGTCGTATAAGCTACTTACCTACGTAAACTCTGCAGGTGGTTCAGCAACGACGATTCGCTCATTCCGCCAAGCGCTTATTTACCTTGGCGAACAAAAGCTGCGTAAGTTCGTTTCTCTTGTGGCTATCGCCTCCGCGAAAGAAGATAAGCCGGACTCTCTCTATGGTTTAGCGGTAATACGCGCACGTCAATGTGAACTCTTAGTCGAGAAGATGAATGTTAAGGTTGAGCCTGGACAAGCCTTTTTGACCGGTATGTTCTCTCTATTGGACTCACTCTTTGACCAACCATTGAAACAAGTACTCGATTCAGTGCCGATCGACGTAGAGATCAAACAAGCCTTAATTCAACGTAAAGGCGTGTTAGGTGCTGTGTTGGCGATGGTGGTTGCTTATGAACAAGCTCGTTGGGATGAAGCGACTCGTATTCGCCAGCTTCTCAAACTGAGTGAAGCTCAACTTGGTCAAGCTTATGACGAAGCGACGACTTGGGCCCAAGAACTATTATCTCCAGCCCTGAAATAGCGTAATTCACACAACAACTTCAATAGAAACTTAACTTTGGTGAGCGATCGTTTCTTGGTAAACTCCCACGCATTCATTTATGGCCTCTTAATAGAGGCCATTTTTACAGGATCTGACTATGTCTTTATGCCCATGCGGTAGTAATAATACTTACCAACAGTGCTGTGAATCAGCGCACCTCGATCACAGCTCAGTTGAAACTCCAAAGCAGCTGATGCGCTCTCGTTATTCCGCGCACGTTTTAGGATTGGTTGATTATGTAATTGCTACCTATCACCCTAGCTGTGATGCTGAGTCGCAAAGAGAAGGCATTACCGAATCTATCGACAGTGATTGGGCAGGTCTTGAAGTCATCGATACGGCGGCAGGCTCGCACCAAGACGAAGGCTTTGTTGAATTTAAAGCTTACTTCAATGAAGACGGCGCGCAGTACTGTATGCAAGAGCGCTCGCGTTTCGTTCGTGAAAACGGCCTATGGTTTTATATCGATGGCGAGTTCCCAGAGCAAGAAAACGAACATGAAAAGCTAACAGAACCAGAGATTGACCCTCGCCTAAACCAAACCGTAGAGAGCTTCAAGATTGGCCGTAATGACCCTTGCATTTGTGGTAGTGGGAAGAAATATAAAAAGTGCTGCGGGTAATACTGAGATTTAAGGTAGCTAAGCGCTGAGATAGATTCCTGATGTCACCTAAGCTCCTCGGAATGACGATGTTCAGTGCTTTTTAAGTAGATTAATATCTTAGATGATTAAAAAGCCCCGTAAACATGGTTGTTTACGGGGCTTTTATCTATTTTTTACGCGGTTCGATAAATCTAAAGAGGCTTACTTATGACGCTCTTTAAGTTTATTTACCACGTCGTTCATCGATAGGCCTTGGTCTTGAAGAAGAACCATTAGGTGGTAAATCAAATCTGCTGATTCACACACTAGTTCCGCCTTATCGCCCGACGTCGCCGCAAGCGCGACTTCAACGCCTTCTTCGCCCACTTTTTGCGAAATACGCTTGGTGCCACGGGCATATAGACTGGCAGTATAAGAAGACTCAGGGTCTGCGTCCTTGCGGGCAGCCAGTAGCTGCTCAAGCTGATGAAGCCACACCATCTGAGACTCTTCTTGCTTGTCTCCATCCCAACACGTTGTTGTACCTGTGTGGCACGTTGGACCAATGGGATTAACTTTAACCAGTAAAGTGTCGCTGTCACAGTCCAAGGCGATGTTTTGCAGTTGTAATACGTTGCCTGACGTTTCACCTTTCGTCCAAAGGCGCTCTTTGGTGCGAGAGAAAAACGTCACATTGCCAGTTTCACCTGTTTTCTCAAGTGCTGCTGGGTTCATGTATCCCATCATTAACACTTGGCTCGATTGGTAATCTTGAACAATAGCTGGTACTAAGCCATCTACTTTTTCCCAGTTAATACGCTCTGATAATGCGCCTACTTCTGTTTTTGATAAGCTTGCGGTTTCAAAACTCATAGTCGCACCTCTACATCTTGTTGTTTTAAATACTGTTTAAGTTCACCAATATTGATGACTTGCTTGTGGAATACCGAAGCTGCTAGCGCTCCGTCCACGTTGGTCTTCTTATAGGCTTCAGCAAAGTGCTCCATTGCACCTGCGCCACCAGAAGCAATCAGAGGTACATTGCATACTTCACGTACCATGTTTAACTGTTCGATGTCATAGCCGTTACGAACGCCATCTTGGTTCATCATGTTTAACACAATCTCACCTGCGCCACGTTTCTGTACTTCCTGCACCCAATCTTTGGTTTCCCATTTGGTCGCTTTAGTACGCGCCTCATCGCCAGTGAATTGGTAAACCTGATATTTACCGGTTTCTTTATCGAAGTATGAATCGATACCGACAACAATACACTGCACGCCGAACTTATCAGCAAGGTCAGTGATCAATTGAGGGTTAGCAAGTGCAGGCGAGTTGATCGATACTTTATCGGCACCAAATTCAAGAATGCGCGCTGCATCTTCTGCTGATTTAATACCACCAGCAACACAGAAAGGAATGTCAATCACTTCTGCTACGCGCTTCACCCAGCTTTTATCGACGACACGGCCATCACTCGATGCCGTGATGTCATAAAATACGAGCTCATCAGCGCCCTCTTCCGCATAGCGCTGTGCTAACGGAACGATGTCGCCAATGATTTCGTGGTTACGGAACTGAACGCCCTTCACCACTTGTCCGTCACGGACATCCAAACAAGGGATTATTCGCTTTGCCAACATGCAAATGCCTCCTCTGCGGTAAACTTGCCATCAAGTAACGCACGACCAACAATCACACCAGCAACACCGCTGCCTTTTAGAGCTTCGATATCCGCTAAGCTGCCAATGCCGCCCGATGATTGGAATTGAACCTGTGGGTATTGTTTACAAAGGTCAACATAAAGCTCGACGTTTGACCCTTCTAGCGTGCCATCACGTGAAATGTCAGTACATAGAACGTGTTTAAGACCCACTGTTAGGTAGTCTTCAATCAGCGCTTCAATAGTCACGCCTGAATCTTCTTGCCAACCTGAAATTGCCACTTTACGTGTGCCGCTTTCATCGATGTTGATGTCCAGAGCAAGCACGATTTTTTCAGCGCCGTACTTTTCCATCCAACCTTTAACCAGCTCTGGTTGCTTAACTGCTGTAGAACCAACCACAACGCGCTGTGCACCAGCTTCCAGTAGGTCAACGACATCTTGTTCGTTACGCACGCCACCACCAATCTGGATGTTCGCAGGCGTGCTAGCAAGTAGCTTAGCAATCAAGTCTAACTGACGAGCCGTTGTGTCTTTTGCACCCGTTAAGTCAACAAGATGCAGCCAACCTGCGCCAGCTTGGTGATACAGGTTAAACTGCTCTGCTGGGTCTACTTTGTATTCTGTTACTTGCCCGTAGTCTCCTTGGAATAAGCGAACTACTTGACCTTCAATTAAATCTAACGCGGGAATAATCATTTACATTCCTTATATGGCAACGTTAGCCGCTGCCTAATCCTTATTACAATTCCAAGAAGTTCTGAATCAGCTTAGAGCCAGCTTTCGAAGATCGCTCTGGGTGGAACTGAACACCATAATAATTGCCACTTTGAACCGCCGCTGTAAACGGATTACTGTAATCACATTGTGCGATTGTGTAGTCGCCCACTGGCATTGCGAAGCTGTGAACGAAGTAGAAATATTCGCCTTCTTCAATATCTTTAAACAAAGGATGGTTAGGTGTCGAAGTTACTGTGTTCCAACCCATGTGTGGTAATGGCAAATCGCCCGTTTCGAGTAAACGCACTTCACCATCACACAAACCTAGACATTCAACTAACTCGTCAGCCTTTTGGCCTTTCTCTTGAGATAATTTGCCTAACAGTTGCATACCTAAACAAATACCAAGCAGAGGCTTCTCTACTTTCTTCACAAGAGAAACAAGGTCGCGCTCTTGCAGGTTCTTCATTGCCTCACTTGCTGTACCTACACCGGGTAGGAATAGCTTATCGGCAGCAAGAACAACTTCAGGTTCTTTTGAAATTTCAACTGCGTAACCCAAACGTTCAATGGCAAATTTAACCGAAGAAACGTTGGCACACCCAGTATCAATGATGACGACTTTTTGATCTTTCATTGTTTTTTCCTTGCTAACGTTAGCCTTACAGGACGCCTTTGCTGCTTGGTAACTCATTACCTTCAACTTTGATTGCTTGGCGAAGAGTACGGCCAAACGCTTTGAACAGGCTCTCAATGATGTGGTGATCATTATTGCCAGCAGAAGAAAGGTGTAGCGTACAAGCCAGAGTGTCGGTTAGAGAACGGAAGAAGTGAACCACCATCTCTGTTGAAAGATCACCCACTTGCTCACGACTGAATTTAGCATCGAACTTCAGGTATGGACGACCAGAAAGGTCTAGCGCACACTGAGCCAAACATTCATCCATTGGCAGGCTAAAACCAAAACGGCCAATACCACGTTTGTCACCTAGTGCATCTTTCAGAGCTTGGCCTAACGCAAGTGCCGTATCTTCCACTGTGTGGTGATCATCAATGTGTAGATCGCCTTTCACCGTCAGGTTCATTTGGAAACCACCGTGTGTCGCGATTTGATCAAGCATGTGGTCGAAGAAACCCATGCCGGTATCGATCTTATTACCACCGGTTTCATCAAGGTTTACAGCTACCTTAATGTCGGTTTCTTTAGTTGTACGAACCACTTCAGCAACGCGAGCATTAACCGTCAGATCTTTAACGATTTGTGGCCAGTTAAGCGTACCTTCCGTTTCTGCATCAGGGCCATATTGAATACCGCGGATTGCCATATTCTCTGCAAGTTGAAGATCCGTCATTCGGTCGCCAATCACAACAGAGTGTTGGAAGTCGACTTTACCGCCTTGTAAATACTCTTTAACCATACCTAATTTAGGCTTGCGGCAAGAGCAGTTGTCTTCGTCAAAGTGAGGGCAAATAAGCACGTCGTCAAACTTAACGCCTTGAGATTCGAAGAACTCCATCATCATATTGTGTGGCGCATCGAAATCTTCTTGTGGGTAGCTATCGGTACCTAGGCCGTCTTGGTTAGTCACCATCACTAGACGGTAACCAGCATCTTGCAGTGCAAGCAGGCTAGGAATCACTAGCGGTTCGAATTTTAGCTTGTCTAAACGGTCTACTTGAAAGTCAACTGGCGGCTCAACAATTAAGGTGCCGTCGCGGTCTATAAAAAGTATTTTCTGTTGTTTACTCACTTGAACTTCCTTTTAATTTTAAATCTGGTGGCCTAGCTAAAATCAAACGCTAACCCAAAATATTGGTTTCACTTACCAGCCTGCGATTAATCAAATCAAACTGGTAAATGTTATTACTGGTAAGCCTTTCGTTACTGATAAAAGTTACGAATAAATCCAAGTGTCTTTTCGCACTCTTCGCGGTTACCAATACTAATGCGAACACAGTCTTCAATTGGTGAATTACGCAAGATGATGCCCGTATCCCAAGCCGCTTTAAACAACTTATCGCCGTTCGGGAATTTAACCAGTAGGTAGTTACCCCAACCATCAAATACCGTCACTTGAGGCATACCTAATAGACCCGCTTGCAAATACGCTCGGTTCGCACTTAAATCCAGAACCTGGAACTTAGCTCGTGCAAGTCCTTGCTCTGAAAGTGCTTGAACGGCAATGTCAGCAACAGGGATTGGCACTGGGTAAGGAGCAATCACTTTCAACAGCACATCGATAAGCGCTTTATTCGCCAGCGTAAAACCACAACGTAAACCCGCTAAAGCAAAAGCCTTCGACAAGGTGCGTAGGATCGCGAGGTTTGGATATTGCTCAAGCAAATCAACGGTTGACGCTTCTGGACAAAAATCGATATACGCTTCGTCCATCACCACGATCGCTTTGTCTTGAGTCATTTCAAGCAACTTGATGATGTCTTTACGATTAACCAAATTACCGGTTGGGTTGTTTGGGCTACAAACAAACACCACCTTTACGTTGTCGAGTTGAGCTTCAATCGCAGGAAGATCCAGTTGCCATTCAGAAGTTAGAGGCACAACTTTACGCTCAACACCAATCGTCTCTGCACTGATTGCGTACATACCGTAAGTAGGTGGGCAGTAAAGAATAGCGTCTTCGTTCGGCTCACAGAAAGCACGAATCAATAACTCGATGCCTTCATCAGCACCACGAGTCGTTAGTGTTTGCTCTGATTTCACACCGGCGTATTGTGCATAAGCGTCAATCAACTCTTTAGGCTGACATTCGCTGTAGCGATTAAGACGAGACAGGTTTAGGTTGTACTCGTTATCAAACGGAGATTCGTTGGCATTGAGCCATACATCACCAGTACCGCCAATGCGTCTTGCAGACAAGTAAGGTGTAAGAGCCTGAACTTGTTTTCTTGCTAACTTTTCCATGCCCTACCCTTATTTCGCTTTATTTAACTTTTCAACTCGGATGGTCACAGCGCGTTTGTGTGCATCCAAGCCTTCGGCTTCCGCCATTGTTACTACCGTTGGCGCTAGGCCTTTCAAACCGTCAGCCGTTAGCTCTTGCACCGTCATTCTCTTAGAGAAATCAGCTAAACCCAGGCTTGAATACGTTTTCGTGTAACCGTAAGTCGGAAGAACGTGGTTTGTGCCTGATGCGTAGTCACCTGCAGATTCTGGAGACCAGTCACCAAGGAAGATTGAGCCTGCATTATCTAGCAATGGCAGCAATTCACGTGGATTCTTGGTTTGAACAATCAAGTGCTCAGGACCGTAGAAGTTCGAAATCGCAATCGCTTGAGTGATCGATTCAGCAATGATAATTAAGCTTGAAGCCAATGCTTGCTGAGCGATGTTCGCACGAGACAGTTCTTTCAATTGCTTCTGAACCGCTTCTGTTACTTGGTCAGCAACCACTGGAGATGGTGTTACTAGCACAACCTGAGAATCAGGACCGTGCTCCGCTTGGCTCAGTAAATCCGCCGCGATGAAATCTGCATCTGCAGTTTCATCGGCAATCACTAACACTTCAGACGGGCCAGCAGGCATATCAATCGCCGCACCGCGGAAGTCGTTGCTAACTTGGCGTTTCGCTTCCGTTACGTACGCGTTGCCAGGGCCGAAGATCTTATCGACTTTAGCTACACTCTCGGTACCGTAAGCCATTGCAGCCACCGCTTGACCACCACCAACGTTGTAAACCTCGTCGATCTTACAAAGCTTAGCGACATACAAGATTTCATCTGCGATTGGTGGAGGTGAACAAAGCACAACCTTGCGGCAACCTGCGATTTGAGCGGGAACACCTAACATAAGAACCGTTGACGGAAGTGGCGCACTGCCACCTGGAATATAAAGGCCAACAGTATTAATAGCGCGCGTCACTTGCTCACACACAACACCAGGCTGTGTCTCAACCTTAATTGGCTGCGGCTTTTGAGCTTCGTGAAACTTCGCAATGTTGCTATAAGCTTGCTCTAACGCTTGCTTCATCTCTGGTGTTAGACGAGCACACGCCTCTTCGATCTCACCCGAACTGACTCGAATGGATTCTGGAGTCACACCATCAAACTTTGCAGTCAGCTCTCTAAGCGCGGCATCGCCTTCATTTCGTACTTTTGCAATCACATCAGAAACAGTCGCGGTGATGTTTGCACCTTCAGTAATAGCTGGACGCTCTAATACCGAGTCTTGCTGTGATTCACTTAAAGATTGCCAAACAACGGTTCTCATCGTCACTACCCCATCATTTTTTCGATTGGTAATACTAGAATCGAGCTTGCACCCAACTCTTTCAGCTGCTCCATTGTTTCCCAGAACAAGTTCTCTGTACTTACTAGGTGAACGGCAACTTTGTCTTTGTCTGTAGATAGTGGAAGAACCGTTGGATCTTCAGCACCAGGCAGTAGTGCTTTGATTTGCTCTAGTTGAGAAGTTGGCGCGTGAAGCATGATGTACTTCGACTCTTTCGCTTGTTGAACACCCTGCATACGAGTCAGTAGTTTTTCAATCAGTGCGGTTTTGTCTGCGTCGAAATCACCAACACGTTGAATAAGTGTTGCTTTCGATTGGAAGATAGCTTCAGCTTCTTTTAGGCCATTCGCTTCAAGCGTTGCACCTGTAGAAACTAAATCAGCGATAGCGTCTGCTAGACCTGCACGAGGCGCTACTTCAACCGAGCCTGTTAGCATACAAGTGCTGAATTCAACACCCTGCTCATCCATGTAGGCTTTCAGTAGTTGTGGGTAAGTTGTCGCAATACGCTTGCCCGCAAGATCTTGTGGCCCGTTGTAGACTTCATCTTTGTTGATTGCGATAGAAAGACGGCAACCACCGAAGTCTAAACGACGTAGTGTGCGAAACTCTGATGGCTCTTTTAGAGCAACACGGTCTAGTCGAACTTCTTCTAGTTCATTTTCACCGATGAAACCAAGGTCAACCACACCATCCATGATAAGACCTGGGATGTCATCATCACGAACTAATAACAAGTCGATTGGCATATTTAGTGAATGAACAACTAGGCGCTCACCCATGATGTTAAATTTAACACCACATTTTTTAAGTAGGTCTTGGCACTCTTTACTTAAGCGACCTTTCTTTTGAATTGCGATTCTTAGGCGTTGTGTCTGCATTGCTGTATCCCTGTGCAAATATTTGAATTTATTGATTATTTAAAAGCGCTAAAACTAAAAAACCCTCGGAAGACTTTGTCATCCCGAGGGTTTAAATCTAAATTCTTTGACTTAACCTCCGGGAGAATTCTTGCTCCCGGGTATACGTAAATCTCCCCGAAAGACTAGATAGGGTGATGATGGTGATGAATGTTCATTACTAATTTACGCATACTTATAAGCTCTTCAGTTGTTTGCTTTCTTGTCTCCACACTAACTAAGCTGAGATCCTTTTTCAACCATTTATTCTAACTTTTTTCACGAAACTTAAAATTAAATTAACAAGCACAAAAAAGGGAGGCCAATGCCTCCCTGATAGTTTACTGATTAGCTTTCAGTTTTAGCTTTTGCACGTCGCCATTTTACAGCGAGAGAAGTAAGCCAATGCAAAACATACAGCGACAAACGTTAGAGACGCTGCGCCAAATGCGATGCCAATTGAAGATGTCATACCTAGAGTAATGAAACCAATGCACGATACGAACGCTACAGACAACGCGTATGGAAGCTGAGTCGATACGTGGTCGATGTGATTACAACGAGCACCAGTAGAAGACAGAATCGTCGTATCAGAGATTGGAGAACAGTGGTCACCAAATACAGCACCCGCTAGAACCGCACTTAGCATAGGAAGAATCAGCGCGATGTCCGATGCTGCAGCCATGTCGCCCGCGATAGGTAACATAATACCGAACGTACCCCAAGATGTACCTGTCGAGAACGCCATAACGCCCGCTAGAAGGAACAACATAACCGGTAGCCAGTGGTAATCAATGCTGCCTGTTACTAGAGACGATAGGTAAGAACCCGTTTTCATGTCGCCGATGACAGAACCGATAGTCCATGCAAACACAAGAATCAGAATCGCGCCAAACATAGAGCTAGCACCGATCCACATTGTTCTTGCGATATCAGCCATAGAGAGCTTTTGCTTGAATACTGTCGCTAGTGCTACTAGTAAACCGATAACACCACCGTAAACAAGAGACTTACCTACATCCGTGTTTTCGAATGCACCTAGAAGGTTGAATGCTTGGTCATCAGCAGCCAGCGCTTGGCCACCTGTGTAAAGCATTGCTGCAACTGTCGCTACAATTAGCGATACGATTGGCATAACCAGATCAGAAACTGAACCGTTTTCGCTCTCTTCGATATCTAGCTCTTCGTTTAGATCGTGTGCTTGCTTTTGATCGTTGTCGCCTTCAAAGCCACGGCCTTGAGATGCTTCGATTTCATGCTCACGCATCTTACCAACGTCTAGACCGAACCATGCCACTGCAAACACCATTAATAGTGCGAATACAGCGTAGAAGTTCATTGGGATAAGACGAACGTATGCACCCAGTGCAGAATACTCTGTCACACCGTGTGTCACTAAGATGCCACCAATGATAGTGATGATGTAAGCACCCCAGCTAGAAGCAGGCATGATCACACACATAGGAGCAGCCGTTGAATCTAGGATATAAGCAAGCTTAGCGCGAGATACGTAGAAACGGTCTGTTACAGGACGAGAGATGGCACCAACCGCTAGGCTGTTAAAGTAATCATCAACGAAGATGAATACACCTAAGAAAGCAGCAAGTAATTTTGAACCACGTTTGCTCTTAACGCGAGACTGTGCCCACTCCGCGAATGCGCGAGTACCGCCAGACAGTGTTAATAGTGCAGTTGTCATTCCAAGAATAATTAGGAATGCAATGATGCTCATGTTCCAAGTGTTGATGCCACCATCTTCGATGAAAACACCAGATGCTTTAGTAAACACGTAACTAACTGCGTTACCTACTGAGTAGTCAGCAAGTAGAATCGCACCCATGATGATACCGACACCCAAAGAAACCAATACACGGCGGGTAACAATAGCAAGGCTCAAAGCCACAAGGGGCGGAAGCAAAGATAAAGGTGATGTTGCAAAATCTATTAAATTCATGATCTTCAAAAACCAGTTTTTTATTTGGCTAGAGATCTACTGCAGACAAACTTGATACGGCTGACCAAGCTCATGTTGAACTAAGCGAAAGGGAAGTGAACACTTCACCCAACCCTACAGTAGCGCTCCATAGTTTAAAATTAAGACTATGGCAGTGTTGTACCTATTGAGCACAACCCCAGCAAATTGCTTAGATATACAATTTACTTCGGCAATTACACCTTTCATTCCCGTTCATTGGCATCACCCCAACGGAAGTTACTTTTTATAATTGCACCTCTACGTGCGATAACATTATTAACCGTGCAAACCAGAGTTTAACAACAAATTAACCAATACCTCGCATCAGGTAGCCGCAATTGTACTCATCAAGAGCAACAATGCAACATATCATTCCGAGAAAAATAGCTTTTTGCTAATGAACTAATCAATAAGAGAATAGTCTACATAAGTTAACTACTCCACCAGTCACATATCAGTTTTTAAGATAATCTTAATAATTATTATAAATTCGATAGAAATACGGCTCTGAATTTTCAACTATTCATCTCACTTTTATATTTAAATATGTAATAGAAGAAATACTATTTGTTTTATTCCTAGGCTCTGTTTATTATTAGGAGGATTATTTAGTTTACCTTGATGGAAAATATCATGTCTGAATTAACAAAAACTCTATTAAATATCCGCAGCCTTCGTGCGTTCTCACGTGAATTAACTCTTGAGCAACTTGAAGAAGCGCTAGACAAGCTGACTATTGTTGTACAAGAGCGTCAAGAGTCTGAAGCTGAAGAGCGTGCTGCTAAAGCAGAGCAAGAAGCTAAGCTTTCTGCTATTGCTGAACAAATTGCAAAAGACGGAATTGATGTTGCAGATCTAATTGCAGCACTTTCTGGTGAAGCAAAATCTAAAACAACTAAAGCTAAACGCGCTCCTCGCCCTGCGAAATACAAATATGTAGACGGAAATGGCGATGAGAAGACTTGGACAGGTCAAGGTCGTACGCCTTCAGCTATCCAAGAACAGCTAGATGCTGGTAAATCTCTAGAAGAGTTTGCAATCTAAACATTTAGTTTACTTAGTGAGTAATCAATTACACGCTAAGCAATAGAATTAATATTTTAGTCGACCAAAGTATTATTTACGGCTTCAATATATTCAGAAACAAAAAAGGCTCCTTTCGGAGCCTTTTTTATATTTGTACTATCAGTATTAGAAACTAACTGATACTGATACTGATAGTACTACTGATTAAAGAAAGTAACTTATCTTTCCCAGTACGCTTCTTCTAGGCTATCTTCTCTTTCAGGAAGACCACGAGATAAACGTGGAGAGTGTTGAACCAACACTTCATAGCTAGCACGGTTTGAATATTTACAAACTTGTGAGAAAGAAGAATAGGTCAAAAATGAATGTTGGTGCTTACTTGAGTTTGGCACGTTTTCTTTGTGGTACTTATTCGCAGCCATATCATGTAATAAAGCCGATAAAGCAGCATCACCTGCACCATTGGTATTTTTGATTTTTTCCGGACCACCCATGTATGGCGCAATATGCGAATACACTTTGGTTGGGTTTTCACATAAATCTTTATGCGCAGGACGGCTAAATTCAAAACGGTTGAACTCTGCGATTGAACCTGGAAGTAAAGGCAGTGACGTTTCACGTTTAGCTGCATCTTCCGTGTAACCCGCCATGAATAGGCCAACAGGTCCCGCGGTACATAGAACAAGGTCTACCCACTCTAACGCTTTATCTGAAGCAGCAAGCGGATCACTCTCGCCTGTCAATGCTTCAGCTTCATCTTCATTCATTGCAACAACAGTTACGTGTTGCTCAAGGAAATCTTTCCAGAATTCTGGATCATCTTGAATAACAAATTTAGTACCAAGGGTTAAAACAACAGGCACATCGTATTTCTTCGCGTATTCGATCGCTTTCATTGTTGCTTCAGGCATAGGGTCACCTGGCTTACAACGAACTAAATAAGCCGTTAAAACTAAAGCAGAAGCACTTTTGAAGATCTTTTCAGGAATGCTTTCTGGTTTTAATTGGTTCATTTGTCCTTCGCTAATTGCGAAAGTACGTTCACCGTCTTCTGTAATTAATGCAAAGCAGCGACCAATTGCGCCATCTACCCCTTGTAAATGGTTCAGATCCATTCTGCTTGATGTATTACATAAATAGCGGTAACCGTAGCTACCAATCTTAATATCTTGGCTCATTACACCCAGTAGAGTAGAACGGTCATCCGCTAGCACTGAATAGTTGTGTAATGTGTTACCAATTGTGCCACCAGCGTATTCATTGGTAATCAGGCACTGTTCTTTTAATTCTTGATATAAAGATTCAGCGGCTGCGTCACCAATAACCAGTGAATGTCCCTTGCTCAAACCATACTTCTCAATAAGTTCAGAACTCACCTTTGCTTCAATATCCACCAATGTTTGGTCAATACCGATAATATGAGTGCGTGACATTCTTTTACTGCTTTGAGCTTGGCTCACTAGAGGATCACGAGCGTGAACCGGAAAGTAGTGCTTTGATTTACGTTGTCCAGGGAATTTCATAGGGCTAGTCTAAGTCAAGGGGAAATAGGTGGCGGATTCTACCGCGCTATATTTAACGCGGCAATCTTTCAAACTATAGCAAACGTTTGCTGAAGGTTTTTTTTATTCGCCTTCCATAAAGCTCAGATCAGGCAGCATACCCAAATGCTCTGCGTAACGTTTTTGATTGAACTCCGCGCCGTTTTTCATAACGTCAAAGACTTCAATTGCCAGTGCACATGCCATAGCCGCAATTGCCTCTTCACGAGGAGTACCAGTCATCATTAAACGCATCAGCGTCTCTTTAACTTTTACAGGTTCGCCATCTTCAAGCTGGTTTTCGATAATCTCAATCAGCTCTTCTTCTTGCATAAATTCATTTTGTTCAGACATTTTTTTATCTCAGGTCTTGGATTTCGAGCGACTATGCCACATATACTTCTGACATCCTAGCGACTCACCTCGCTCTCATGCGATTCTCTAACAAAGTCAGCGCACTATTTGTGCAAATGAAACTGTGATTCCGGTCTCGGATCTGTCACGGCGTTTCTCTTTCTGTTAGAATCTGCGACCAAGTAATAGTAACGGTGTTTAGACATGTCAGATATCAGCTCTGGAAACAGCGAAAAGAAAGTAATTGTCGGTATGTCCGGCGGTGTAGATTCGTCAGTATCGGCGTATCTTCTTCAGCAACAAGGCTATCAGGTAGAAGGCCTTTTCATGAAAAACTGGGAAGAAGATGATAACGAAGAATACTGCACGGCAGCTGAAGACCTTGCTGATGCTCAAGCGGTATGTGACAAACTAGGCATCCACCTACACACGATCAACTTTGCTGCGGAATACTGGGACAATGTATTCGAGTACTTCCTTGAAGAGTACAAAGCGGGTCGTACACCGAACCCTGATATCCTTTGTAACAAAGAAATCAAATTCAAAGCATTCTTAGAGTTTGCGGATGAAGTGCTAGACGCAGACTATATTGCGATGGGTCACTACGTTCGTCGTACTTTCCCAACTCAAGAAGAGCTTGATGCTGGCGTAAAACCAGAAATGCTACGTGGTCTAGACAGCAACAAAGACCAAAGCTACTTCCTATACACGCTAAGCTCAGATCAAGTGGCACGCAGCCTATTCCCTGTCGGTGAATTAGAAAAGCCAGAAGTGCGACGTATTGCTGAAGAGCAAGACTTGATCACAGCGAAGAAGAAAGATTCTACAGGCATCTGCTTTATCGGTGAGCGTAAGTTCACTGAATTCCTAGGCAAATACCTACCAGCACAACCGGGTAACATCGAAACACCTGAAGGCCAAGTGATTGGTCAACACCAAGGTTTGATGTACCACACGCTAGGTCAGCGCAAAGGCCTTCATATCGGTGGCACTAAAGGTGGCGGCGGTAATGAAGAACCATGGTTTGTTGGTGAAAAAGATCTCAAGCGTAATGTTTTGATCGCAGTACAAGGTAAAGACCACCCTCTTTTGAAATCAGAAGGTTTGATCGCTTCTCAGCTTCATTGGGTAAATCGCACACCAATTACTGAAGTTATGACATGCACGGTAAAAACACGTTACCGTCAGACTGATATTCCTTGTACAATCATCCCAATTGATGATGAGAACATTAAGGTTATTTTTGATGAACCTCAGATTGCTGTGACCCCAGGTCAATCGGCAGTGTTCTACCTAGACGAAGTATGTCTTGGTGGCGGTATCATCGAAAAACGCATCTAACTAATCGAACGACAAACGATAGAAGACAACTAGGAGTTACTACGTGGCTAATACACTTTATGACCGTACTATTGCTTTCGCCGGAATTTGCCAAGCTGTGGCTTTGGTTCAACAAGTAGCGAAAGACGGCCATTGTGATAAAGATGCCTTCGAAGCTTCACTCAGTGCTATTTTAAATACCAACCCAGCAAATACAGTTGGCGTATTTGGACGTGAAGCGAACCTAAAGCTTGGCCTTGAGTGCTTAGTAAAAGGTATCGATAGTACTCCAGCTGGTAGCGATATTACTCGTTACATTATCAGCTTGATGGCTCTTGAGCGTAAGCTATCTTCTCGCAACGACTCTATGTCTCAGCTTGGTGACCGCATTCAAACTGCAGAGCGCCAAACTGAACACTTTGATCTGTTTGACGAGCAAATGATCAGCAACCTTGCGAGCATCTACCTTGATGTTGTGAGCCCAATAGGCCCTCGTATTCAGGTTTCTGGCACACCAGCTGTACTTCAACAAACCTCGAGCCAACATAAGGTTCGCGCACTGCTTCTATCAGGGATTCGAAGCGCTGTGTTATGGCGCCAGGTTGGTGGTAAACGCCGCCACCTTATCTTCGGTCGCAAGAAGATGATCGAGCAGGCTCAAATCCTACTAGCTCGAATGTAATTTATTAGCTCGCGCCTTGTCGCGAGCTTGTTTTTTGTATCAACACAACTCTCACGCAAACGATTGCGCAATGTGCGTGACAATTGAGATTGTTACTGGTATAAACCTCTCAAAATTTAGAAAACTCAATTCAGGAGAACACCATGGAACTGTCAGCATTGACTGCTGTTTCACCAGTAGACGGCCGTTACGGAAGTAAGACTATTGCATTACGCAGCATCTTTAGTGAGTTTGGACTACTAAAGTACCGCTCTATCGTTGAAATTCGTTGGTTACAAAAGCTTGCAGCTACTGATGCAATCAAGGAAGTACCAGCGTTCAGTGCAGAAGCTAACCAGTTTCTTGATGAACTAGCCGCTAACTTCAGCGAAGAAGACGCTCTGCGTATCAAAGAGATCGAGCGCACGACAAACCACGACGTAAAAGCGGTTGAGTACTTCTTGAAAGAGAAAGTTGCGGGCGTTCCTGAGCTTCACGCAGTTAACGAATTCATTCACTTTGCATGTACTTCTGAAGACATCAACAACACATCTCATGCGCTTATGCTTAAAGAAGCTCGTGACACAGTGATTCTTCCAGAAATTCGTAACGTAATTGATGCTATCAAAGCACTTGCGAACGAGTACCGTGACATTCCTCTTCTTTCTCGTACACACGGTCAGCCAGCTTCTCCTTCTACTATGGGGAAAGAGATGGCTAACGTTGCGTACCGTATGGAACGTCAATACAAGCAAATCGAAAGCGTTGAGATCCTAGCGAAAATCAACGGCGCGGTAGGTAACTACAACGCACACCTTTCTGCATACCCAGAAGTTGAATGGCACCAGTTCTCTGAAGAGTTCATCACTGAATCTCTTGGCGTAACTTGGAACCCGTACACAACTCAAATCGAACCTCACGATTACATCGCTGAGCTATTCGACGCGGTTGCTCGTTTCAACACGATTCTTCTAGACTTCGACCGTGACGTTTGGGGCTACATTGCTCTTGGTCACTTCAAGCAGAAGACTATTGCTGGCGAAATCGGTTCTTCTACAATGCCGCATAAAGTTAACCCAATTGACTTCGAAAACTCTGAAGGCAACCTTGGTCTAGCTAACGCAGTATTTAGCCACCTTGCACAAAAACTTCCAGTTTCTCGCTGGCAACGTGACCTAACTGACTCTACAGTTCTTCGTAACCTAGGTGTTGGTGTTGGCTACGCAATCATTGCATACACTTCAACTCTGAAAGGTATTAGCAAGCTAGAAGTTAACCGTGAAGCACTACTTGCTGAACTAGACAAAAACTGGGAAGTTCTTGCTGAACCAGTACAAACAGTAATGCGTCGTTACGGCATCGAGAAGCCATACGAGAAGCTAAAAGAGCTAACTCGTGGTAAGCGTGTAGATGGAGAAGGCATGCGTGCATTCATCGACGGTCTTGAAATCCCTGCAGACGAGAAAGTTCGCCTGAAAGAGATGACTCCAGCAAACTACATCGGTCAAGCAATCGAGCTAACTGACAAGCTGTAAGATTCGAATCGCAGAATAGACTAAGGCTTCCCATGTGGAAGCCTTTTTATTGCGCGGAATTAAATCTATCGACACAAGAATCGTAAACATAAGAACACCAAGCCTCCTCCAATTGATCTACTCGCCCCCTGCTTATTCAATTTAATCACCTAGCGACAACTACACCTCGTATCTCATACTTCATGTCTCAACACTTGTTATCTTAAGCGCCAAGATCAAAAAAGGCCTCCCGAAGGAAGCCTTTAGATTTTTCTTGTCGACTAGCGATGGCTAATCATATTAGAAATTACATGTTACGTAGAGACGCAATACGCTTATCTAGTGGCGGATGGCTCATTAATAGCTCAGTAAGAGACTTCTTACCGTTAATACCAAACGCCATCATAGAACCTTCTAATTGCGGCTCGTGGCTCACTTTTAGACGCTCTAGCGCTGCAATCATCTTATCTTTACCTACCAAGTGCGCAGCACCTGCATCAGCATGGAACTCACGATGGCGGCTGTACCACATCGTAATGAAGCTCGCTAGGAAACCAAATACCAATTCCAGCACCATAGACACACCGAAGTACACCATCATGTTGCTGCCACCCTCTTCTTCGTTGTCATTCGACGCAACAATGTTGGCGATGAAACGAGATAGGAAGATAACGAACGTGTTCACAACACCCTGCATTAGAGTCATTGTCACCATGTCGCCGTTCGCGATATGGCTAACTTCATGAGCCAATACCGCTTCAGCTTCATCACGCGTCATGTTGTGCAGCAGGCCTGTTGATACTGCGACCAATGAATCGTCACGCTTAGCGCCTGTCGCGAATGCGTTGATGTCTGGCGAGTCGTAGATCGCCACTGTTGGCATACCAATACCAACCTGTTGAGATTGACGGCTTACCGTCTCCATCAACCAATGTTCTGTTTCGTTGCGCGGGCTTTCAATGACCATGCCGCCTACAGAGCGTAGCGCCATTTTCTTTGACATCATTAATGAAATGAATGAGCCGCCAAAACCAAATACCGCAGCCATCACCAATAAGCCTGAGAGGCTACCGGGTTGCATACCTGTGACTGCGTATACAATATTAAGAACAACACTTAGAACCAATACAACCGCTAGGTTGGTTGCAAGGAACAACATTACTCGCTTCATTACTTATCTCCGCATGAAAGCTGTTTTTATAAAACTTATTGTTATAGACAAGGTAGACAGCAATAGATTCCAACCTTGAAGACTTATACTTACTTATACATATAGTCTTAGATTAAGAAAACAAGGTTAAGCATTAAATTGCAACATTTGATTACGAGACCATATCCGAATTAAATCTAGTCTATTAGACCTAAGTCGTATGGTGTCGATATAACAATCCGTTTACAGTGACTTCAGATGATTTATTGGCTAGTCCATGTACAAAAAGGGAAGAATCATGGTTGAAGGTACTAACACTCAAATGGCTATCGATTTACTGTGCTGTCACCTAGGGATTACTGAAGAAGAAGCGAAAAAGCAGATCGGAATCCTAACACCGCAAACTGCACAGACAAAGATCACAGAAACACAGCAAGCTTTAATGGGACTGACAAAAGAACATTAATCCCAAGCTTTCTATTAAAAGACCGGTTGTTTATCAACTTAAGATCTAAAGGCTTAAAATAGCAAAAGGGCTGCAATCGCAGCCCTTTTCTTATTTAGTACATAAGGTGATAATTAAAGCGCAAGCAAAGGCTGCACATCAATGTACTTACCAATGTTCTTAGACTTCGCTTTTGGTACGTAAGGGATTTCACCTAACTTTGGCGCACCTAGCTTATCTTCAAGCATCGCAATAATATCTGCGTAGTGCTCAGTACCCGGATTGATACGGTTTGCGACCCAACCTACTAGGTTTAGGCCATCAGCACGAATCGCTTCTGCCGTTAATAGAGCGTGGCTCAAACAACCAAGCTTAATACCCACAGTAAGTACTACTGGCAACTGCTCTTTTTTAACCCAGCTAGACAAATATTCATCATCTGAAACCGGTACACGCCAGCCACCAGCACCTTCAACTAGAACTATGTCAGAATTTTGCTTATGCTGTTCTAGCTTCGCTGATAATACCGCTTCATCAATTACAACACCGTCATGTTTAGCAGCGATGTGAGGCGATGACGGTAACAATAGCGCATACGGGTTGACGTCTTCGTAAGCAATATCTTGCGTCGCTGCTTCTTGAAGATGCAGAGCATCACTATTACGTAAACCTTCAGGGGATTTCTCACTCCCTGCTGCAACTGGCTTGTAACCAATTGTTGATAGATCTTGTGCGGCCAAAGCTTGAAGAATCGCTTTTGAAACCACAGTTTTTCCCACTTCGGTATCCGTACCTGCAATAAATAATGCATCAATCATAATTGAATAACCCCTAAACAAACTTGATATGTTGCTGGCAAGAAACCTTGATGGTTTTTAAACTCTCGATATTCCCGTTCAACAAGCTGCAACATGCGACGACTTGTTAAACCTTGTGAGCGACCACTTACGTGATTAGCGCCAATACCTTTAAGGTCGCGCATCAGTTCAAACGCAGTGTCGTACCAAACGGTGATGGTGGGCAAGTCTAGTTGATGAGCTGTACAGCTAGATTGCGCTAACGCAATTTTTACCTGATTGATTGTAATAAAATGGTTAACGTGTTGATGTGAGTCAATTTTAGACCACGACTTTTTCAACTCAAACAGTGACCCATCAAGCAAAGTTGAGAAAATAACACGCCCACCAGCGGCAGCAACACGCTTCATTTCTCTCAAAGGCGACGATAAATCGTCACACCATTGCAACGCAAGGCTTGAAAAAACGATGTCAAAAGACCCATCTTCAAACGGTAATTGTTCGGCATCAGCTTGTTGATATAGACAAACACTTGCGCCACAGCGCTGTTCTGCTTTTTGCAGCATTCCATCAGAAAGATCAGCGCATACCACTTCAGCACCGCGTTTCACCATCTGTTCGGAGAAATAGCCAGTCCCACAACCTAAATCGAGCACCTTTAACCCTGAGAGGTCGCTCGGTAACTTATCCAATAGCCGGTGACCAACATCGCGCTGAAACTCAGCGTGTTTATCATAGGTTGTTGCTGCTTTACCGAAAGCTTCGGCAATCGCACTTTTATCTTGGCCTATGTAATCATGCACTACTGCTTCTTGTGACATTTACTGAGCCTCATTATTTAGCTCTATTGCTTTAAGCAACGAGCTGGTTAACTGAAGAATCTGTTTCTGACTGTGGTTAGCCGTTAGCGTGATTCGTAATCGAGCGGTTCCGGCTGGAACGGTTGGCGGCCTTATTGCGGTCACCCAAACTTGGTTTTGCTTTAACTCTTCAGCTATAGATAATGCAGCCTGAGCTTCACCTATCACAAATGGCTTAATTGGAGTCTGAGTATCAACAAAGCCTTTCACGCCATTCAGCTGCTCTGCATAAAGAGCCTCTAACTCGGTTAGCTTCTCGCGACGCCACTCTTGTGTTTGAATCATCTGACACGCATGAGACAAAGCCACTGCTTGTGAAGGTGGCATTGCCGTCGAATACACATGATGACGAGCGAACTGAGTTAAGTAATCACCCACTTCTGATGAACAAAGAATCGCAGCTCCAGAAAGACCAAAGGCTTTACCAAAAGTCACAATTAAGATATCAGGCGTTATTTGTGCCGCGTTACAGCTCCCCGCCCCTTTATCACCTAGTACGCCAATACCGTGGGCATCATCAACCGCTAGCCAACTGTCGTATTGATTGGTCAGGCGAGATATTTGATTGAGAGGAGCTTGGTCGCCGTCCATGCTGAACACGCCTTCCGTCACAACTAAGGATTGTGGAGAACGGCTCAGTAGCGACTCTAGATGTTGCGTATCGTTATGCTTAAAACGTTTCATTGTTGCAGGAGAAAGCATCCCCGCCTCCATCAAAGAAGCGTGGTTAAGTTTGTCTTGCAACAGTGAGTCGTCTTTCTCAAGAAGAGAGAACAACAAGGCTTGATTGGCGCTGAAACCAGAGCTAAAGAGAATGGCACGTTCAAAGCCCAACCATTCACACAGTTGAGCCTCTAAATTTCGATGAGCAGGACTAAAGCCTGTAACCAATGGCGACGCCGCACTTCCAGCTCCATATTGTGAAAGACCCGTTTGCCATGCATCCACCAGTTCAGGATCGTTCGCCAAGCCTAAATAATCATTACTCGAAAAATTGATGAAACTAGAACCTTCGCTATTCAGCAAAGGTCCATTGCTGTTTTCGAGCACCTTGAGTTGGCGAGTCAACCCTTGCTCATGGCGATGAACAAGGGCTTCTTTAATGCGAGCTTTAAACAGTGGCATCGTAGAACATGTCATCTTTAGTTGGACGAGCCGCAACGCGCTCCACCACTTGATCTAACAGTTCGTTTTCTTGAATTTCGTCTGGCTTTTGAGCCACTTCTTGGCTGTTGATACCCAGCTTCTTAAACAACTGCATATCCGTGTCTTCATCAGGGTTTGGCGTCGTCAGTAGCTTACAACCGTAGAAGATAGAGTTCGCACCCGCCATGAAACACATCGCTTGCATCTGTTCGTTCATGTTCTCACGGCCTGCAGATAAGCGAACCGCAGACATAGGCATCATAATACGTGCAATTGCAATCAGCTTGATGAAGTCGAAAGACTCGACATCATCGACGTTTTCCATCGGTGTGCCTTTCACTTTTACAAGCATGTTGATTGGTACACTTTCAGGGTGTACTGGAAGGTTCGCCAGTTCTACAAGAAGGCCTGCGCGGTCATTGGTGCTTTCGCCCATACCGATGATGCCACCAGAACAGATCTTCATTCCGGCATCACGCACGTGAGATAGCGTATCTAAACGATCTTGGTAAGTACGAGTGGTAATAATGCTGCCGTAAAACTCTGGAGACGTATCAAGGTTATGGTTGTAGTAGTCCAAACCTGCGTCGGCTAGCTCACCTGCTTGATCCGGCGTTAACATGCCCAGGGTCATACAGGTTTCTAGACCCATGCCTTTCACACCTTTGATCATGTCAGTTAGGTGAGGCATATCGCGTTCTTTCGGGTTTTTCCATGCAGCGCCCATACAAAAACGAGTTGAGCCCGCATTCTTGGCTTTTTGCGCTGCATCCAAAACACGCTCAACTTCCATTAAGCGTTCTTTGTCGACATCCGTTCGGTAGTGAGCACTTTGAGGGCAGTACTTACAATCTTCAGGACAAGCACCTGTCTTTATCGACAAAAGCGTACTCACCTGCACGTGGTTGTGCTCTTGGTACTGTCTATGAACGACTTGAGCTTCAAACATTAAATCCATAAACGGTTTTTCAAGCAGCGCTGTTACTTCAGCAACTGTCCAGTCATGACGAACTTCCACGTGTCGATCCTTTTTTTTATTTTTTTGATTTTACAACTCTGCGTCTAGAGTTTGCATTTATGCTTGGCTAGTCTACCGACAAGCTTTAGACTGTCAACACATTGATAATATCAAAAGTTTACATCTGATTATTTTTTAATCACACCAAGAATGGAAGTTACTATGGATCTCGCCTTTGATCGCCAGCATATCTGGCATCCCTACACATCAACGTTAACACCTCTGACCTGCTACCCAGTCACCAATGCAGACGGTGTTTACTTAGAATTAGAAGGCGGAAAACGAATTATTGATGGTATGTCGTCTTGGTGGTCAACTATCCACGGCTACAATCATCCAGAGCTAAATGCCGCTGCTCATAGCCAAATAGATAAGGTTTCACACGTTATGTTTGGTGGTATCACCCACCAGCCTGCCATCGATTTATGTAAGAAGCTTCTCAACCTAGCACCAAGTAATCTTGAACATGTATTCTTGGCCGATTCAGGCTCAGTTGCCGTAGAAGTGAGTCTTAAAATGGCGCTTCAATACTGGCATGCCAAAGGACAACCTCGCTCGAAGTTCCTCACACTCAGAGATGGCTACCACGGTGATACCTTTGCAGCGATGTCAGTGACCGACCCTGACAACTCGATGCACAGCCTCTACAAAGGCTTTTTGCCTGAACATATTTTTGCAGATTCACCGAAAACAGGTTTTTGGGAACAATGGGACGCTAACGACATAAACAGCTTCCGTGAAAAGCTAGCAACACATCATCAAGAAGTCGCAGCCGTGATCTTGGAGCCAATTGTCCAAGGTGCTGGCGGTATGCGCATCTACCACCCTGAGTTACTAAAACAGGTTCGATTGCTGTGTGATGAATTCAACGTATTGCTGATCTTGGATGAGATTGCTACCGGGTTTGGCCGCACAGGCAAACTGTTCGCTTGTGAACATGCCGATGTTCAACCTGATATTTTATGTGTTGGCAAAGCGCTGACTGGTGGCTACATGACCCTTTCAGCAACACTGGCGAGCAAAGAAGTCGCTGATACGGTATGTGGCGGTGAAGCGGGCTGCTTTATGCACGGGCCAACCTTTATGGGGAACCCATTAGCTTGTGCAGTCGGTGCGGCAAGCTTGTCGATCATAGAGCGAGGCGATTGGCAAAATCAGACTCAACAGATCGAACAGCTCTTCTCTGAATTACTGCCACCTTTACGAGAGCATGATCTTGTAAAAGACGTACGCTGGCTAGGAGCGATTGGCGTTGTTGAAACACACACACCTGTCGATATGGAAACCATTCAAGCTCATTTTGTTGAGCAAGGTGTTTGGATTCGTCCGTTCGGAAGGTTAATTTATATGATGCCTCCGTTTATTAGCGAACCACAACATATTGAGCAATTGGTCGCAGCTATCGACACTGCATTACAAAATGCTCATTGCTTTAAATAGTAATTAAATAATGCGTTTATTGTTCTGAACAAGAGCGATGATTATTTCTATATATCTTCAATAATAAATCACTTAATTAAACTTAAAGGCCTTACATAAAAGTAAGGCCTTAACTGTTTTGAAGGTAACCGTCAGTTTAACGTAATTGGCTATCTTTACTTGCTCGACGGTTAAACAATGAATGTCGATGTGCGTCATGCTCTAATATTGACTGACATTCGATACACAAACGAACGCCTTTGATCGCGAGTCGTCTTTGTTCCGGTATCTCATCACCACACTCATCACAATAACGCAAACTCTCACCACCTCGAAGGTTTCCTCTGACACGAGAGATCTCATCATCAATGGTATTTTGTATTTGCTGGCTGACACTATCGTCTCCAGCCCATCCTACGGCCATAAGCCCTCCTCTGTACATAAACGAGAAAATCTTTACCTACCGCGGTAAGAGGACATTATAGCCACATTACAATTAAGTAATAATATGCAAAAATAACAAAACACTATTACTTTTTCGTAATAATATTTAGGTGAAAGTAGTCAAAGAACGCACCAATATATTTTTCAGATAATAAAAAACCCAGCCAATAGGCTGGGTTTTCAATAATTTATGAACTCACTAAATCGTCGAACGATTAACCGATGTGCGTTACACCGCCCATGTATGGCTGAAGTACAGCTGGGATAGCAATACGACCGTCAGCTTCTTGGTTGTTCTCAAGAATAGCAACCATAGTACGACCAACAGCAAGACCAGAACCGTTTAGTGTGTGTACAAGTTCAGGTTTCTTCTCGCCTTTACGACGGAAACGAGCTTGCATACGACGCGCTTGGAAATCCCACATGTTTGAACAAGAAGAAATCTCACGGTAAGTCTCTTGTGCTGGAACCCATACTTCTAAGTCGTAAGTTTTCGCAGAACCGAAGCCCATATCACCCGTACATAGAATTACTTTACGGTAAGGAAGCTCTAGAAGTTGAAGTACTTTTTCAGCATGACCAGTTAGCTCTTCAAGCGCTGCCATTGAGTCTTCTGGCTTAGTGATTTGTACTAATTCAACTTTGTCGAATTGGTGCATACGGATAAGACCACGAGTGTCACGACCGTAAGAACCCGCTTCAGAACGGAAACATGGCGTGTGAGCTGTCATCTTAAGTGGCAGTTCAGCTTCATCAGTAATAGTGTCACGAACCATGTTCGTTACCGGTACTTCCGCAGTAGGGATAAGCGATAGAGTCTTAAGAGGTACGTCACTTACTTGCTCAGTTAGCGGGCTTGTATGGAACAAGTCTTCGCCGAACTTCGGAAGTTGACCAGTACCGTAAAGGCTATCGTGGTTCACTAGGTACGGTACGTACATTTCTGTGTAGCCGTGCTCATCAGTGTGAAGGTCCAGCATGAACTGAGCAATAGCACGGTGTAGGCGTGCGAATTTGCCTTTCATCACGATGAAACGAGAACCAGAGATTTTAACTGCGCTAGCAAAATCAAGACCGCCAGACATTTCGCCAAGATCTACATGATCTTTCACTTCAAAGTCGTAAGCCTTAGGTTGACCCCAACGAGAAACTTCTACGTTGTCGTCTTCATCTTTACCATCTGGCACTTCTGCATCAGGTAGGTTAGGAATAGACATTGTGATCGTTTCTAGCTCAGATTGAAGATCAGCCAATGCTACTTTAGCTTGATCTAGTTCTGCGCCTAAGTTGCCTACTTCTGCAAGGATACGCTCAGCTTCTTCATGGTCGCCTTTTGCTTTCGCTTGACCAATGGACTTCGATCGAGAGTTACGTAACGCTTGTAGCTCTTCAGTTTTCATCTGAAGGGACTTACGTTTTTCTTCAAGTTCACGAATTGTCTCTACATCAAGGGGGAAGCCTCGACGTGCTAATTTTGCCGCTGTTTCATCCAGCTCAGCTCGAAGTAATTTAGAATCCAGCATTGCTAATCCTATGCTTTAGTTATTTGAATATTCAGTAGTCTGCTACTGAATCACTGCTAAACCCCTAAAATTGGTGCTATTTCGACCAATTTATAACGATTTAATTGAAATTTTATGACTAGGTAACGATATCCAAAAAAGACTACTTTTCATAGCGTTTTTGTGGGCTTTTTGCGTCCAAATCCGCCAGATAATCTAGCTTCTCGCCAATTTTGGTCTCTAAGCCTCGTTTTGTTGGGAAATAGTATTGCTTCTCTCCCATTTCAGGAGGTAGATACTTTTCACCAGCGGCGTAGGCTCCAGGTTCGTCATGAGCATAACGGTATTCTTGCCCGTAGCCCATGTCCTTCATCAAAGTTGTGGGTGCATTCCGTAAATGATGAGGGACTTCATATTCAGGCAGATTGTGCGCGTCTGTTAACGCTTGCTTCCAAGCTGTATAAACGGCGTTACTCTTTGGTGCACACGCGAGATAAACAACCGCCTGTGCAATCGCACGCTCCCCTTCAGCAGGGCCAATACGTGTAAAACAATCCCAAGCCGACATCGCGACTTGCATTGCGCGAGGGTCAGCATTGCCAATATCTTCAGAAGCAATCGCCAGCAAGCGTCTAACGATATACAGAGGATCGCAACCTGCCGCAATCATGCGTGCCGACCAATATAAAGCCGCATCCGGGTTTGAACCACGAATTGACTTATGAACTGCAGATATTAGGTCATACCAAATATCGCCTTTATTATCAAAACGAGCGACTTTCTCACCGGCCACTTCAGCCAACAGCTGCAAGGTTATCGATTTCTCACCTTTATCGTTGTCTTCTGCCATGTCATACAGCAGTTCAAGATAATTAAGCGACATACGCGCGTCGCCGTTAACCAGTTCTGCAAGGCGATCTAAAACATTATCAGCAAAATCAGCAGGCACATCACCTAACCCACGTTGCTTATCTTCAATCGCTTGGCGGATGACGAGGGAAATATCCTCGGTATTGAGAGAAGTCAGTTTGTAGACACGCGCACGTGACAACAAAGCGTTGTTCAACTCAAAAGAAGGGTTTTCTGTCGTCGCACCAATAAAGGTCACGGTACCATCTTCGATATGAGGCAGAAAAGCATCCTGCTGACTTTTGTTAAAGCGATGGACTTCGTCCACAAACAGGATGGTTCTGCGCCCTGCTTGCTTGTTCTCACGCGCTTTTTCAATCGCAATACGAATGTCTTTTACGCCCGAAGTTACCGCCGATACGCGTTCAACTTCTGCATTCGCATAGTTTGCCGCTACTTCGGCTAACGTCGTTTTACCGGTGCCCGGAGGCCCCCACAAAATCATCGAGTGGATATGACCCGCTTCCAATGCTCTGCGAAGTGGTTTACCTGGGCCTAATATATGCTGCTGACCGATATACTGTTCGACAGTTTCCGGTCTCATACGAGCAGCAAGGGGACGAAAATCTTCGTCCCCCGCAAAATCTAAGCTGTAATTACTCAATTGCAATCTCTTGATTCGTTGATGGCATTAATGCCTATCGACGTACTACCAAACGATCTGCTTCTTTAGATCAGTTTCTTTGGTCGTCGACCTCGACACCTTCCGGCGCCACAAAAGTAAAACGGTCTGCTGCAGGTTTACCCAAGTCAACATTGCTAAAGGTAAACTCACCTTTTTGACCGTCTTGTTCAATCACATTAAAGCCCTGAACAATGCCTTTCTCGGTGATATTAATCTGGAAGTCACCCTGATTAGAGTCCGCTGCCGTTGGTGTTAGTGTAAATTGGTTACCTGTTTGCGCGACGTTGTAGTTATCCCAATCGCTTTCTTGGTTACGTGTAAGCAAGACAAAAGGTGTTTGCGATGTCGCTTGCTCTTGCCAATAAATACTCACTTGCTCAATGAACGGGCTGTAGTACCACAAGCTTTGGCCATCAGATACCAATAGGTTTTCATCAGGGAAAGTGGTTTCCCAGCGGAATAAGCTAGGGCGAGCAATCTCTACCGTGCCCTCGCCTTCCATGACAACATCACCATCAGGGCTGGTCACGACTTGTTTAAAGTCAGCACTAAAGCCTGCGTTCAATGCCAAACGGCTACTCAACTCTTCTTTCGGAGAAGCAAACACTGAGAAGCTCATAAATAAAAGTGCGAATACTTTTTTCATCAATAATCCTGTTAGAACATAAGTCGGTCATATTTTCGATTTGACCGACTTAATGGGTATGAGTTCCTAGTGGAACTAATCTTTTGGTGGCGCTGGTGCCAAGACTTCTCGGTTACCGTTATGGCCTGGAGCACTTACGATACCTTGAGCTTCAAGTTGCTCGACAATGCGTGCAGCACGGTTGTAACCAATCTTGAATCGACGCTGTACGCCTGAAACTGAACCACGACGTGAATGAACAACGTGTTCTACCACTTGATCAAACAGAGGATCGACCTCTTCATCACCTTCCATCTTCTCACCCGGAAGCAAGGTTTCTGGGGTTTGTTCGCCGTTAGTGATCTCATCAATATAGTTTGGCTTACCACGCGCTTTCCAGTTATTCACAACTGCGTGTACATCATCATCAGATGCAAAGGCACCGTGAACACGAGTTGTATGACTAGAGCCCGGTGGCAAGTAAAGCATATCACCCATGCCCAATAGTGATTCCGCACCACCTTGGTCAAGGATAGTTCTTGAATCCGTTTTGGTTGATACCGTAAAGGCCACACGGGTTGGAATGTTCGCTTTGATAAGGCCGGTAATAACATCCACCGAAGGACGTTGCGTCGCTAGGATCAAGTGAACACCCGCCGCACGTGCTTTTTGTGCCAAACGTGCGATCAGTTCTTCAACCTTCTTACCGACCACCATGATTAGGTCGGCAAATTCATCAACGATAACCACAATGTAAGGCAGCTTCTCAAGCAATGGGGCTTCAGGGTCCATGCTGTCGCCCGGCTTCCACAGTGGATCGTGAATTGGGTGACCCGCTTCCGCAGCCATCTTAAGCTTATCGTTGTAACCTTTAATGTTACGAACGCCTAACGCTGACATCAGCTTATAACGGCGTTCCATCTCGCCAACACACCAACGAAGGGCGTTCGACGCATCTTTCATGTCGGTTACCACTTCAGACAATAGATGAGGAATACCCTCATAAACCGATAGCTCAAGCATTTTCGGGTCGATCATGATGAATCGAACATCTTCCGGTGATGCTTTGTAAAGCATACTCAGAATCATTACGTTCACACCTACCGACTTACCAGAACCGGTTGTACCAGCAACCAGAACGTGAGGCATTTTCGATAGATCAGCAATGACGGCTTCACCAGCGATGTCTTGTCCGAGAACCACTGTCGTTGGAGATTTCGCTTCTTGGAACTGAGGGCTAGCAACCACATCTGAGAAGAATACTGTTTGGCGACTCATGTTTGGCAGTTCTAAGCCAACATAAGGTTTACCCGGAATCACCTCTACGACACGTACTGCCAATGCAGAAAGCGAACGCGCTAAGTCCATAGAAAGACCAGAAATACGGCTTACTTTCACACCCGGAGCCAGATCAAGTTCGAATCGAGTGATTACTGGACCAGGGAAAATATCAACCACATCGGCTTTGATCTTGTAGTCCGCTAGCTTAGATTCCACAAGACGAGCAATTGCCTCTAGTGCGTCACGGTCAATAAAGGTTTCACGCTTTTCAGGGTGGAATAACAATTCAAGTGTTGGTAATGGCTCAGCAGGCTTCGGTAAATTAACATCTTGTTGAACCAAGAACGGGTTCTGCGCCGCTGCCATATTCGCTTGGGCTTCAGAAATAATGCTTTGGAATGCGGCGACATCCTGATCTTGATGCGAAGACTCTTCTTCCGTAACTTCTTCCCAAGGAAGATCAACAGCTGGCTCTTGGCTTTGTGCTGTTGGCTGTTCAGGCTCTGAATGTTCTTCTTGATAAGAGAAAGGTTCAAATTGCTCATCCGCTAACTCTGCATCAGCTTGCTCGGTTTCAGTCTGCTGAGCTTCAGGAGCGAAAGTCTGTTCGTCAGCCTGCTCTTCCGTTACATCAAATGGTGAAGCTTGTGCAGAGAAATCGTCTTCCACAGTTGCTTCTGGCTCACCCATTGGTGAAGCGTATAGAGATTCTGGCTGAACATCTTCAACATCGAATTCATTCGTTACTTCTGGCGAGCTATTGATCTCTGGTTCTGCACTTTCAAGAGCCATATCAGTAGAGGTAACGTCTTGTTGCTCATTCTGCATGTATTGCTGATACGCGATTTGAGATTCATGCGCATCAACCTGTTCTTGCTCCGCAAGATCATCTTCATACATAGCGGCGTTTTCTAGCTGCTCGATAGTGGCATTAAGCTGCTTCGAGCGCTCAATACCTTCTTCTAACGGTTCTTCTGGCGCTTGGTAAACAGGAGCTATAGGGATCGACTCAGGTGCAACTTGAGGTTGGCGCTGAACCTGAGGTTCTTCTTGTTCTGAAGCTTCTTGCTTCGCTGGCGCCTCAACAGGCATGTGAATATTGTAATGGCGCTTCGGTGTCGCAGCGCTCTCTAGCGCACTTGCAGCCGCATCTGACGAATCATTGGTCGCAGAAAAGCTCATTGCAGGATCTAGTGGATCATGCTCTGTTGATTCTTTGTTATCTTCTAAAGCAGGAACATCACGGTAACTCGGCTCTTGATGACGTTCTTCGATTAAATCGCGGTCTGCTGATTCTCTTAGCTGAGGCTCTAGTAGCTCTTGATCTTGGCCACGAGCCTTATTAACAGCAGACGTGAAGAATTTGATGGCACATTCACCTAACCATTCCACAATGCTTAACCAAGAAATACCAGTTAATAGAGTAAAACCAGCACCCCATAAGAAAAGAAGAACCAGCGTACTACCAAGAACATTCAACGTCGGAAGTGCAAGGCTTGTTAAGACGTCACCCACGACTCCACCTGATGAAAAGTACCAGATGTCGTCAAAGTTAATATCCGCTAGACCACAACTAGTAAGGATTAGGATAGTCAGGCCAAGTAAGCGAGTGCCCCACAGCATGAAGTCGATCTGCTCGTCTTCATTACGTTTGCGGAATAATACCCACGCAGCAACCGTCACCAAGATAGGCAAAGGGTAAGCCAAAGAACCAAATATGAAGAAAAGTGTATCCGCCAACCAAGCACCTAGATAACCACCCGCATTTTGAATGTCACCACCCCACGCCGTTTGCGACCATGATGGGTCAGCTGGACTAAAAGTTAATAACGCAACGGCAAGTAGAATAGAGAAGAGAACACCGAGAATCAGGCTGCACTCTTTGAGACGTTGAGAACCACTCAAACGAGGAGACTGAGGCTCTTCACTCGTTTTAATGATTGTTTCTACTTTATTACTGCTCTGCTTGAACATAAACCAACTTAATAATTAAACGGGATAAAAACATCTCGAGCGGCAAAAGCCGCTCGTTTCAATGAAACTACTGTTGATTTAACCATATCAAACAGAAAAACCCAATTCCAGAAAGCAAGAAAGCGGAACAAATGTCCGCTTTCTTTCATTTCACCAATTGTGACTAACGAGTTTTAATCACAAGTTGATTAGTTTGTTTCACTTCTTCCATTACAACGTAAGTTCGAGTGTCGTTTACGCCCGGTAGACGAAGTAACGTATCACCCAATAGCTTACGGTAAGCACCCATATCAGATACACGTGTTTTTAGAAGATAGTCAAAATCACCCGACACTAAATGACACTCTTGGATGTCATCTAGTTTCTGCACAGCGGTGTTGAATTGTTCGAACACATCTGGCGCACCACGGTTCAACGTAATTTCAACAAACACTAAAAGTGAAGCATCAAGGTACTGTGGGTTCAGCAATGCTGTGTACCCAGTAATGTAACCTTGACGTTCTAAACGACGAACACGTTCAAGACATGGAGTTGGAGAAAGTCCTACTCGTTTTGAGAGTTCAACGTTTGAGATACGACCGTCTTTTTGCAACTCATTAAGAATGTTGCGGTCAATACGATCTAGTTCCTTGGACGGCTTCTTATAATTGTCTGCCATTTTTTATTCCACCTTATTACTTCCTTGCAAAAAAATATACTACAACTTTTTAATATTCAGTATCAAATTTTATCTGAACCTATCTATACTAGATATTAATTCGACAGAATTACCCTACACATAGATAAAACAACCAAAATAAAATGAGGAGTCAGGATGATCATTGGCGTACCTAAGGAAATCAAGAACCACGAATACCGCGTTGGTATGACCCCAGCTAGCGTGAGAGAACTAATCTCACACGGCCACCAAGTTTTTGTAGAAACCAATGCCGGTACTGGTATCGGTTTTTCAGACGATGATTACATCGCTGTAGGCGCATCCATTCTTCCTACTGCTGCTGACGTTTTCGCGAAAGCAGAGATGATTGTAAAGGTTAAAGAACCTCAAGCTGTCGAGCGAGCTATGCTTCGCGAAGGGCAAATATTATTTACCTATTTACACCTTGCACCAGATTTTCCACAAACTGAAGAGCTTATCAAGAGCAAAGCTGTCTGCGTAGCCTATGAGACTGTAACAGATAATATGGGTCGCTTGCCACTATTAGCACCAATGTCTGAAGTAGCTGGTCGTATGTCTATTCAAGCAGGTGCACAAACATTAGAGAAATCTAACGGTGGTTGTGGTCTTCTTCTTGGTGGCGTTCCAGGTGTTGAACCAGCAAAAGTTGTTGTTGTTGGTGGCGGCGTTGTAGGTGCTAACGCAGCACGTATGGCTGTTGGCCTTCGCGCTGATGTTACAATCCTTGACCGTAACGTAGATACACTTCGTCGTCTTGATGAAGAATTCCAAGGTCGCGCAAAAGTGGTTTATTCTACTGAAGACGCTATCGAGAAGCATGTTCTAGAAGCAGACCTAGTGATTGGTGCAGTACTAATCCCTGGTGCAGCAGCGCCTAAACTGGTTACAAAAGAGCACATCGCTAAGATGAAGCCAGGTTCAGCTGTTGTTGACGTTGCAATCGACCAAGGCGGTTGTTTCGAGACTTCTCACGCAACCACTCACGCAGACCCAACTTACATCGTTGATGACGTAGTTCACTACTGTGTTGCAAACATGCCAGGTGCTGTAGCGCGTACTTCAACTTACGCACTAAACAATGCAACACTTCCTTACATTGTTAAGCTAGCGAACAAAGGCTACCGCGAAGCACTTCTATCTGATGAAGGCTTCCTAGAAGGTCTAAACGTCATTCACGGTAAAGTAACTTGTAAAGAAGTTGCAGAAAGCTTTGACCTTGAATACGTAGATCCAGCAGAAGCTATCGCAATGTTTAACTAATGATGTAGTAACTAACTGAGCGTCAAATTTTCTCGTTGAAGCGTTCAGTTAATCCACACATTAAAAAGCCAGTCCGATTTTGTCGAACTGGCTTTTTTGTCTCTATAACACTATCGTTCGAAAGCTATGATTAGCACGCTTTCTAATAACCGCATCGTTTATCTATCGCTCTTAACACCATGAACCAACAGATTTCGAGGTGTGACACTACGTTCACAAAACTCTTCGATGGTGGCTTCGTAGCCTTGTTCTTTTAAATAAATCGCGCGATCCAACGCTAGCCATATCTCTAATGGTCGTCTAAAGACTTGCTGAACCAGGCTTAGTTTTTCCATCTCCCAGAAAAGTTGCTCCCCTTGAACAAGATAAGACTCAAAATCGGTATCCAAACGAATTGGGAGCTCTTTAATCTCTGAAGCCCATAAACAAAAAGCTTTAAAGCCCGCAGACAATTCTGATTTTTTGATGCTCGGCACGGGAATATATTCATCAATCCCCATTTCAGCCTTGAGTAACTGACTGAAGCCTAGGCGATAACTCATCTCCAATTGGCGATGTCGCTTTACCCTTTCGCCACCAGTAACGGTTTCTTGGAGTGGAATTCGTAAATCACTCTTGCTCAATGTTAAAGCCGAGGCTTGTGCCACTGATGACATCGCTTTGTAGTTGTCGTCACGAATAAGGTGATAACAACAAGGGGATATAGTCACAGCAGGAAGCCCATGCGACACGGACTTTTTAACTAACTCAACATGGAGATCACCACAAGCATGAAGAGCGACCGCATGTTGATTAGAATTAAACACCTTATCAGCACTCTCAGAAAAGGCATCACCTTGAACGAACGTCATTTCTAAACGTTGTGCATCTGCAATCTTTTGGCCGCTTTCGCACAGCGATTGTTGCCACTCGAAGCTGGTCACTTTTTGCTTCGATTGTTGAGATAAGATTCGACCAAGGAAGCCTTTGCCAGAACACCACTCCAGCCACTCTTTACCATGGTGGTGATCAAGTACCGCCTCTCCCATCGACACGATTTGTTGCAACTTTCTACCGGGAATACCATCGGCAGTACCACGAGGGAGGTGGAGCCCTACCAAAGCTGTATTATCAAACTGAATATTTTGATTCGCGAGCTCTAAATCAGGAAGGAAACGAATCAGTTCCTCGGCCAACAGCTCAGGGTTTTCTTTTAAAGTTTGAATGCTTTCAATGCTTAAGTCTTCTAACCAGTCAACAAGTGGACGATTGGCCTCTTGCCATGGTTGCTGTTGAGTTTGGCATAGGTGAAAAGGCTCTGAACGCCAATAAACTTGGTGCTCTAACAAAAATGAGTCGAGAATTGTAAATCGTGAATGCATGCTTCCCCCTATGGTGCGTGGATTGTAGGGGTAAGAGCTTCAAATGGAAAGGTTCGAGACAAAGAGAACTAAAAAACGCACGCCCAATAAAGCCGAAAACAAAACGGCCTGTAAATACAGGCCGAATAAGAGTCTAGCTTTAAATGAAAAGATTAACGAACAGGTAGTTCGATATCTTTAAACATCTCTTCGATCTCTTCATTAGACTTCAAAGAAATGGCTTGCTCAACTACTGGGCGAGTTAGGTGCGGCGCAAAACGCTCCATAAAATCAAACATGTAAGAACGCAGGAATGTGCCTTTTCTAAAGCCAATGCTTGTGGTACTAGCACCAAATAGGTGACTCGCATCAATCGCAACCAAATCGGTATCTTGCTCGTGGTCAATCGCCATACTTGCGATGACACCCACACCAATGCCCATGCGAACATACGTTTTGATGACGTCCGCATCGGTCGCGGTAAACACAACACGCGGTGTTAGGCCAACTTTATTGAACGCAGTATCAAGCTCAGAACGACCAGTGAAACCAAATACGTAGGTCACTAGAGAATAAGCCGCAAGATCTTCGATCGTTATATTTCGCTTCTGTGCCAGAGGGTGATCTTTGGTCACAACGATCGAGCGGTTCCAGTGGTAACAAGGCAGCATAATCGCATCTTGATAAAGGTGCAGCGCTTCCGTTGCAATCGCAAAGTTCGCAGTACCCTTAGCTACCGCTTCTGACATCTGGCTTGGTGTACCTTGGTGCATGTGAAGCGATACTTTTGGATAACGCGCAGTAAAACCTTTAATCACATCAGGCAGTGCATAACGAGCTTGAGTATGAGTGGTTGAAATATTCAATGTACCCATCTCTGGATGAGTGTGTTCACCCGCTACAGCTTTAATACTCTCAACACGAGCTAAAATCTCTTGAGAGATGCGAATGATATCCTCACCGGCTTGGGTAACCTGTGTTAAATGCTTACCACTACGCTCAAAAATCTGAATGCCTAGCTCGTCTTCAAGTAATCTAACTTGCTTACTAATGCCTGGCTGAGATGTGTACAAACTCTCTGCTGTAGCTGAAACATTTAGGTTATGGTTTACAACCTCAACAATGTACTTCAGTTGCTGTAACTTCATATCTAACCTCGTAATCCTTTACTCATTTCTGTGCTAACTTATTTGCAAAGAGAGCGTTATAGTCTCGTGTAATATAATTAATAGTTATAACGCTTCAAACACAAAAATGACAGAAAAATTGAGTTTTTCTAGCTTAACAAACAAAAACATCACTAACGCTTTGCAACCCAACCCTCATTCTCATACATTAGTGGGTAAGTTTTGATTGCCGATTTCGCTCAACAAGAGATAATCAGAAATTGCAATTTACGAGTGCCGATACACAATGGAATCGTGTATCCTCTCAGGTTAGCTATAGAAAATAATAAGCAGACTCAAACATATGAATATTGGTTTAATAATCGCCTTAGTAGCCGTTCTTTTGGTGTTAGTTTTAGGCTACAACATCATGCTTCAATATAAAGTTAAGGTAGAAACAGCGAAGAAACAGGAAGCTTCTCGTTATCTAACCATTATTGACGGTACAGAAGAACTGATTGGCAACGCTCATCACATGCCGTTTAGCCAAGATCTTCTTGTGTGCTTAAACAATCGGATTCTTGATGCATTAGAAAACATGTATCAACTCGATCCAAAAAATAAGCAGCTTGCCCAACGCATTGAAAGCGTAAAACAACAGATCACTCAGCTCAAAGAGAACTACAAAGGTGGTGAGAGCACAGTTTTCCGCGTACCAAGTAGTGACAAGCAAGCAATCATGATGCTAAAGCTCGTTAAGCGCCTACGTGATACAGTCCGTAACGAACACAATAAGGGTCGCTTCGAGACTCAAGCTTATGTGGTTGAAAACGCTCGTCTAGAGACAATTCAAATTCGTATCAACATTGAAAACGTTATCAAACGTGCAAACGACTCGATTTCTCGTGGGCAACCGGGAACAGCAATTCAGTTACTGCGTAAAGGTATCGATGCGCTAGCAACCAAAAATGATTCGTACTCTAATCAAGCAAAAGAAAAGCTACAGCAGATGCTCGACGAGCTTGATCAAAAACGCCAAGATAAGAACGCTCAAGATTTACAACAGATCGAATCTAAAGAGCGAGAAGACGATATGGATGCCCTCTTCGGTCAAAAGAAAAAATGGTAACAGTCTAACTCAACAATTAAAGGCCGCCTTATTTACATTAAATAGGCGGCCTTTTTTATAGCTGTTGAATTTCCTTTCTCTGTATAGGGAGATCTCTTGAGCTGTGATAAAATCCCCGCATTATCAACAAACTTTCCCTGACCATGTATCAAGAACTACTCGCTCCAATCCACTCTTTTCTGAAAGCAGAAACGCCAGATTCATGGATAGATGAAGCCAAAAAGCCTGAAAATCTGCACATCATTCTACGCGATCACATGCTGTGTGAACTTAAAGCAGCACAGAGTGCCTTGTTCCTTATCCGCAAGTACGCAGTTGATAAAGAAAGTGCGAAACAACTGAATGAATGGATTTTGCCATACGAGCAATTTGCTTACCGTCGTATCGGAGACTTAGAGTCTCTGCGTGGTAAAAGCAACGTATCCAAGCAAATCACAGCGAAAGAAGGCTGTAATTACGGTGCTGATCTGATCGATAAGATGGTACTGCTGATCAAAGAAGAGCTGCATCACTTCTACCAAGTCATGGAGTTGATGGAGAAGAAAGGCGTAACTTACCAGCCAATCGAGGCGGGTCGTTATGCTAAAGGCTTGATCAAACAAGTTAAGACTTACGAGCCTGATGCTCTGGTTGATAAGCTTATCATCGGCGCGTTTATTGAAGCTCGCTCTTGTGAACGATTCGCTAAATTGGCTCCTTTCTTGGAAGAAGACATGGAGAAATTTTACGTGTCTCTACTTCGCTCAGAAGCTCGCCACTACCAAGATTACCTTGAGCTAGCAGAACAGATCGCAGGTAAAGATATTTCAGAGCGTATTGCTCATTTTGCGCAAGTAGAAGCGGAACTTATCACTTCAGAAGACAGTGACTTCAAATTCCATAGTGGTGCTCCAGTTTAAACTCTGTGCAGAGAATTCATTCCAGTTTAGACTAATCCGGACAAGACAATTAAGGCCAGCAATATGCTGGCCTTTGTTATTTATATCTCGAGCTAAATATAAACTTAAGCTAGCGTACCGTTGATCTCTGCAAGTACAGCAGCTGGGTCAATAGCTTGAGTAATAGGACGACCAATAACAAGGTAGTCTGACCCCGATTCAATCGCTTTAGAAGGGGTCATGATACGCTTCTGGTCACCAACATCAGCGCCTACAGGACGAATACCTGGAGTCACTAGTTTGAACTCCTGACCAAGTGCGCCTTTAAGCAAAGAAGCCTCTTGTGCAGAGCATACAACACCGTCTAAGCCAGAGTTCTTCGTTAGAGAAGCTAAGCGCATCACTTGCTGCTGTGGTTCAAGATCCAAGCCAATACCCGCTAAGTCAGATTGCTCCATACTGGTTAGGACAGTTACGCCGATTAGCAACGGGCGATCTTTACCATACGGTTCTAAGATTTCGCGAGAAGCCGTCATCATGCGCTCACCGCCACTTGCGTGTACGTTCACCATCCATACACCTAGTTCAGCGGCAGCGCGGACTGCCTTTGAACATGTGTTCGGGATATCGTGAAACTTAAGGTCTAAAAATACTGAGAAACCACGCTTATGCAATTCACGAACAAATTCAGGGCCAAACAGAGTAAACATCTCTTTGCCCACTTTTAGGCGGCAAGATGCTGGATCAATACGATCAACAAAGGCTAACGCATCCGCTTGGTTGTCATAATCCAAAGCTACAATGATTTTTTGGTCGTTCATTTCATCTCCTAACGCAGTTAACTTTCTAAAAATTTCAATCACCAAAGCAGGTGATAAATAACAGTCATAAAAATGCAGCCCGAAAGCTGCAATTAATAATTTGGTCTTAAAATGACCACAAATCTATTCACCATCAAGCCCACGAATAGGCTTGATCGTTCCCCACCCCTTACATGAAGGGCAGTGCCAATACATTGAATGTGTTGAGAAACCACACTGACGACAACGATAATGGGGCTTAACCTTAAGTTGTTCACCAACCATAGACTGAAGTGTGGTTAAGCTGTCTTTCGCTCGACCTTCTTCAGCTTCCGCTAGGTGGTAATCAATTAATCGATAAAAACCTTTCATGGTTGGGTTTTTAACAAGCTGCTTGGTCAGTAGCTCTTGCGCAGAGCCTACATCTTCATGGTGAGCAACCAATTGCGCCAGCATCAGTTCGGCAGATACACCGGCTTTCTTCTGTATACACGCTTTCAGGAACTCGACCAGTTGAGCTTCTTGTCCAAGTTTGTGGTAACACTCAGCAAGAGTTGGCAACACCTCACTGATAAAATCGATATCTTGTTCGAGTACCGACTCCAGACAATCAATTGTCTTTTGGTAATCTTCATTCGCTAAGTGGAACTTACCTAAAGCAATACTTGCACGAACACATTTAGGATCTTCAGAAAGCGCCTTCTTGAAGTGCTGAAGTGCTTTAGAGCGATTGCCATCAGCTTGCTCCTGCATCGCAAGTTCACACCAAAAATGCGCTACTGTCGCACGCATTTTCATTTTCTTCTTACCAAGCTTAACGAGGATATTTCCGTAATGGATAGCCTTATTCCACTCTCGAGTTTGCTGATAAATAGCAACTAACTGCTGCAAAGCGCCCTCTTTGTGGTCAGGTTCTTCTACAAGCTGTTCAAAGATTTTTTCGGCGCGATCAAGAAAACCAGAGACCATGTAGTCTTTAGCTAATTGTTGCAGTGCGAGATTTTTCTGGTCGAGAGTAAGCCCCGAACGAGAGATAAGATTTTGGTGAATTCGAATAGCGCGGTCGACTTCGCCTCTTGAGCGGAACAAGTTGCCCAAGGCTAAGTGAGTGTCGATGGTCTCATTGTCTACTTGAAGTAGCTCAATAAAATGATCAACCGCTTTGTCAGATTGGTCTGACAGTAATAGGTTCAAACCCGTCACGTATTGACGGGAGATCTGGTGTGATTGTTTTTGTTTTTCTTGCTGAGCATTACGATTACCCATATACCAACCATAAGCGGCTGCGATAGGCAAAAGTAAGAACAGTAACTCTAACATCAAATATAGCCTTTAAGCTTTAGTATCAGCAGCGACCTGCTTTGATTGCTTATTGAGTTGCTTCTTCAAGCGATGAATTTTTAGCTGAGACCGCATGTGCATATTGCCAAAGACTAACCAAGCAAGGGCAAAGCCTGAAACGAATACAACGCCTAGTAAACTTGATAGGTGGAAGTCACCTTGCGCTAGCAGATAGTTGAAATTCACAGTTGTTTGGTTTTGAGAGCCTAAAGCCAGTGCAATTAGGAAAAGTGCGATAACGGCGACTATTTTTATAATTTTCATAGTTCATCACTCATTGGTTAGTTAGCTGTACGATTATGCAGGAAAATTACTAATCAGACCACCATATTATGGTCATAAAAAAGCGGCATACATTATAGTATGCCGCTTTTCTTAATTCCGATAAGTAGGCTACAGTCCTGAGTTTACTCGTTCGCGTAGCTCTTTACCTGGTTTGAAGTGAGGAACGTATTTGCCTTCCAACTCTACCTTGTCACCAGTTTTAGGATTACGTCCAACACGAGGTTCACGGTAATGCAGAGAAAAACTGCCAAAGCCGCGAATTTCGATTCGATCACCACTTTCTAGTGTTGAAGCCATGTGCTCTAAAATGTCTTTTACAGCGTCTTCAATTTCTTTTGCAGAAAGATGCGTTTGCTCAGCGCATAGTCTTTCAATCAATTCAGACTTAGTCATAGTTACCCTCGTTGGTTTTCTTTTTAGAAATTATAGACCTATCGGAAAAATAAGCAAAAAAAAAGGAGCCTTACGGCTCCTTTCTTGGCTATATAGCTATAATTCTCTTAACGAGAAGCTATTATTCGCCTTTAGCAGCTTTGAATGCGTCTGCCATTGCGTTACCGAACGCGCCTTCTTCAGACTTGTTCAGTGAAGCCATTGCTTCTTGCTCATCAGCTTCATCTTTAGCTTTGATAGATAGGTTGATTACGCGGTTCTTACGGTCTACACCAGTGAACTTCGCTTCAACGCTGTCGCCAACGCTTAGGATTAGAGATGCATCTTCGATACGGTCGCGAGAAACTTCAGAAGCGCGGATGTAACCTTCAACGCCTTCGATTAGCTCGATAGTAGCGCCTTTCGCGTCAACTGCAGTAACAGTACCGTTTACAAGAACACCTTTCTTGTTGTCAGCAACGTATGCGTTGAACGGGTCGTTTTCCATTTGCTTAACGCCAAGAGAAATACGCTCACGCTCTGCATCTACTGCTAGAACAACAGCAGAGATTTCGTCGCCTTTCTTGTATTCACGTACAGCTTCTTCGCCGGCAGCGTTCCAAGAAATGTCAGATAGGTGTACAAGACCGTCGATACCGCCTTCTAGACCGATGAAGATACCAAAGTCAGTGATAGACTTGATCTTACCAGTAACTTTGTCGCCCTTAGCTTGCATTTCTGCAAATGACTGCCATGGGTTAGCTTTACACTGTTTCAGACCTAGAGAGATACGACGACGTTCTTCGTCGATATCAAGAACCATAACCTCAACTTCGTCGCCAACATTAACAACTTTAGAAGGGTGGATGTTCTTGTTAGTCCAATCCATTTCAGAAACGTGTACTAGACCTTCAACGCCTTCTTCGATTTCAACGAAGCAGCCGTAGTCAGTTAGGTTTGTAACACGACCAGAAAGCTTGTGACCTTCAGGGTAACGCTTAGCGATTGCTACCCATGGATCTTCGCCTAGTTGCTTAAGACCTAGTGAAACACGAGTGCGCTCACGATCGAACTTAAGAACTTTAACTAGGATTTCGTCACCAACGTTAACGATCTCTGATGGGTGCTTAACGCGCTTCCAAGCCATATCTGTGATATGTAGAAGACCGTCAACACCGCCAAGGTCAACGAATGCACCGTAGTCAGTAAGGTTCTTAACGATACCTTTAACTTCAGTACCTTCTTGTAGAGTTTCAAGAAGTTCGTCACGCTCAACACTGTTTTCAGATTCGATAACAGCACGACGAGAAACAACAACGTTGTTACGCTTCTGGTCTAGCTTGATTACTTTGAACTCTAGCTCTTTGTTTTCTAGGTGAGCAGTGTCACGGATAGGACGTACGTCTACTAGAGAACCTGGAAGGAAAGCACGGATACCGTTAAGTTCAACAGTGAAACCGCCTTTAACTTTACCGTTGATGATACCAACAACAGTTTCAGCTTCTTCGCAAGCTTTCTCAAGTACGATCCAAGCTTCGTGACGCTTAGCTTTCTCACGAGAAAGTTGAGTCTCACCGAAACCATCTTCAACAGCGTCTAGAGCTACGTCTACTTCAGCACCAACTTCAACTTCAAGTTCGCCAGCAGCGTTCTTGAATTGTTCAGCAGGGATAGCAGATTCAGACTTAAGACCAGCGTCTACAAGAACGAAACCGTTCTCGATAGCTACTACAGTACCTTTAACGATGCTGCCTTGTTGGAATTCAGTTTCAGATAGAAACTCTTCAAAGAGTTGAGCAAAAGATTCAGTCATTATTTAATCTTCAATAATTAAACGTCCATGGGTATCCTACCGCATGGGGTTGATAAATTCGCCGGTCATCATCCTTGCGACCAACGTTCGTACTAGCTCGGCAAAATTACCCAGCCAGTTTCGATTCAATATAGTGTAGTGCTTTATCTACTACCTGCTCAATATTCATTGAGGTGGAATCAAGCACTAGAGCATCCTCTGCAGGGCGAAGTGGCGCCACTGGGCGATTACGATCTCGGTCGTCTCGCTCTTGGATCTCGCTCAAAAGGTCGTCAAATTTAACATCTAACCCCTTCTGTTGCAACTGTTTAAGGCGGCGACTCGCACGCTCTTCAGCACTTGCATCTAAAAATATTTTCGCTTCAGCTTCAGGAAACACAACCGTTCCCATGTCACGGCCATCGGCAACCAAGCCAGGCGCAGCGCTGAATGCACGTTGACGACGAAGCAGTGCTTCTCGAACGCGAGGTAAAGCAGCAACTTTTGAAGCCGCCATGCCAGTCTCTTCTTTACGAAGTTCACCAGACACATCTTCACCTTCTAGGATAACCTTAACTAAGTCGCCTTCAGCAATAAACTGCACGTCTAAGTGTGTAGCAAGCGGTACTAAAGCATCTTCTGATTCTGTATCCACACCATGGTGAATTGCAGCTAAAGCCAATACGCGATAGATCGCGCCTGAATCTAGAAGATGAAAGCCTAGCTTATCTGCTAGTAACATACACAGGGTACCTTTACCTGCACCACTTGGTCCATCAACCGTAATCACTGGGCTTTGAGAAGGCATCTTTTACTCCACGTTTTGTCGTAAGTTTTATTCTGTACTAGCGATTCGCCACTACTTTATAGGCGGCATATTATAGAGAAAAATTGGAAGTCGAGCGAGGTAAATCTCAGATAATTCCGTGTTGATGATGCATAAACAAATGCAACCAGCTCAATATCCGTTTGCGTAAGTCAATAAGACACCCACGCGCTTATCGATAGCGTACTTTTCGATAGATAGAAAAAAGCCTCGCAACAAGCAAGGCTCTACTGTGTTTTATGATCAGCTCAAAGAAGCTTAGCCAATAATAGCTCGAACCGCTTCTAGGTCTTCAGGTGTGTCAACCCCAGCAGCAGGCGCTTCAGCCGCAACATCTACGTGGATTTTTTCACCGTACCAAAGCACGCGTAGTTGCTCTAGGCACTCAATTCGTTCTAGGGTACTTGGTTCCCAATTGATGTAGGTATTGATAAAACCCGCTCGGTAAGCATAGATACCAATATGACGAAGCAAAGGCGATTCCGCTGCAGTACCGTTGTTCGCATAAGCATCGCGATCCCAAGGGATGGTTGCTCGGCTAAAATATAACGCGTAACCGTCTTTATCGGTTACAACTTTAACTGCGTTAGGATTAAACACTTCATCAGCATGAGTAATTTCCACACCTAACGTTGCCATCGGAGCTGTACTGTTCGCAAGGTTATTCGCAACCTGATTAATGATCGCAGGTGGGATAAGTGGCTCATCACCTTGAACATTCACGATAATATGATCATCTGGAATCTTCATAACTTCAATCACTTCAGCTAGACGCTCAGTGCCTGATTCATGATTCGGTGATGTCATACAAACGGTCGCGCCAAATGCTTTAGCCGCTTTTTCAACTCGAGCGTCGTCGGTAGCGATAATAACGTTATCAGCACCTGCCTTCATCGACTGTTCGTATACCCATTGAATCATCGGCTTGCCACCAATGTCAGCCAGAGGCTTACCTGGTAAACGGCTCGATTGGTATCTTGCAGGTATAACAACCGTATAAGACATTACTTACCCTCATCCATTGAAACGGTGCGAGCTTCAGGTTCTAAAAGAACAGGAATACCCTCTTTAATTGGGTAAGCAAGGCGATCAATTTTACAAACAAGCTCTTGCTTATCCTTGTCAAAAGTTAGTTTACCTTTACATACAGGGCAAGCAACGATCTCAAGTAGACGGTGATCCATAGTATTCCATAACCTCTTTTATTCTTTTTAAAATTTGCTGTTGCGAATCTTCATCAAACTGCGCAGAAACTGGAAGATACCACCAGTTATCTTGAGCATATTCTTCGCATTTTACAGCGTCTTTTTCTGTCATAATCAGATTCATGCCTTTCTTAGCTAAGGCATGAAGTTCATCTTTATCAAAATCTTGATGGTCGGCGAAGCCCTGTGTGAAAACCACATCACCATCAAGATCGTCTAATGTTTTAAAAAAACGTGGTGGATGGCCAATACCTGCAAAAGCCACCAGCTTCTGTAATTCTGCCACAGACCTTTTCTGACCTGTCTTCAGGTTAACGGCTTGGCTTGGAAGCAAAGACATCGAGAACTCTCGCCCGTGCGCTTTACCGCCATTATTCACCAAAAAGTCTACGTCATCTAAACGAGATATAGGCTCCCTTAATGGGCCTAAAGGAATTAGGCACTCACTACCAAAGCGTCTCGCACCGTCGATAACCGCAAATTCAACATCACGTTCAAGTGCATAATGCTGAAGGCCGTCGTCAGTGATGATGACATTCACCCCTTCGCTCAGTAAAGCCTTCACCGCATTCGCGCGCACAGGGTCGACCGCAACAGGAGCTCCTGTTCGCTTTCGGATCAAACGAGGTTCATCACCAGAGTGTTCTGCTGGCGTATTCTCATCCAAAACCAGCGGATAGCTTGGTGCTTTTGCACCGTAGCCACGAGAAACGACACCAGGCTTAAAACCATTGGCCTGGAGCATCTCAACCAACCAAATTACGACCGGTGTTTTACCATTACCACCAGCGGTAATATTACCAACAACAATTACTGGCAATGGTGGACGGTAAGTCTCTTTCTTCCCCGATAGATAAGCATCACGACGTTGACCGCTGATCATTTTGAACAGCAGACTCAGTGGCCACAACAGCGGCCAGAGAAGGTATTTCAACGGGTGGTTGTTAAACCAAATCTTTTCGATCACAACAAGGCCTAATCTTATCCACTGAACTGAATTCGGTGTAATTGTGCATAGGCGCCATCATGCGCGATTAGCTCAGCATGTGCGCCCCTTTCTACAATATGACCATCATCAACCACTAGAATTTCATCGGCTTGCTCGATGGTAGAAAGTCGGTGTGCAATAACTAATACTGTTTTGTCTTTCTGCAGCTCTTCTAGTGCGGATTGAATCGCTCTCTCTGACTCTGTATCCAGTGCTGATGTTGCCTCATCAAGAATCAAAACAGGTGCATCTCTCAATAGAGCTCGGGCAATCGCAATACGCTGTCTTTGACCGCCAGAAAGGCTCGCACCATTTTCACCCACAACCGTATCGATGCCATTTTCCATGCCCTCGATAAATTCGCTTGCATGAGCAAGTTTAGCCGCGTGTTCAATCTGTTCGCGAGTATATTGCTCTTCTGCTGCATAAGCGATGTTGTTCGCGACTGTATCGTTAAACAGGTGCACATTTTGAGAAACAAGAGCAAAGTGCTCACGTAGATTTCTCAATTCATAATCACGAATGTCGTGGCCATCAAGTTCAATTGAACCTGAGTCGACGTCATAGAAGCGAGTAAACAGGTTAGCAATGGTACTCTTACCCGAACCAGACCGCCCAACAAGCGCAACTGTCTTACCTTTCGGTATATTAAAGCTGACCTTATCGAGAGCAGGTTTCTCTGCACCATCATAAGTAAACGTCACATCTTTAACAGCCACTTCACCCGTTACAGTTTCAGGTTTCAACGTGCCTTTGTTTTGTTCTGTATCTAGATCCATCAAACCAAATAGCGTCGTACTTGCTGCCATACCGCGTTGGAATTCAGATGTTACGTTAGTTAGCGCTTTTAGTGGACGCAACAAACCAAACATTGCAGAGAAGACAACGGTAAACGTACCAGCAGTGAGCTCGGCTTTAATAGAATCGACACTAGCGAGGAATAGAACAACAACAATCGCAACTGATGCGATCATTTGAATAATTGGGTTAGCGGCCGCTTGAGCAGTGATTAGCTTCATGCTTTGTTGGCGCATTTGGTTACTAACTTTATCAAAGCGGTGTTTTTCTAGATCTTGACCACCGTAAGTTAGAACCACTTTATGCCCTTTCAGCATTTGTTCAGCTGAAGAAGCAACATGACCCATGCTGGTTTGCATGTTCTTAGAGATCTTTCTGAATCGCTTCGATACGATACTGATCGCCCACGCCACAAGAGGTGCTACAGCGAATAATACCAAAGACAACTGCCAACTGTTCCAGAACATCAGCGTCAGTAAGCCAATAATACTTGCACCTTCACGAACAATACTGACTAACGCTTTACTGGTTGCTGCAGACACTTGCTCTGAATCGTAAGTAATTCGGGATAGCAGAGCACCAGTCTGTTCTTTATCGAAGAAAGACACAGGCATGTGCATGAAATGGCTGAATATTTTACGACGAATTTCCATAACCACATTGCCAGAGACCCAGCTCAAACAGTAGGTTGAAACAAAACCACTGACACCACGAACGAACATCATGGCAAAGATAATAAGTGGAAGTGTACGTAAAAAGTCAGATTCAGCATTACCAAAGCCTTCATCAAGTAACGGCTTTAGTAAGGAAATCATATAGGTATCAGAAACGGCATTTATAATAAGCGCAATTACCGCAACACCTAGGCCGGCCTTATATAGTCGAATATAAGTCCAAAGTCTTTTAAATGTGACCCAGGTAGTTTCATCTGTTTGTGTTGACATAGAATCGCTTAATTTTCTCACAATAATCTATCTATTCTACTCCCTTACGAAGCATCTGCCTATACCACTGCCCGCCTTGTTGTTCTCTAATAGCATGATATTGCCAACCTTCTTTGCTAAGAGTGATGGTTATTTGTCCGCTTTCTCCAGTATCTAGCCAAGTACTCCCCGCTTCCTGATAGCGTTCAACAACAGACGCACTCGGCATTCCCCACTGATTTCCTTTGGCTAGAGAAGCTATCGCCAGCTTAGGTGACACGGCCTCAATAAACGACTTAATCGATGACGAATCACTGCCATGATGCGGAACCAACATGACATTACTCCTAAGCCGTTCACCTTCACGGGCAAGTAACCACTCACTTACTAGTTCAACATCGCCAGTGAGCAACATCGAGAAATCTGTATTTGAGTCTGATATCTTGACCACGCACGAATGTGGGTTGTACGCCCTCTTCACTTGCTTGGGAGGCCATAACACTTCAAAAACAATACCTTGCCAGTTCCAAACCTCACCAAGAGTACATGCTTGAATATTAGGCAGAGCTGGAGTGGTAGATTGGGGTTGTTGATTAATATTCTGACTGGTTCTTATCCACTTAGGGTTGTAGTTTTCAAGCAACGCTGGATAACCACCAGCATGGTCAGAATCGAAATGACTCACAATCACGCCTTCTAATTCATGAATCCCCCGCTGATTCAAAGTAGGAATCAACAATGACTCAACAACCGAGCCTCCTGGCCACGCATTGCCAAGATCATAAACAACAATCTGATTGTTCTTTTCCAACAGTAAAGACAACCCGTGTCCAACATCCAATATATCGATGGTTAGCTTTTCTTGCTGGGGTTTGCTGAATTCCCACCACAACACAAACAGAGCAATTAGCAATATCGATAGTGCTCGCCTGAAGTATCGACCAACAAAGCCGAAAAACAAAATAAGGAATACAGACAACTCAATTGTATGATTATCGACTTGAATCCAAAATCGCTCAGAGAAAGGAAGGCTATATACGAGAGGCTCAAGCGACAAGTCGACCAACTTCCACAGTTGGCTAACAAAGCCATTACCTAACACTCCGAGTTCAAGCGTACTAGACACTGACTCCGATATTAAGCTAAGAAACATTGCCAGAAACAACAGCGGGATCGTCACCATCGATACCCAAGGCAAAAGAAGTAAATTGTAGAAAACAGAGACTAAACTGACCCCTTTGAAAAACAGCATGGAAAACGGCGTTAGCAGGAGTGTAAGCATCAGTTGGATCTTAATGAGCAACAATACTCGGTCGAAAAATGTAGAGACTGAAGATGAAGGCTGACAATTTAAAGCGATATATAGAACGGCGCCCAATGCACCAAAGGACAACCAAAGACTGCTCGACAAGACTGAAAACGGCCAAATCAGCAGAACCACGCACAGACTTAAAGCGACATACCGAAGCAAACTGATATTCTGCCCACGCCACAAAAAATAACTGGCGATGACGCACATCACTAAAGCTCTTAAAGTTGGCAGCGTGAACCCAGCAAACCAACTATAGAAATAGGCCAAACTGAGCCCGAACATCGTAGGAAGCCAAAGATATGAAGGTGAAAGTAACCTGAATATCTTGCCTAACTGATAACCGAAACCAAAGGCAATCCCGATATGGAGTCCCGAGATAGCCATCAAATGAATTAAGCCACTACTTTTAAGTAAATCCCACCGCTGAGGATGAATGAGCTCCCGATACCCAAAGCTTAAAGCCATAATGAGGTCTTGGTTTGTCAGCCGACTTAACCTTTCAAGGCTGGTTTCAAACCATTGGGCTCGCAAGTTGGTGCTAGAGTGTATTCGATATTTGGTATCGGCCCTGTAAGTTGCATTGGCAACCACGCCTGCACTAAACAAGTACTTTTCTAAATCAAAGCCTGCTTCATTGAGTTTGCCCCATACAGGCTTTATGGACACAGATAAATTGACATCATCTCCAAGCGTTAACTTAAAAGGGGTGAATAAACGCAATTTTATCAATTGAGGAGAGATTAATTTTTCGCCGCTAATTGATCTGGCTACTATTACGCTTTCAAAACCGTGGCTATTTTCACTAAAAAGGCTAACAACCGAAGCATTTATGGTAGTATTCTGCCCTGATTGGAATAAGCGACTCGTTTGTATTTCAATCGCATTCCCTAGGCAGATAACTAGTATCAATGCTGTTACTGGACCTCTTGCACTCCGGAAAACGCTATACTTTGTTGATGCTAGCAGTAGCAACAGCATCAATGGTGCCCAAACCCAATGTGGCATCACAGGCCAGAAGCTGGCAGACACAACTGTCGCAGCAAATGAAATCAAGAACCAAGTGTTAAACAAGAGAGTAGCTTCCTCCTATGCCAAGAAAGTTTATCAAACGATTTATGCCTGACCATGAGTTAATCAAGCGTCAGAAAGCATTGAAAGTTTTTGGCAATGTTTTGTACAACCCAAACTTATGGTGCCTTAATCGTCGCTCTGCGGCTGGCGCGTTCGCTGTTGGGTTATTCATGGCGTTTGTCCCTCTACCAAGTCAAATGATTATGTCTGCAGGCCTTGCCGTCGCATGTGGCGTTAATCTGCCTCTGGCTGTCGCACTTGTTTGGATCAGTAACCCGGTCACCATGCCCGTTCTCTTCTACTTTGCTTATAAAGTCGGGGCGTTTGTTATGCATGTTCCGCCGCAAGCCTTTCACTTCGAGCTGTCTTGGGACTTCATCTTGGCGCAGATGAGCACCATTGGGCCTCCGTTCTTATTGGGTTGTCTGATTTGTGGGGTGGTTTCAGCAATGACTGGCTACTTTGGTATTCGCGGTTTATGGCGTTACTCAGTAGTAAGAAGTTGGAAGAAGCGACAAGCAAGGTACTGAACGACCGTTCCTTGTCATTCAATCTAACCTTGTATGCGCTTCACTTAAAATGCACACAAGTTAAAATCAGATGAGCCGCTGACCTCTGCAAGATTGGCATGTAACGAAAGTCGTAATGAACACGAATTGAATTCAATAAAAAGGATCCCATTGGGATCCTTTTTTGTATCTACTAGAGAACTGACTGCTAATTATTTAGAACTAAGCACCGAGGCCGGATTTAACTTCGCCGCTCGTGATGCTGGATACCAAGTCGCCAGCAAACTCAACACAATCGCAGTACCGGACACAACAACAACATCCGTCATATCCAATTGTGATGGCAAAAAGTCGACAAAGTAAATGTCACCGGACAAGAACTGGTGATCGACAAGCTTTTCAAGCCCTTTAATAAGCGTAGTGAGGTTAAGTGCCACCAACACACCTATCGCACTCCCCACTAAACTGCCTAACACACCTGAGAATACGCCCTGCCAAACAAAGATGCGCTTTACTAGACCATCTGATGCACCCATGGTTCTTAAGATCGCGATCTCTGATGCTCTGTCTTTCACTGCCATCATTAAAGTCGAGACAATATTGAAACAAGCGACGCCAATAACCAGTACCATCACCAGGTACATGATGGTGCGGACCAATTGGATATCTCGATACAAGAAGCCAAACTTCTGTTGCCAGCTTCGTAGATACACGTACACATCAAGCTGATTGCCCACTTCGCGCACAATAGAGTTCGCGTTCAGCACATCGGTCACTTTTAAAGAGACTCCAGTCACCGCTTCACCTAAGTTTGCGTAGACTTGAGCATCACCAATAGGGATTAGAGCCAAGCTGTGGTCTATCTGACCATTAAGCGTCAGCAAACCCACCACTTTCACTCGAACACGTTTTGGCGCCTGAACCTTCACAGAGCCATTCACCGTTGGAATCATCAAAGTCAGATAATCACCGACTTTAGCGCCAAGCACATCTGCTACACCTGAGCCCAAGATGATCTGTTGTTGCCCCGACTTAAATTCACTCCAAGCTTGTTTATCGATGAAGTTAGACAAACTCGAGACTTCTTGCTCACGCTTAGGGTCAACGCCGCGCACTTCGATCGCTTTCAACTCTTTGCCCTTTTCAGCAAGCGCTGTAATTTTTACATAAGGCGCAGCTGCCATAACCTTGTCGTTTTTTTCGGACTGTTCGATCACATGTTCCCAACGAGTTACTGGCTCGTTCACGCCCTCAAACTCACCGTGTGGAATAACAGAAAGCACGCGTGATTCAAGCTCACGCTCAAAACCATTCATGGCCGACAAGCCGATAATGATCACGGCGACACCAACCGCAATGCCGATTGTCGAAGACAAAGAGATGAACGACACCATCTTGTCTCGCTGTTTCGCTCGGCTAAACCGACCGCCTATCAATAGAGATAAAGAAGAAAACACTTAGCTCACCTCTTTTTCTACGTTAACCAACAAACCATCTTGCATGTGAAGTTGACGGTCCATCTTGCCCGCAAGTTCACCATCGTGGGTTACCACCAAGAAAGCAGTATCGTATTCACGGTTGAGCTCACGCATTAAGTCGTAAATTGACAGTGCGGTATTGTGGTCAAGGTTACCAGTCGGCTCATCAGCTAAAACTAAAGCAGGTTTGTTTACCAATGCACGAGCAATTGCCACACGCTGTCTTTCACCACCAGAAAGTTCTGAAGGTCGGTGATCAACACGGTGGCTTAACCCAACTTTATCAAGTAACAGTTGAGCTTCTTGTTTTGCTTTCGCAGGTTTCTCGCCGCCAATAAGTAACGGCATAGCTACGTTTTCTAGTGCAGAAAAATCAGAAAGAAGGTGGTGGAATTGATAAACAAAACCGAGATGTTGATTGCGAAGCTTCGCTTGCTTATTTGAACTCAAAGATGCTAAGTCCTGACCAAGAAAACTCACACTGCCTGCAGAGGCATCATCAAGCGCGCCTAAGATATGTAGTAAGGTACTTTTGCCCGAACCAGAGGTGCCGATGATTGCTACTAGCTCACCCTTTGCGATTTCAAAGCTGACTCCCTTGAGCACCTCTGTATCTAACGAGCCTTCACGGTACGTTTTACGGATATCATTACATTGAAGAAAATTACTCATAACGAAGGGCCTCAGCAGGTTTCACAGACGATGCACGATAAGAAGGGAATACAGTGGCAATCAAGCTAAGTGCGATAGCCAGAACCACAACAACGGCGATTTGAATTGGGTTAATTAAAATTGGTAGTTGGCCACCAAATGAGAATAGAGCAACCCCCATCGCCTCTAAAATAGTATTAAGGTTCATTGCTAGGGCAACGCCCAATACTCCACCAGAGAGCGCCCCAATCACGCCACTACTTGCACCTTGAACCATAAAAATTCCCATGACTTGACCATCGGTCATGCCTTGTGTTTTAAGAATCGCGACTTCAGACTGCTTCTCCATCACCACCATAATAAGCGCGGAAATAATATTAAATGCAGCAACACCGATGATAAGACCAAGCATCAAGCCCATCATATTCTTTTCCATGCGCACCGCTTGAAACAGCTCGCCACGTTGGTCTCGCCAATCACTCCACAACCAACCTTCAGGTAATGGTTGAGTCGATAACTCTGCGACTTCAAACGGGTCTTCAAAAAATAGTCTCCAGCCTGAAATGGTATCTGATTTGTAGCGCATCAAACGCCCAGCATCTTTAATATCTGTCACCATCAATTGAGCATCGATATCAGAGCCAGTATTAAAAATACCAGCAACAGTGAAATTTCGTTGGCTTGGAATACGACCTAATGGTGTGTATTGGCTAGCGCTGGTCACCATCAGGCGAACTTTGTCACCCATAGATACCTTCAAATTTCTCGCCAAGGTATGACCAAGAAATAGCTGATACTGACCCGCTTTAAGTGAAGACAATCGACCTGCAATTAAGTGGTTCTGAAGAGGGTCATCTGAATTAGGCTCAATGCCGATTAACAGCCCTGCAGATAACTGAGCCGGACTCTGAATTACTGCCTCACTGCGAACAATCGGCTCAACGTGACCATTAAGAGACATTTGCTCTGCAAAATTAGGCGCTTTAGCAGAAAGAGAGGTGGTGCCGCCTTGCTCATAAACCACGGCCTGAGGAAGAACACCAAGAATTCGGTCTTTTAACTGCGCTTCGAATCCATTCATTACCGATAAAACAGTAACCAAAGACAGCACACCAATGGTGATACCTGCCGTCGACATATAAGAAACAAAACGGCTAAAGCGATCACCTGAACGGCCTTTCAAATAGCGTAGGCCAACAAACAACGAAATAGGATGAAACATACTTTGAACCATCTAAAGGGGATGCGGGTTAATGTAACGGGTATTGCTGTTACTGTGTAGGGGTTAATTGAAAATATAGAGTGAATTAACTCAATTAGTTAGGCTTGAAAAACAGAACCTTGTCAAATTGCCAAATTTCAAACAACTATTTGAGACTTTCAATTAACTGACCTTGATTACTGCGGCCACATAGCGATAATCAATAGATCACTTCAAGGAACTAACGCATGACAGAACAAGAGTTTTTCACCGTTCACCATAGCCTTACCGCTAATATTGAACCAATGGACAGCGGCTTCACTTTACCCTCTCAAATTCAATTCGAATCTGAGATCCCAGCACCATTTGTGGTGGCAAGTGAATTTAGCCAATTGGATCTGTTAGCTGACAGTGCTCGCGCTGAACTGATAAACAGCGACTTGAAGAATGTCATCAGTTTATTGGATGCACAAAACTCAAAATTAAACCTCTTGTTGAGCTTTATGTTGTCGCAGCAAGATGATGAGAAATTTCGTACTCACACCTATTCATTTGGTGCGAGTCAGTTTTCCTGCTTTTCAAAAGCAGACATCGAACCAGGTCGCTTGGTAAAAGCCAAACTTTTCCTAGAGCACCCAGCTGCAGCCATTTATTGCTACGCAGAAGTATTTGCTAGCGAAGCGAAAGACTCAGGTTTCGAAATCAAATTTAAATACGCTCATCTTCGCGATACCGACCAAGACCTGCTAATTAAAGCGGCACTTCATCAACAACAGAAACTCTTGCGTCAACGCTCTCTAGACCGAGATAACAAGTAAATTAACATGACCAAAAAATCCATATTTACACTACCTAAACTTAAAGGTGCCGGTGACAAAAAGCACATCGGTAACCTAGTCGGTTCGTCTCTCGCTCTGGCCATTGCTAAACTCGCAGAGCAACACAACAGCCATACCGTACTTGCAGTGCCAGACCCACAAGTCGCACTTAAGCTACAATCTGAAATTGAACAGTTTACGGCACATGAAGTCGCATTATTCCCAGACTGGGAAACACTGCCTTACGACAGCTTTTCGCCGCACCAAGAGATCATCTCAGATCGTATCGCACGCCTTTATGCTTTGCCGACATTAAAAGACGGCATCACGATCGTTCCGATCAGCACGTTATTGCAACGCCAGTCACCGCGCGACTTTTTGCTGCAGCACACTCTAATGGTGAAAACGGGCGATCTCTACTCGCTTGAGAAACTGCGCTTGCAGCTTGAAAAGTCAGGCTATCGTTACGTTGATCAAGTGTTTGGCCCAGGTGAATACGCAAGCCGTGGTTCTATTCTCGACCTATTCCCAATGGGCAGTAAAGACCCATATCGTATAGACTTCTTTGATGATGAAATCGATACGATTCGTACCTTCGATCCTGAGAATCAACGCTCTATCGAAGATATCTCCGAGATTCGCCTTCTACCTGCTCATGAGTTTCCAACCTCGGAAACAGCGATTGAAGATTTCCGTATTCGTTGGCGCCAACAGTTTGATGCCCGCCGCGAACCAGAATCGGTTTATATGCAGGTTTCAAAAGGGACTTGGCCTGCTGGTATTGAGTATTGGCAACCGCTGTTCTTCGATCACACAGAAACCTTGTTTGATTACGTTGCCGATGAAGCGCAACTATTAGTTCTTGGTGACGTAGAAACAGCTGTTGATTCGTTCCTTGCTGATGTTGCTCACAGATACGAACAGCGCGGTGTTGATCCATTACGACCACTGCTGACACCTGAACAACTATGGCTAAAGAAAGACGAGCTATTCGCACACTTCAAACAGAAGCCACAAGTCAACCTAAGCCTAGATTCGATTGAAGAGAAAGCAGGCCGCACTAACTTACCGGTCGTGACATTGCCTGACCTCAGTGTTCAGCATCAGAATAAAGAGCCACTCGCAAACCTAAGAAAGTTCACTGAAGCCTTCGAAGGCAAAGTGGTTTTTTCAGTTGAGTCTGAAGGTCGCCGTGAGGCTCTGAGTGAGTTGCTTCGAGGAATAAAAGTTCGTCCAAGCGAAGTTGAAAACCTCGACGAAGCGATTAAAGGCAAAGATAAGTTCAGCCTGATCCTTGGCTCTGCTGAACACGGTTTTATCCATGAAGAGCACAACATCGCCCTTATCTGTGAAAGCGACTTACTTGGCGATCGTGTTGTTCAGCGTCGTAAGAAAGATAAGAAAAGCGTTAATAGCGATACCGTAATTCGCCACTTGGCAGAGCTTAAACCGGGTCAGCCTGTTGTGCACATTGACCACGGTATTGGTCGTTACATCGGTTTGCAAACACTCGAAGCCGGCGGCATGAAAACCGAATACGTAACGCTTGAGTATCAAAACGATGCCAAGCTCTACGTGCCAGTTGCGTCTTTGAACTTAATCGGGCGTTACTCTGGTGGCGCTGAAGATTCTGCACCACTGCATAAACTCGGTGGCGAAGCGTGGCAAAAAGCTCGTAAACGTGCCGCAGAGAAAGTCCGTGATGTTGCAGCGGAGCTACTTGATGTTTACGCTAAGCGTGAGCTGAAACCTGGCTACAAATTTGTGCTCGACCGTGGCCAATACGCGACTTTCAAATCTGGTTTCCCATTCGAAGAAACCGATGACCAAGCTATGGCCATCAATGCAGTGATGTCTGACATGTGCCAAGCAAAAGCCATGGACCGTTTGGTGTGTGGTGATGTTGGATTTGGTAAAACCGAAGTCGCGATGCGCGCAGCGTTTGTGTGTACCGATAACAGCAAACAAGTGGCGGTTTTAGTCCCTACTACCCTACTTGCGCAGCAACACTTCGAAAATTTCCGCGACCGTTTCGCCAACTTGCCGATTCGTGTCGAGGTTCTATCCCGATTCAAATCAGCTAAAGAGCAGAAGTTGATCATGCAAGATGTCGCCGAGGGTAAGGTCGACATCTTGGTGGGGACTCACAAGCTTCTTTCTAGCGATATTAAGTTTAAAGACCTTGGCTTGCTGGTTGTCGATGAAGAACACCGCTTCGGTGTACGTCAGAAAGAGAAAGTGAAAGCAATGCGTGCGGATGTCGACATCCTAACGCTCACTGCTACACCAATCCCGCGAACGCTGAACATGGCAATGAGTGGTATGCGTGATTTGTCTATCATCGCAACACCACCCGCACGACGCTTGGCAATTAAAACCTTCGTTCGCGAAAGTGATGATGCGATCGTCAGAGAAGCGGTGCTGCGTGAAATTATGCGTGGTGGGCAGGTTTACTTCCTGCACAACCAAGTCGACACGATTGAGAAAACAGCAGAGTCACTACAGAAGCTGATTCCAGAAGCGCGCGTTACCGTGGCTCATGGCCAGATGCGAGAGCGCGAACTGGAACGCATCATGAATGACTTCTACCACCAGCGCTTTAACTTGTTGGTGTGTACAACCATCATCGAAACCGGTATCGATGTACCAACAGCTAATACTATCTTGATGGACAGAGCCGATAACCTTGGTTTAGCTCAGCTTCACCAATTGCGTGGTCGTGTGGGCCGTTCTCACCACCAAGCTTATGCCTACTTGCTAACACCTCCCCCGAAAGCAATGACCAAAGACGCGGTCAAACGATTGGACGCCATAGCTTCACTTGAAGACTTAGGTGCAGGCTTTACGCTAGCAACCCATGACTTAGAGATTCGTGGTGCTGGTGAGCTATTAGGCGATGAGCAAAGTGGTCAAATCCAGTCGGTTGGTTTCACCTTGTACATGGAGATGCTTGAGCAAGCAGTAGAAGCATTGAAAGAAGGTAGAGAGCCTTCACTTGATGATCTATTGCGTGAACAAACTGAAATTGAGATGCGTCTGCCTGCACTATTGCCAGACGACTATATTCCAGACATCAACACGCGTTTATCAACATACAAGCGTATTGCGAGCGTGAGTGACACGGATGAACTTGCAGAGCTAAAAGTCGAGCTTATCGACCGCTTCGGTATTCTTCCTGATGCAACCAAGAACTTATTATCGGTTTCCGAGCTTAAATTAGCGGCGGCATCTATCAAAGCCAAGAAAATTGAAGCGCACGATAAAGGCGGATTTATCGAATTCTACCCGGATGCTGACATAAACCCGAACTACCTTGTTAAACTGTTGCAATCTCAACCGCAAAAGTTTTCAATGGAAGGACCAACTAAGTTCAAGTTTACGATACCATTGGTCGACAGACGGAAACGAATTCAATTTGTTAGTGATTTATTGGGCGAATTCAGACAAAACTTGCTGCCTTCAGCATAAGACCCAACCCACTGCACATATAAATTATCCCGCCGATAGTTCGGCTGGAAGACGGAGTAAAAATGAAAAGACTGATCCCACTGCTACTATTGTTCGTCTCACTGCCAAGTATGGCACAGAGACAATTTGATATAGAAGTGATCATTTTTAAGCGCGCTGTTGATGCAGAAAAAGTAAATGAATCTTGGCCAAACACACAGCCTAAGATTTCACTTGAGCGCGTTGGTTCATTTCAAGATACCCAGTACCGAGCGAAGAAAGGCGTGCAGATGCTTCCTTACTCGGAATACAAGTTAACGCCTCAGAAGGACAAGCTACGCAAACACGCAGGCTTTGAAGTTCTGATGCATACGGCTTGGCGTCAAGGTGACCAAGGTAAAAGTTCAGCACCTGTTTTCCACATTCAAGCAGGTAAAGACTTCTCTAAACAGTTTAATGCCGACGGCTCTGAGAAAGGTGCTGTCACTGCATCAAACCCAGATGGCTTCCAAGAAGAAACTATTGATAAACCGCTTTACGAATTAGACGGCAAGCTACAGATCTACGTACAGCACTATCTATATGCTGAAACGACTCTGGATTTAAAAGCGCCAAGCGTTCGTGAAGTGACGCTGCAAGAACAGCAAATCGAGCTAGACTCGCCAGTAAGTGGTGCAGAGAGCAATGTTCAGGTGGGTAACCTTACTGAGATCTCTCCGACCGTTGAAGTGCAAGAGTTCCTTAAAAGCTACCGCATGGACCAAAAACGTCGCATGCGCAGTACAGAGACTCACTACCTAGACCACCCGCTTCTTGGCATGGTGATTCAAGTACGTCGCGTCGCTCAATAAACCACGTAATCAGTCTTCAGCTAGCAGCTCAACTATTCTTATAGAGAGTGGAACTTGATATAAAGAATTGAAGTTGTATTAAGCATTCAATACGCCCTCCATTGTGAGGGCGTTTTATTAGCCATTACATGTTATTTGGTACGTCCTATGAGCCCAGACTTTCAGATCAATACACAAAATCTAAGCCTCAAAATCATTGAAGCCTCAGATGCTCAAGAGTTTGCTCAGCTGATCAAATCTTCACCGAGTTTATTACCTTGGGTAGATTGGTGCCACGATGAGTTTTCTATCGTCGAAGCCGAGAAGTTTATTCTAGCAACTCGCCTGAACTGGGTGAAAGCCGACGCGTTTGGTTTTGGTATTTTTGAGCGAAAAACCGATAAGCTGGTCGGAATGGTGGCGATCAATGAGCTTTATCACACCTTCAATATGGCGAGTTTAGGTTATTGGGTGAGTGATGACTTTCAAAGGAGAGGAATAGCCAAAGAAGCGATGCTGGCCTTGTTTGAATTTTGCTTTGCGCAACTGAAGTTAACGCGCTTGGAGATTGTCTGCGATACCGAGAACCTACCAAGCCAAAAGCTGATAGAGAAGTGTGGCGCTGAGCGAGAAACCATTGCCAAGAATCGATTTCTGTTTAACGGTAAACCGAAAGATGGCGTGGTTTATTCTGTGCTACCTCCAAACTCTTAACTACTTCAATTAGTTGCAACCAGCGATAGTACTCAATCAACACGATCAAAAAAGAGCTCCGAAGAGCTCTTTTTTATTATCAGCGAAATGCCCTTATAAGGCTTACCTGATTAGTGAAGCTTTAGGTTTGGACGAAGTACACGGTTAATACGACCAACCAGCATCATCAGTGATGTTTTGATTAAGCCGTGAAGCGCCATTTGGTGCATGCGGTACAAAGAGATGTAAACCACACGAGCAATACGACCTTCAACCATCATCGAACCTTTAGTTAGGTTACCCATCAAGCTACCTACGGTAGAGAAACGGCTTAACGAAACCAGTGAGCCTTTATCTTTGTAGATGTAGTCTTTTAGGTCACGACCGTTCAGCTTAGCAATGATGTTGCTGAATGCACAGCTTGCCATTTGGTGAGCCGCTTGTGCACGTGGTGGAACAAATGAACCATCTGCTTGGGTACATTGTGCCAAGTCACCGATAGCAAAGATGTTGTCATCCAGTGTTGTTTGCAGCGTGTTTTTCACAACCAACTGGTTGATACGGTTGGTTTCAAGACCACCGATATCTTTCATGAAGTCTGGTGCTTTGATACCTGCTGCCCATACCATGATTTGTGCTGGGATCTTGTCGCCATCTTTGGTTGTTAGGCCGTCAGAGTCCGCCTGAGTCACCATAGTATTAGTACGAACATTCACACCAAGCTTCGTTAGCTCAGAGTGTGCTGCGCTTGAAATACGAGGAGGTAGAGCCGGAAGAATACGCTCACCCGCTTCAACTAGGTTCACGTTCAGCTTGCTTGAATCTAGATCACCGAAGCCGTAAGTACGAAGCTCTTTTACTGCGTTATGTAGCTCTGCAGAAAGCTCAACACCTGTTGCACCCGCGCCAACAATCGCGATGTCTACCGTACCTTGACCGTTCTTAGCGTGAAGCTTTAAGAACTGGTTATTCATTTCAGTACGGAAACGGTGCGCTTGTTCTGGGCTATCAAGGAAAATACAGTTGTCACGAACACCTGGAGTGTTGAAGTCGTTCGACGTTGAACCTAGTGCCATAACAAGAATGTCGTATTCAAGTTCACGACTTGGCATCAGCAATTCGCCGTGCTCATCTTTCAGTTCGCTCAGTGCAATCACTTTACGTTCACGATCGATGTCGTTCAGGCTGCCCATTTGGAAGTCGAAGTAATGGTTTTTTGCATGTGCGCGGTAGCTTAATGCATCAACACCTTCATCCAGTGAGCCAGTTGCTACTTCATGAAGTAATGGTTTCCATAGGTGGCTTGCTTTACGGTCTACCAGAGTGATCTGGGCACGCTTCTTACGACCTAAAGTGCGGCCTAGCTTAGTTGCTAGCTCTAAACCACCAGCACCGCCGCCTACTACGATAATTTTTGTCACAATGACAATCCTCTACAAAATGAATAAATGGGGTTCGGCTCGATTACTCCAACCGATAAATTCTATGTATCTACTCGGCCTTGTTGATAAGGCTGTGACATATTGGATAACCGCGAAAAAGAATAACGACAGCTAACCGAGTAGTTAGAGGGATAACAAACAACAAACATTCGTTTGTCGCTTTGCTCACATGGATAAAAAAGGCGTCTAGCTGAGAGATAGAACGCAAATTATGGGCAAGTTTTTCACTCGCTCTCAATTTTTTTTGATATTTGTCAAAATATTTTGCTTAAGAACATTATATATAGCAAAAAGATGACCGCAACAAAAATCCTTACCCACAATGAGGATTCGCGGCTAATTAGTTAACGTTTGCGCAAACTTATCTATAAATGCACAAACCGACCGATAAAACATATACAACTGTTTTATCAATACCAATATCTAAGATTCAGATGTGAAAAAGCAGCACCCAAATGAGTGCTGCTTTTATAAAATAACCGGAGTAATTAAGCGTTCTTAAACGCTTTCATTGCCTGAAGATGTTGAGAGATTTTTTTGAATTTGTGACTCTCTTTCTCGTCCCAGATTACGTCGTAGTAATCTTCGAGTGCAGCGGCTGTTTTGCTATTGTCGTGAATTTCATCTTCACGAGAAAGCACCACTAAACAGCGACCTTTGTTCTTCATACGGTACTGCTCAACACACTTGGTCGCAATATCTTCGTACTCTTCAGGACGGTCAATTCGACCTACCATGTTGTTTTCAGGTTGCAAGTTTGGATTGAAAATCACCTGCTTAATACCACACAAGAAACCAATGCGCTCAGACCAGAAACCACCTAAACCTACACCACAAATAATTGGATGCGGATCATCTGATTGCTCTATCACTTTATGCACTTCTTTTAGCAAATGCTGCATATCGTGTTTTGGATGCAAAGTACTGTAGTTGATGAAACGAACGTCATCATCAATGAATTGCAACTGCAGTATTTTTTCGTGATTGCCCGGGCTTGTTGAGTCGAAGCCATGTAGATAGATAATCATTGTACCTCCCCCGTTGAATATTGGTACGTTTTGATCAATCTAACACGAAAAACAAGGTTTTAAAGGTAACAGCTGAGAAATTATATTTTTCACTTCCTAAACGTGATCCTAGCTACATAAAGTGTGACTCAGAGCCTCTGCTTCCTGCAAATAACTTTCATCGCCCCAAAGCTGATGAGCAAGTAAATACCAAAGCATCGCCATCATTTGGCTTCTTGGTAACCACGCTGCTACACCATCTAGCCAAGGCTGAACATCATGGATACCTCGCAGCTGACAGTACTTCTCAACCGCTTCAGTAGCCGGCACTCCAGTAACCGCAATGGTCAAGGTTAAATCGAGCCTAGGGTCTGCTAGCGCAGCGTATTCCCAGTCGATAATCTTAATACCGTCACTGTTTCTCACCAGGTTATAACCACCTAAATCAAAATGGCACAAAGACAGGTCGACATTGGTAACACTCGGAGCCACGCGCCACTCTTGATAAACCTTAGTGCAGGCTTCGGTCTTATGAATCGCATCAAGCTGCAGCCAATAGTGGTCGACTCGCGCTGTGAAACTGAATGGTTGCAGTGGTAATCGCGCAGTATTGACCAGATGCACAGAGATCAGCGTTTTCAACAGGTCATCGAGCTCTAGATCTTCGTAAAGTGTCTCACCTGCAATCCACTCAACCAATAAACCCTGCTCATTCACCACCACTGGGCTTGGCCCGATGCCGAGACGCTCAATTGCCGACAACACTTGGTACTCTTCATGACGAGAGATGAAGAAGGCTTTAGTGATAGCTGTGGTTGGCCGCCAAACATACGCAGTGCCATCGACATCAACCAATTTCCAACATCGATTGGTCAAACCGCCTGTTAATGTCTGAGCTCTAACTGGAGGCTCAGAAAAGTAACCATCAAGCGAACTCAGACTGGTATCAAGAAGCTTAGCCTCAGACCAAGAAAAAATTGCCATTGCTCATTCCCTATAAACGTCTTCATTTCCCTACAAAAAAGACACTGACCAAAAGCCAGTGTCTCTTCATAAACAGCACATCATGCACTGCATTGGCGTGTGACCAAGCTATGTGTGATCAAGCTATGTGTGGCCAAACTATGCGCAGCCAAGACTAGACGCTGTCAAAACTGGCTGCGTTTAGTTGGCAAGTAAGCGAAATTAAAGACCTAGAAGGCTCTTAGATTGTTGCTTACGGATTTCAGTCTCGTCAGCCCACTCAATCAAGCCAGACTCAAGATCCATTAGGCGCATCGTCATTTTGTAGTATACGTCTTCATCGCTACCCGCTTTCTTAACGATGCTTGATAGGTTGCCGTACAACATATACTGAGCGCCCACCATTTTACCAAACTGAATCGCTGAACTTTGGTTTACAAGCTCATCGTTGTTTTGGAAGTTCAGTTGATCACGAACAGACTCAACACGATCCATATCAACGAAACGGAACTTACCAGAATTCAACATTTTAGTACTGATTGTGTCAGTGATTGACTCAGTATCGATGTGCTCACTTGTTTTGTTCTTGATTCGCTCAACGAACACGATTGGACGCTGTTCACGAGTAATGTAAGCCACTGAACCAGACGCCATCATGCTATCGACCATTTCACCCGCAATCGTTTGAAGGTCAGTTGAACCGAAATCGATTGTCGTGGTTTCTACTGCTTGTGCATCACCGTAGCTTACCTTGTTCGAACAACCGCCTAAAATAACCGCTAAACCTAATAGCGCAATGACACTCTTTTTCATTTTGTTTCCTCAACTTATCACTGAGTGGGGTTACCCACACTCTTAAATTCTTATATTTACGAACCATTAGATCCGTTTTATCTAACTTACTGCTCTCGGAACTGAACTCTAAACTGAGTCGCTTTCGGGTTTACCGACACTTCCGACAACGAAATACTTTCAAAGCCACGCACAATCGCTTGCTTCCAAGGGCCTTGCTTTAGGTTGACCTCAAGGCCGGCATCGTCGTACCAGTAAAAACGATAAAGGATATTTTGATCGCCTTTATAGTTACTGTTTAAACGAACGATTCCTCGCGTATGACCGTCGACTAAATCGGTGCGGATATCTTCAACCTGTAAGCGGCTGCCCAATACATTGTCACCAAAGAAAACGTTCTGAGTCAGACTATCGACCCTTACACCAGCTGTATTATCAGCACAACCAGACAGAGCCATAACCGCTGCTAAGCTCACTAACCACTTTTTCATTACAGCCTCCCTAGCTGTTTATGCCACATTGTTGCGTTGTTTCCTTGTCGAGAAATCCACACCAAGGTGGTCTGCCCCTCTCGAATATCAAAGTCATACGTTTTAGCGCCAGCCTCCAACGTATATTGACCACTGTTTGCTACAAACGTGCTGCTCTTAATCTCTGCTGGTAAAGATTGCCAACTGCGAGTGTCTGGTTGCTCTGTCAGTGTGTTCCACACGTTGAACAGAATATTACCGACATCATCGCCTTTGGTGGCTTCTTTACGAATGCGATCTTTCGCAACCACACGTAGCGCTTGGCGAATAACAATGCTCGTCATACGCTCAGATAAATCGTTTTGAGCCATTGCATTTACATCGGTAATCAAATGCTCTTGTAGCGGCTGCCCACTGATTCGCAATGCAGAAAAACGCTCTACGTTTTGGCTCGGGTAATATGGCAGCGCAAGAGAGTATATCGCTCCCTGATCGCGACTGTCATAAACAGGTAAATCTAGTCGCCAACTGTCCATAGCTTGCACAGCGCTCTGTTCTTGAAGAACAATTACTCTCCCTTCACCTACATTAAGTTTAGAAGACTGCTTATAACGTTTTTCTAGTGTCGCTAAATCTTGTCGCATCCCTAAACGAGCGGCTGTCGCCATGGTTCTGTCGATGATTTCTTGGTTATCTGGCATCACAGCCAAAGCACGACGATAATCAACATAAGCGCTGTTTAGATCATTCGAAGCTTCATAAAGCAGACCAGACAAGAACATCAGATATGCATTCTGTACCGACTGCAGTTTTTTACCCGCATCTGGGTAGTTGGCAAGGATGCTACCGACATTGGCAGACAAACCTTGCTTCTTCGCATCGTTAGCTGCCCGGTCTAACTCAGCTTCGCGTTGCTTCTTCGCTTGCTCTTGCACTTGGTTGGCGCGACGCATTTCGATCACCGCACCTTCTAAATCATTTTTCTTGAGGTAATTTAAACCGAGATAGAGATGAAGAAAGCCCAACTCATAATCGGCTGGCACATACTCGGTAATATTGTCATTCACAGCCAACGCACCCACGCTGGTTGCACTGTCTGAGATTGAGATTACGGCTTTTCGTTGCTGCTCAGTAACCGCCTGATCAGCCACTTCAAACGAAGACTTACTCTCAGGATATTTTTGATCCAGCAGGTTAATTCTGCCTCTTTCAAAGTTATCAAGGATGTCGCCTGCCGCGTAATCTGGTAGCTCTTGCTGAGCCTCTGAATAATCTCCAGATTTAACGGCTTGGTAGATCGCTTTGTTTTGTGCGCTGTAATGACTAAATAGGCTTCCTGCAGAAATACTCGCACAACCTACGGTCAACGCCGATAACAGGGCAATTGAAGCGAATCTAAACTGTTGCTTCACTTATCGTCTCCGTGCATGTTTAAAATGCCAACTTTGTTAGGGTCTGCTGACCTTTCGTGGTCTCATTATCAAAACGAAACGTATTGTAAAAAGGATCTCAAGCCAGTTGAAACCCTACTGATTTAGCCTCTGCCTAGGCGATGCCGATATTCAGACAACAGATAGAACTTAAAGTTGGCATACAAACTACAAATTTTCCAACTAACTACTAGTGTTAACCCGCTAATGATCTCGTTTAAACTAGCTCATTAACTTTCAGTAACTCGTTAGCTTTTCATTAGCTCATTAACTTTTTATTAGCTCATTAATAGCGGACCAAGTGGACGGCCACCAACCAAGTGCATGTGAATATGATAAACCTCTTGGCCACCGTGAGAGTTGCAGTTCACGATAAGACGATAGCCATCTTCTGCGATGCCTTCTTCTTTTGCTAACTTCCGAGCAACGGTAAACATGCGGCCCATCATCGCTTCATCTTCGACTTCAACATCGTTAGTTGTTGGAATCAACTTGTTAGGGATTATTAGGATATGGCTTGGCGCGCGAGGGTTAATATCACGAAATGCGGTTACTAAATCGTCTTGGTATAGTAGATCTGCAGGGATTTCTTTATTGATGATCTTACTAAAAATGGTTTCTTCAGCCATGTTTCTCTCCGATAAAACATTTATTTTTTAATGCTTTGAGTATGCGCTATGCCGCATCAAACCACAATAAATCTGCTTTAAAGCATAATAAAAAACACCGTTCAAATCAAAGAAAACGAGCCTCAGCTCTCAAGAATGGCATGTTGGTTATAACTGAGGGTTATTTTTGACGTGTGCGTCATAAAATGCGCAAGCGGAGCTCAATAGAATGCTGATAATTTTGTTAGTTTTACTTTGACCTGACATTAGGTCAGCATTTTTATTTAGGGAGAAAGCCATGAAGGGATCTGTGATCAAGCGTATGTACGCTGGTTTCGCACTGATCATCATCATGTTCGCAGTCACGATAACCATCATGATGAACAGCATGAATCAGATACACAGCAATTTTGAGAGTGTCTCAGAAACCTCATTACCACTTGTCGCGCTTTCAAATCAAACAAGTGTGCAATTGCTCTCTGCTGATAAGTCATTCAAAGATTTCTTAACCACACAAAACGCTGAACGCATGTCTGCAATGCGTACAGAGTTTGCTGCATCACAAAACTCGTTTTCTGAAGTGCTAGGTAACTTAGAAGCAGCAAGCCAAAACAATGTTTCGCTCACCGAACGTATCGCCCAATTAAGAGCGATGGAAGAGCGCTACTTCGCCGAAGCAGACGAAGCGATGAACAACTACGTCGCTATGTTTGAAGCACAAGAACAAGTACAAAAAGCGTCTCGCGATTTCCAACGCTTACATTCAGAATTAACCGTTGGCATGAAAGAGTACGTAGCCGACCAAAAAAGCATCTCTGTAAAAGTAATGGCAAAAAGCTACTTCATTAAACTGCAAGACGCAGAAGTCATTACCTCTGATGCACTTGCTAGCTCTGATGTAGCCTTCGTTCAAAAAGCCGTTAACCAAAATAAAAAGGCCGTTACTCACCTTAACTACGCTTATCGTGGCCTATCAACACAACTACCAGCACTTAAAAATGTCTTTGATGAATCAGTTCAAAAGTTCACCAAAGATGTTGGTCAGAAAGGCGGTGTCTTGGACAAACACAACAACTACTTGAAAGCGAAAGAAGCTCTGTATATCAACATTGCAAACCTAGCCGTAGAAGTAGACCAAGCAATGGCAGTGCTAGATTCATTCAACGTGACCGCTGAAGAGCAACTGAACTCGTCGTTAGCTGACGCAAGCAGCATCTACGACAAAGGCCTATTCAATGCGATCGCAATTGGCATCATTGTGACCGTATTCGCTGCAGCGATTGGTTACCACATAGCACATAGCGTAAGAGAGCCATTAACTCGCATTCTCGGGACATTAGAAGGCCTGACTCAAGGCGATATGACTCAACGTATCGATATTCGCTACGACAACGAATTCAGCCGTGTGAGTCGCCACATCAACACCTTGGCGGACAACTTGCACAATATCCTTGTGAAGCTGAATGATGCTTCAGATGACTTAACCAAGACAGCAAGCGTAAACCAAAAGACTTCTTCTGAAACGCAAGCTCAGCTGAACAGCCAACGTGAACAAACGGCAACTGTCGCGACCGCAATGACAGAGATGTCTCATTCTGTACAAGAAGTAGCAAACAGCGCGCAAAGCTCACTCACCATGGTTCAACAAGTAGAATCGGCTTCTGAGTCTGGTCGTCAGATCATGAACACCAACATTAGCACTATCAATCAGCTTGAGGTTCGCCTTACTGAGTCTGTGGGTGCTGTGGGCGAGCTACAACAAATGAGTAGTCAGATTGGTTCAATCCTTGACGTTATTCGTGGCATTGCTGAACAGACCAACCTACTTGCACTTAATGCGGCAATCGAAGCAGCGCGTGCTGGCGAGCAAGGTCGTGGTTTTGCAGTTGTTGCCGATGAAGTACGAGTGCTAGCGCAAAAGACCACTCAATCAACGTCAGAAATCGAAACCATGATCAGCAACCTGCAATCAAGCTCGAAAACAGCAAGTAACGTGATTGAAAGTTGTATGAGCGACATGGACATGTCAGTCCAACAAGCTTCAAGTGCAAACAGTGCGATGGAAGAGATCCAAGCCTTGATTCTAGAGATTAGCCACATGAGCACACATATCTCTCAAGCAGCCGCAGAGCAGAGTGAAACGTCTGGCGATATCGCGCGTAATATCGAAGACATCAACCACATCGCAGATAAGAGTTACCAAGCGATGTCATCAATTGCAGAAGCCAGCCAAAACCTAACGATTCTGGCAAATCAGCAAGGTGATTTAGTACATCAATTCAAACTATAGATAAATGAAGAATCGATAGATATTTAGTGAGATTGTTGAGACTTCATACCCAATAGTGGTAACTAATTGAGCTAGGGCAACTTTTATCAAGGGTTGCCCTTGTTTTTTATGAGCTTTGTCATTATATGATTATTAAGGCTTGCTGCTTCCCGTTTTTTCTTTCACCTTTATGAGCGAGCCGCTATTAAGGAATTTATATGGCTGTTCATGTTGGCATTATCGATCAAGACCCTATTCGCTTGCTCACCCCTTTACTTGATAACCGAACGGTCAGCACTCACATCGTGTTTATCGGCGACAAGAATCAAGTCAGTATGTACAAACGTTTAGACAGCGTTTTACAGAAGCGCGACATTACCAGTGAGTTTTTCGAAATTCCGACCATCGTAAACACATCTGTAATCAAAGAATCTATCCAAACTCTTGCCGAAGACCTCAAAGCTCGCGGTCAAGAAGTGAAGCTCAACGCTAGTTGTGGCCTGCGTCACCGCCTACTTTCGGTGTACGAAGTATTCCGTACTTACCACTGGCCAATCTTCGTGGTTGAACCAAACAGTGACAAGCTGTGCTGGTTGTACCCGAACGGAAAAGAAGACGCACAAGTTCAAGACCGCATTACTATCGACGACTACCTAACGGTATTTGGGGCTCGTGGCGAGTTCAGCGATGTTCAGCTATCTCCGCAACTTGATCAGAAACTTTATGAACTGGGTGAACGTTGGGCAAGTAACGCGTTAGAATTGGGCCCAGGCCTTGCGACATTAAACTACCTTGCAACGACCTGCCGTAAAGAACAGAAGCTTGATGTTGGTCTCTCTGAGAAGCAACAAGGTTACCGTGAACTGAACATGCTGTTGAGCGATTTAGTTGAAGCGAAGATTGCGACTTACGACAATGGTATTTTAACTTTTGCTAATGAAGACGCACGCCGCTTCTCAAACGGTGAATGGCTGGAGACTCTGGTTCACAGCACAGTGAAACAAATCCAAGATGACATGCCGACCATTCAAGATCGTTCTTTGAATGTTCAGGTATACCGTCAACTGGGTGAACGAGAAGTTCGTAACGAGCTTGATGTTGCCTCAGTGGTGAACAATAAGCTGCACATCATCGAATGTAAGACCAAAGGTATGCGTGACGATGGTGATGACACCTTGTACAAACTGGAATCGCTTAGAGACCTATTGGGTGGCCTACAAGCACGTGCAATGTTAGTGAGCTTCCGCCCTCTTCGCCATAACGACATCACACGAGCAGAAGATCTTGGCCTTGCATTGATTGGCCCTGACGAATTGAAAGATCTTAAAACACACCTAACGGCATGGTTTACGGCTGCGGGTGGTAGTGAAGATCTAGAGTACTAAAAACAAATAAACTCATGAGAGCTAAATGCTCTTAAGCAGATTGTTAAAAAGGCGAATGACGATTAAGTCACTCGCCTTTTTTGTATCTGATACTTTTTCTTGTCCACTTTCTCTGCCACATAAAAAATGGCCACATCATTCGATACGGCCATTTTCAAAATTTGCAGTCAGTTTAAGACTTAAATCTTTTTTGCAACTTAAAGCATTTTACGAGCAGCTTCTACAACTACTTTGATTGAACGCGCTTCTGTTACTTTTAGTGTGTCGTGATCAGGCGTCTCTTTTTGAGTACGGTTGATGATTACACCCGCAACACAACCTGCTTTCAGACCAGAACTTGCACACATAGTTAGCAGCGTTGCAGATTCCATCTCGAAGTTTAGAACGCCCATGTCTTGCCATTCTTGCATAGAACCTTGGAAACGCTTAACAACACGACCAGAGAACGTATCGTAACGCTCTTGACCTGGGTAGAAAGTGTCACTTGAAGCCGTTACGCCCATGTGAACTGCTGCGCCTGATTCTTCAACCGCTGCTTTCATCGCTGTTGCCACTTCGAAGTCAGCAACTGCTGGGAATTCCATTGGAGCAAAGTGCAGGCTAGCGCCGTCTAGGCGAACAGAACCTGTAGAAACAATCATGTCACCCACGTTTACGTGAGGTTGGATAGCACCAGTAGTACCAACACGTAGGAAAGTACGAACACCAAGTTGAGCAAGCTCTTCTACAGCGATAGAAGTAGATGGGCCACCGATACCTGTTGAACATACAACAACTGGCTTGCCGTCTAGCTCTGCGCGATAAAGCGTGTATTCACGGTGACTAGCAAGAAATACTGGGTTCTCCATCTCTTCTGCAATTTTTTGCACACGAGCAGGATCACCAGGGATGATCGCAAGAGTAGCACCGTTAAGATCTGCTTCAGTAACACCTAAGTGGAAAACAGCTTGAGACATAGTTCGCTCCTTTTGGCTTATTGGGCTTTTTACCCTTATTTAAGCTCATAGTAAATTCGTGGGGTACGAACACACTCTAACCAAGCTCATTACAAAATGAAGTGACGCATGTCACACGAATGATCGCAACAAGAATTCAAGTTTCACAAAAAACCGATTGGCATCACAAAAATAAGTAATCCGTATACCTATGTTGCATACTAATGAGACAAAAAGCGCCTTTAACGTATTACCGCTAAAGGCGCTTTTTAGATTAGACGCTTTCTATATTCGTCGCTTTGAATAAGACATAATCTATGTCAGAGATCTGAACTTAATCCGCCTTAGACTTGAATCGAAGCAGACGCAATGCGTTCAATGTCACCAATGCAGTTGCACCACTATCCGCTAACACTGCAACCCATAAGCCAGTAATACCTAACAAGCTTGTCACCAAGAATACGCCCTTCAAACCAAGCGCAAGGGCTACGTTTTGACGGATGTTATTCATGGTCGCTTGCGACAGTTCAATCATCGCTGGCAGCTCAGTTAAACGGTTATGAGTCAGCGCTGAATCCGCCGTTTCCAAAGCGACATCCGTACCACCACCCATCGCGATGCCGACATTCGCCGTTTTCATTGCTGGCGCATCATTGATGCCATCACCGACCATCGCCACGTGCGACTGTTGAGACAGCTCTTCAACGTAAGATACCTTGTCGCTTGGCAATAGGCTTGCCTTGTACTGCATACCAATCTTGCTACTGATCGCTGCTGCACTGCGCGGGTTATCGCCAGTCAGCATGATAGATTGAATACCCAAATCATTGAGTCGTTCAATCGCAAGCTTAGCGTCACTGCGTAACGTATCTTGCCAAGCAATCAGACCAATCACTGTCGTATTTTGCTCTTTTGATTCTTCTTGATCTTTAAGCTCAAGAGCAACCACAACCGTCTTGCCCTCGCCTTCCAATGCTTCTACCTGAGAAACCACATCGGCACCAAGATCGAACGCTATTTTAGACGGTGACAGAACCTGATACTTAACGCCATCAACATCACCTTCAACACCACTACCGATAAGTGCGATCTTGTTGTGTGATTCAGGAATCTCAATATTCAGATCTTTTACTTTAGCGACAAGTGATTGCGCCAATGGGTGAGTAGAGCCAACTTCAATTGCACCAACCACACGCAGCATCGCATCTTGTTGCCAACCCGAAAGAGGCTGAATATCCGTAACCTGAGGCTTACCTTCGGTCAGTGTGCCCGTCTTATCGAAGGCGATAGTTTGGATTTTACCAAGCTGCTCCAGTGCTGCACCGCCTTTAATTAGTGCACCACGTTTCGCTGCTGCCGCTAAACCAGAAGTAATCGCTGCTGGCGTCGAGATAACTAACGCACACGGACAAGCAATCAATAATAACGCTAGGCCACGGTATACCCATGTTTCCCAAGGTTGAGCGAACAACAGTGGTGGCGTGATAATAACGAGTAAAGCCACCACCATCATCAATGGCGTGTACCAACGACTGAACTTATCAAGGAAACGTTCCAGCGGTGCTTTACGAGACTCTGCTTCTTCAATCAAGTGAAGAATACGGTCGATTGCGTTTTCACCTTGTTTTGAAGTGATGGTTATACGAACCACTTTGTCCACGACGACGGCACCAGCCATAATGCTGTTACCTTCGGTGTGTTCAACAGGAACAGATTCACCGGTTAACGCACTTTCATCAAAGCTCGCCGCGTCTGTAATCAATTGACCGTCAGCAGGTAAACGAGAACCCGCAGCCACTTCAATCACATCACCAGGAACCAGTTCACTGACTGCTACTTCAACACGTTCACCGTTGATAATCTTAGTTGCATTTTCTGGTACCAATGCCATTAACGCTTGAACGCCACTTCTTGCTCTAGATGAAGCAAACGCTTCTAAGCGCTCACCAATCAAGAACAATAATAGAACCATCGCCGCTTCCGCGGTTTCACCCAGGTACAAAGCACCCAGTGCGGCAACACTCATTAAGGTTTCAATAGCAAACGGTGTACCTGAGCGTGCCAACTGAACCGCTTTCTTCGCCACCGGATATAAACCAAGCAAACAAGTTACCGTAAACAAGCCTTCACTTAATTGAGGAGAGGTACTTTTCAGAAGCGCAGCAAACAGCATTGCCGCTGCAATCGCGATAATCTGTAAATTAGGTTGGATATGAGCTTGCCAAAAAGTCTCAGGTTGTTGTTTTTCTTTCTTTGAACCGACTTCCGTAAGAGGGAAACCCGTTTTAATAGAGACCTGTTCAATGGTGTCGGCAAGGCTTTCATTATCGAATTTCACAACCAGCTTTTCGGTAGCAAAGAGAACCTTCGCTTGAATAACACCGTCAATATTGCTGATCGCGTTTTCTATTTTTCTTGCACAAGCTGGGCAGTCCATTCCGGCAACCAACCAACTTTTCGAAAATTGAGCGTCGAAAGATGAGGGTAAGGACTGACTGTCCTCTTCTCCACTGTCCGAACTACAACAATCATCCCCTGACGATGAAGGAGCCGCAGAAGAAGAACTACAACAGCCAGATGAAGTACCTGCTGCCGTAATGCTGGAAATTTTAGGGCTAGAGCAACCAGCTCCCACCGCTTGAGGTTGAACGTCCACTTTTGTTGAGCGGCACGCTGCATGTTTTGCGCACATAATGTATCTCCTTAATACTCAAAAGCCTTGAGGTTGTTGCTGACTCACGAGCAACAGAACCTTAAGTTCATCAAAAGTATAAACCTTGGAGGCTACTCCAAGGTCAAGAAGAAGTTATCAAGAAAACAAAAATATTATGCCAGCGCCGATGGCTTACTGAGATTTAAGCTCCGCACACTCTTCACGGTTCGCCGATACATCATCAATAAGAACCGCATCGTGTGAACAGAATGGCTGAGTGTTCAAGCTGACAATCGACACATCATCTTCCACTGGATCAACTTGAGAGCCCTGCATTAACTCAGCAATATGATGTCGAAGTACCAAAATACCTAAAATCCCGAACAGAACATTACCAAAGGCTTGACCATAGAGAACACCCAAAGCGCCATACCATTGTGAACCTAGATAAACGAACGGCAGAGTACCTAACGTCGCTTTGCCTAAGTTCAACGCCGTTGAATAAAGAGGCTTACCTAGATTATTAAAGGAGGTATTGGCAACAAACAGTGCGCCGTTAAAGGTGAAGGTCAGCGCTACATAAGTACAAAACGCAGCAACAATAACGGCCGCATCACCTTGTAAGCTAAAGCCTTGAACGACATAACCTTGAACGAAGTACAACAGAATACAAACGGCAATGGTATAAAGTGTCGTCACCAGCAATGAGTTATTGAGTGTTTCTTTAACTCTGTCCATGCGTTCTGCACCAAAGTTCTGACCAATGATTGGTCCCACAGCGCCAGACAAGGCAAAGATAACCGCAAAACAAACCGGTGTTAGACGACCGATCACGGCAAAGCCCGCGACAAAATCCTCACCATATTGTGCGATACCTGTCGTCACAATCGCATTACCGATAGGCGTTGCGGTATTGGTGATAATCGCAGGCAGCGCAATCGCCAATATTGGTCGAATATTAAGGCGCCATTGCACAAACGAAGGTGGAGCCACCAGCTGATGGCTGCGAATCAGAGGATAAAGCGAGAAGAACAGCACCGAGAAGCGAGCAACAACCGAAGCTATAGCTGCCCCTTCGATGTTCCAACCAAAACCAAAAATAAACAGAGGATCGAGAATCGCGTTAACAATACCGCCTGACAAAGTCGCCCACATCGAACGTTTCGCATCGCCCGCCGCTCTCAAGCCCGCACCCGCGGCCATCGCCAACGCCAAAAATGGACCACTTGGCAACAAAATCTGTAGGTAAGCTTGAGCACGCTCGGCTGCAATGCCTTTGGCGCCTATCGCGGCTAGCAGCTCTGGAATATAAGCGAACATGATTGCCGTTACGGTGGAACTGATAACAAACGCAGTCAACATGATACTGGTGCTTAGGTTTCGAGCGTGTTCTTGATTCTTTGAGCCGATGGCTTTGGACACTAATGCGCCCATGGCAATGGAAGTACCAATCGAAACAGAGGTAGAGAAAAAAGTCAGCGTACCTGCAAAGCCTACCGCAGCAGCCAATTCGACCTGCCCGAGCATACTGATAAACAACATGTCGAGTAAATCAACCACAAATAACGCCATCAAACCGACAGAGCCAGCCCCCGACATCACCAATATGTGGCGCATCGTTGAACCTTCAACAAACTTTGCCGTTTGATTTGACATGAAACCTCCAAAAGTTGGAATACCCAAGAGCTAAAGCCCTATCAACTAATCAACTAATCAACTAATCAACTAATCAACTAATCAACAGGCTAGGAATCCACAAAGAAAGGATCGACCAAGAAAAGTGCTATACATAAAAAAGGCGCTAGTGCGCCTTTTTTCAATTGAGGGTATTGAGAAAAATAATCGTTCTTAACACGCTACTATACCTGATGTTTGAAGCATTCTTCCAAGTTCTTGCCGATTGCTCTCAAAACATCGGTTCTGGTGATCATACCCACCAGTTTTCGATTATCGATTACAGGGTATGCTTTAGGTTTGCCCACCTGCATCATGTCCGCCAATTCAATAATGGATAAGTCAGGTGACACCGACAGTACTTCTTGGTGCATGCAATCACCCACAAGGTGTGTGTCTTGGCAGAAGTAACTGACCTTCACAAGTTTCTCGAGTAAATCCTGCTCAGAAAGGAAGCCTATCACTTGTTCGTTATCATCGATTACGGGTCCACCCATGTGGTGGCTACGCATCACTTTGTCTAACGCTAGACTTAACGGCATATCAGGAGTAAATGTCACAACCTGCTGCGTCATGTAATCTTTCACTTTAATAGAATGCATTGCGTTCTCCCTAAATACTTTGCGTTATATATTTTTCTATCTTGTTAAGTTAATTGTTGTCTAAAATCTTGATTTTACTAAATGGATTTCAACAATTTTATTGATAGGCAAAACCTAACAAGACAACAAAGCGAGACAAACAAAGGCTTGAGCACGTTTTAGACCACCAGAAAAAAGGAAAAAAAAGAGCCCTTACAAAGCCTTACTTTCCCTTGCTTAACCTTACTTAGCCGAACTAGCCTGAGTAGATAAACCCTGTAATCTTCTCCGCACTAATAATTAGAAATCCGGATTTAGGAAGTTTATGCAACACGACAACAACATGTACGCGTATGTTTATGCAGATAACGACGGCACAGAAAACACACTCATCGCCACTATAGATAATCAAGAAAAACCGCTTATTTCAAGCTGCGTTGATGAGATAAAACGCATGTCGTGCTTAGCCATTGACTTAGCAGCAAAACACGACCTAAAAGTGAAGCTGGTGAAGTATCAAAGAGAGCAAGAGATCGACTTCGGCCTATTCGTAAAATAGTGAGTCCGACACTGGTTTGGTTAATCACGAACTGGCAGCCACAGCAGCATTAGCATTAGCATTAGCATTAGCATTAGCATTAGCATTAGCCATAATGGCTGCCGAATTCGCCCTGACAAGCCTAACGGGTAAAGGCTATAATGATCAGACGGTGCCCTTGCCGATTTTCATTGTCTAAATACGGTTTACTATGTCTTCTCGAACGTATCTCTCTAACTCCTTATCTAAGTTAAAAAGCTACTTTAGCGAGTTATTGGATTTCCAATCACGCATTTGGGTGGTTCATATCTTTGAAGACTCTATTACCGATCAGTCATTTGTGATTAATGAAGATGGCTTTAAAGAACCGTTAGAGTGGATGAAGAAGCGAGCCTATCAAGCAGTAATGCTTGAACGAGTTGAGAAAATGAAAATTTCACAAGTCATTGAGATTCAGTTCGAAGACAAAATGCATCGATTGATGCGAGTGAAGTAGCTCTATTGTTTGGGCATTAGCAAAAAGCCCTTTGCTAATGCCCAAACATAAAAAAGGCCAGCGCTCGCTGACCTTCTCTGATTGGTTAAAAACCATCATCTAACGCGCACAATACTCATGCCACAAGCGCACCGCTTTCTGATATGCCTCAGTTTTATCGTGCGTTTCTGCAAAGAGAATAGCTGTCATGCTGTCGACAACGGTATTCGCCATTAGCGCCATCTCTTCAGTCGACGTACCAAGTACACATTGACGAGGAAGTGGCAGTTCTAAGTTCATCATCTCTTCCCAGTAGAACGACTCGACTTTATCAGGAGAGCTCATCCACACCGTTTGGCTAACTTTAGGATTATATTCCGACTCACCGTTCATCCCTTTGAATGAAATCACCGAGTGGGATTTATTGCCAATGACATGCTCAACTTCCGCATGAAGTTGTGGGAAGCCAGGATGGAAACTACCACGCAGACCTAAACGACCACCACCGGGATTCAATGCTCGAACTACCGTGTTAATTGGTGTTCTTAATCCGTAACGGTGTTTCCAACCGATCATGGTTTGCGCTTCGGGAGCAAAGTTAGCTAGCGGTAAATAAGCAATGCCGTCTTGTTCAAGAATCGACTTAGCATGTTCAGGGTTCTCTGCACTTTGCACACCAACATCTTGCAAATGGCTTTCAACGTGTGTCCTACCGCTCGGTTTGTCCATGTAGCCATGCATTAAGACTTTATAACCACTGTCAGCGAGGATTTTTGCTGCCAGCAAGTTCCAAGGTTTACCACTGGCGTTATCGTTACGCTTACCTGCATAACACGGCCAATCAATATCAGCACCTAAATCTGGCACTCGAGATTGAAACGCTTTTACAAAGCCAGCGATCTCTTCATTGGTTTCATTCTGCACACGAATCAGCATCAGTAGCATAGCCATTTGGTCGTCGCCGACTTCTCCGCTTAAATACTCATCCATGATGCGGTAGGCTTGTTCGAACAATAAAGGCTTACGCCCTCTTTCTCCTCGTCCAACTGTACGAATACACTCTAAAATACTACTCATTGATTGTTTATTCTCTTCCGTTGATATCAATAAAATTCGCATACGTTTTCGATTCTATGATACCCGCAGTCCATTGCAAAGCGATTCAACAGCTGCTCCCTAATTATCAATACACGGATTGAGGTAAAATTAACGAATGCAGCGCACCTTGATAGGTCAAACAAAAATAGAACCCTGGCAAGTTTCATCGGGTTTGATTAGAGATGCTGAAACAAGTCGTGTATTATCGGAACGTTTGCACTTTACCTATTTTACGGTTAGCGGTTGCACAATTTTATTCGCACCAACACACGTTCATATACCAAGACTAAGAATTGATGCCAAAGTTGATTAACAAAATTTGGGTACACGCTTTCATGCTCTTCGCTATGCTAATGGCCACCATTAGTGTGGACAGCATCGCGAGCAGCAATGCTCTGCAAGCCCCCCAAGCTCAATCAACTTCTGCCAATAGCTTATCTTTCTCTGCTTCTAACATCAGTTCTGTAGAGAGCGCCCCAACACCTTTTTCCAGCGTACAATCCAACGTTGAGCACCACTGCTGTGGATCGGTCTGTCTACTGAAAATGCCACCACTTATCGTTTCTGAATCTTTCGAACCGCAGATTGAATCACTGGCACTGATAGAAAAAGAATCTTCGCACAAAGCGATTTTTGCACCACAAGCGCCATACCGCCCCCCTATTTCCTAATCGTTTGTCCCTGTTTGGCAATCTCTGCCACCAAGTTATAACAGCATTTTTGCTGTATCAAATGACATCCGAATTTAGGAAATTAACACATGAAAAAAACTATTTAGCCTCTTTGCTGCTCTACTCTTAAGCGCTTCAGTAAACGCCGCACAATTTGAAGAAGGCACGCACTACAAAATCCTTGATGTAGCAAAGGCCGACAAGCCTGTCGTTACCGAATTTTTCTCTTTCTACTGCCCACATTGTTACAAGTTTGAAGGGGTCATTAAGTACCTAAAAGCAGACTTGCCAAAGTCAGCAAGCTTCCAAAAAGTGCACGTCGCTTTTATGGGTAACAACATGGCAGTGCCAATGGCGAAGGCTTACGCGACCATGGTTGCGCTAGACGCTGAAGAAAGCATGGTTCCTGCCATGTTTGCTCAGATCCATGAGAAGCAACAAACACCAAAAAATGAAGCAGAACTGCGTGACGTTTTCATTGATAACGGTATCAATGCGAAGAAGTTTGATGCAGCATACAACAGCTTTGCAGTGAACTCGATGCAAAAACGTTTCGATAAAGAGTTTGAGCAAAGCACACTAACAGGTGTTCCTGGAGTTCTGGTTAACAACAAATACATCGTGAAACCGGATCAAATCAAGAGCTACGAAGAGTACAACCAACTAGTGAATTACCTACTAACGCTCTAAGTCCGTTTTTCATCTCAAAGCCAGTGATTCATCGCTGGCTTTCTTATATATGAAGTCTCCCTAGCCACTCACCATTCCCATAAATCCGCTTGGGAAGCATTGTTAACTGGCATCCTCCACAATTTTTCATATACTGCACTCAAATAAGCTAACCACTGTGCTGTAGCCTTCAAAGTATTAACACTCAAATATTGGGACCTTTATGATCATTCTGACCACAAACTTTGGCGACATTGAAATTGAACTGAACCTTGAAAAAGCGCCAGTAACATCGAAAAACTTCCTTAAATACTGCCAAGATGGCTTCTACGAAGGCACGACATTTCACCGTGTTATTGAAGGTTTCATGATTCAAGGTGGTGGGCACACTATCGACATGACAGAAAAACCAACTCGCGCACCCATCGTCAACGAAGCAAACCGTGGCTTAAAGAACGTGATTGGCTCTGTAGCGATGGCTCGTACTGATGCACCACATTCTGCAACGGCACAGTTCTTCATCAACCTTGATGACAACGATTTCCTCGATCACACCTCAACAACCAACGCAGGCTGGGGTTACGCTGTATTTGGTAAAGTATCGGCAGGTATGGATGTGGTAAACAAGATCGCAGCCGCGCCAACGACCATTCGTTGGGGACATGAAGATGTACCTTGCGAAGATATTGTGATTACTAAAGTCACTGTTCGCGACTAATTCACTCACGTACTTTCCCGCCCCTAGTGCATTCGAATTGATTGCACAAAGAAAAGAAGGCTGCGCGATAGGACTATGGTGGTAAGGGGTCGACTTTACCACCTATATTCAAAGCTCGTTGTTAGAATCGTTACCAACGAGAACGATAAGTACGGTGACATCCTTTGCACGTCTTATTCGCAGAAGTTAACCCTCGCTCTGCACTCAACAAGTCTTGTTCAACACTCGCTTGGTAAACCTCTGCAAAGCCTTGATTCATCTGCAACATCAGTTGGTTAAATTTCTCAGGCTTGCTCCAAACCTCCTTCTTGGCCTTACCTCCTGTATCAGCTTCAGCAAAACTCGCGTTCAAGACATCACCATGTTCCACCAACATTTCACTTAACTCCTCAACCTTTTTCCAATCTGTATTTCGGTTTCCTAATTCTGAAGACACTTGTTTATTGAGTTTTTCAATTGAGCTGAAAGCCTGTTGGCGATTATTCACAACTTCAGTTGCAGCAATAGCCATTACTGGCGCGGCGATAAGTAAAGCGATAGTCAGTTTTTTCATAGTGTCACTCCTGTTCATTGGTCGGTTGATTTGTTGATCTTTCAATCGGGAATCGATGAGATGCATTTAATTTACACAACAACAGTTGCGCGCGCAACTATTGTTGTGTAAATTAACCTCACTTTGAAAAATGACAAGCAGGAAATTGAACAATGAAAATTTGGGATCTACCGACTCGACTGTACCACTGGCTACAAGCCACACTATTCATTGGTCTAGCGGCATCAGGCTTTAGTGGCAATGGCCCACACATTTATCTAGGGCTAGCACTGTTTAGTTTGATTCTTTGGCGCTTGGTCTGGGGAATGATTGGTAGCGATACCAGCCGTTTTTCGCAGTTTATGAGCTCACCTCGATCTGCTTGGCTGTACTTACGAGACCGAGTTCAACCTAAGCCGGGGCATAATCCTCTAGGTGCTTGGATGGTTGTGGGGATGATTACAACCTTATTCGCCCAATGCATAACTGGCCTAGCGATAGCTGGGTTCTTCGACACATTGCCATATTCAGAAATCATCATCACAGACGATGTTTTTGACCTACTCGGCACAGCTCATACTATTGCCGCACGTATGTTAATCGCTTTTGTAGCACTGCATTTATTGGCTATCTTGACCTACAAACTGCGTTCAAAGCCTTTAGTGCTCGCTATGATCACAGGCAAACAAAATCAATCGTTATCTACCGCTCATTCCGGAAATGGCACTCAATTGGCTTTCTCATCAAATAGAAAAGCATTGTTGGTGCTAATTGCATCGGTATTAGTTACGATGACAATAGTTGTTATGTCATAAGAATTAGGGGCTAACCAATGCCAGAAGAGTTTGATAGACAGAATAGTTTTGGATGGATGATCAATGTTATCGCCAACAAAGCGACCAAAGATTTCGACCTTGAGCTAAAGAAACACGGCTTAAGCATCGCATTGTGGCCAACCTTGATGTGTTTATGGGAAGAAGAAGGCGTTACCCAGCGTGATATTGCCGCTAAGTCGAAAGTAGAAAACTCAACGACAACACGAACATTAGATAAGTTGGAAAAGCTTGAACTGGTAGAGCGTAGAGTAGATCCACACAGTCGCCGCTCTTTTAGAATCTACCTAACAGAGAAAGGTAAAGCACTTGAAGAAGTGTTAATACCCATCCCTGTGAAGTTGAATGAAGAGCTAATGGCCTCGCTTGATGCAAAAGAGCAGCAACAGATGATCGGTTTACTTAAAAAAATGGTCGCAGCTGTCTAGATCAATAGCTCACGCTAAAGTAACCACTTAGAAACTGAATAAGACCCTCGCCCTGAACGAGGGTTTATTTTTTCCGCGACCATTTGATATAGCAAAACAGCGAAGCAATGATCACCGCTCCACCGACCAGCTTTTGTACCTCAACTGTTTCACCCAACATGCTGACACTCAGTAACAATGTCCACACTGGCTCAAGAATCATGATCAATGCCGCCACTTCCATGTTCACGGAGTGCTGACCGACCGTTTGCAACAAGTAACGAATAGACGTTGCGATCACCGCAGATACGATAAACCAGAACACTAAGGTTTTGGTGATTTCGAACTCCGGCTGAGCTGTCATAGAAGCAAAGGCTAAACCACTCACACCCACAACAAACAATTGCACACAGATTGATGCGATAGGCTTAATATTGGTGATCACACGCTTGTTCATCACAAAGTGAATGGATAGCAACATAGAAGCCAACAAGAAGTAGATCTGACTTTGTTCAACATGCCAACCATTGGTGAGGGTAAGCAGTAACATACCAAGGATCGCGATAGGGAATGACATCCAAAATGCGCGATTAGGCTTTACTCGAAACAGAACCCAAGAGACGAATGGCGCAATGATCATCGCGAGGCTCATGATAAATGCCCCTTCCGATAAACTCTCCGTTACCGAAACCGCAAACACCCACACCTGAAGTGAGGCAGACAAGAGTAAGCCGACACCGCACAATGACAGGATCTGCTTAAATGAGAGATTGCGAATATGATGAATACAGAATGGCAGTAGAATCAGGCTCGCGACAACAAAACGCACACCAATGAACACAGGTCCCGGCATTTCCATGACCACAAGCTTAGATGCAATCCATCCTACCCCTGCCAGTAAAGTGGCACACAAGAGGTAAAGCTCGCCACGCATTGCTTTCACGTTCATCATTTTTATTCGTTCCAATAACAAAAAAGCAACCAGGCTCTGCAAGGTTGCTTTTTATAAACTCTCAACAGGATCAAGATACTATCTTAATACTCTGTTTCAGGCAGCAGTTTTTAGCCTGCGTATTCTGGGTAATCCGTTAAGCCTTTTTCAGCACCGCCAAACAGAGTATTTGGATCGTGCGGAGCTAGAGGAAAACCATTTTGAATACGAGCTGGCAAATCTGGATTTGCTACAAATGGACGACCAAAGCCAACCATATCTGTCACGCCTTCTGCGACTGCTCGCTCGCCACGTCCACTGTCGTATTTACCTGCGTAAATCAGCACACCTTTGAATGCTTCACGAACCGCAGCTTTGAACGCTTTTGGCGTTTCAGGCGCATCGTCCCAGTCTACTTCTGCGATGTGGAGGTAAACGATCTTGTATAGGTTTAGGTACGCGGCTGCCGCTGTGTAAGTTTCAACTGGCGTCGCATCAACCGTGCCATTTAACGAAGTAAACGGAGCAAGACGAACACCAACACGGTCAGCACCAATCGCTTCAACCATCGCTTCAACCACTTCACCTAAGAAGCGCAGGCGGTTTTCAGTTGAACCACCGTATTCATCGGTACGGTTGTTTGCTTCAGAATCAATGAATTGGTTAATCAAGTAGCCATTTGCTGCGTGAAGCTCAATGCCATCAAAGCCTGCTTCGATTGCGTTAAGGGCTGCTTGACGATATTGCTCAACCACTTCTTTGATGTCTTCTTTCGTCATTTCACGAGGTTCAACCACGTCAACAAAACCCGGCTCATCAGTGCCGTTATCGATGAAGACTTTTACGTTTTCCGCTTTGATAGCTGAAGATGAAATTGGTTGTTCACCACCGATGTTGTCTGGGTGTGTTACACGACCTACATGCCAAAGCTGAGCGAAAATAACGCCGCCTTTTTCATGTACGGCATCGGTTACTTTTTTCCAACCAGCAATTTGTTCTTGAGAGTAGATACCTGGTGTCCAAGCATAACCTTGGCCCATAGGTGAAATTTGTGTGCCTTCAGCGATGATCAAACCTGCAGAAGCGCGCTGAGCGTAGTAAGCCGCCATCATGTCGTTTGCTGAATTACCAGGTTGCGTTGCACGAGAGCGAGTCATCGGAGGCATAACAATACGGTTTTTTAGTTCGATATTACCAAGTTGAATTGGTTGAAATAGTGCGTTTGTCATTGTTATTTCCTCGATTAACCTAGTTGAACCAGTTCGATTTGGTAGCCGTCTGGGTCAGTGATAAAAGCGATGTGTGTTGAACCACCTTTTACAGGGCCCGCTTCACGAGTCACATTGCCACCCAGCGATTTAATCTTGTCACATGCCGCGTAAATATCTTCCACACCCAATGCCAAATGGCCAAATGCATTGCCCATTTCGTACTCGTTGGTATCCCAGTTGTAAGTCAGTTCGATGGTGGTGCCGCCTTGCTCATAACCAACAAAAACCAATGTGTAGCGGTAATCGTTATTGTCATGGCGCTCAAGTTCTTTCATACCCAATACCTTGGTGTAGAACTCAATAGACTTGTCTAGATCAGCAACTCGAATCATTGTGTGTAGGAATTTCATATTTCACCCTTTTTAAGCCCAGTAACCTGAGCCGATATAATCGTGAGTGGAGGTTATCCACTTCTTTGTTAGGGTGAATATACGAGCTGACAGCAAATAAATGAAATTATCATAAATTCTCATTGTGATAATTTTTTGTTATTAACATATTGACTAATACAAACTAAGAGACACAAAAAAGGGAAGCCAATGCTCCCCTTAGATTTCGACTCTCAATTAAAACCGCAAACGCCTATCTTTAAGCGTTTTCGACATCGCATCAGATGTATTAATCACTTGCTCTCGAAACCATTTATGAGCGGGGTCGCTGTTCTGCTTCTTCAACCAAATCAGGTAATGAGACATCGGCTGATATTCAAAAGGTGGCTTGAACAGCTGTAAACTTAACTTTTCTTGAAACTGCACGGCCATGGATAAAGGCACTACAGTGATGTAATCGGATTGGCTACACAGCAAGATATTACTGAACAGCGAACGCCCATGAAATACGATTTTACGCTGGGACAGATCTAAAGATGTGTAGTGATTCAAACTGCGAACTTTACGGCGAGTTCGATCTAAAACAGCATGTTTTTCGGTCATAAACTGAGCTTCATTGATTTCACCTTGAATTCGTGGATGCCCCTCACGACACACAATGGCAAAATCTCCCTGATACAAGGTTTCGCTAGCGATGCTAGGATGTTCAGGAACCAAAATATCGATCATCGCATCAAACTCTTGAGTCAGAAGATTTTCATAGATACGATCATCATTATCTGGTTGATCATAGACTTCAAGCGAGAGGTTTTGATTTGGAAGAGCCGCAAAACTATTGAGCAATACCCACTGAAGGTGTTCAGGTGAAGAAATAACAAACTTACGCTCAGAAACTTGCTCATCAAAATTTGTCATCGATTGAAAGACACCATTTAACTCATTGATCGGTGCTTTAATTTGCTCATACAAGCTTTGAGAATATGCAGTAGGCACCACCCCCCGTCCTTTTCGGACAAAAAGCTCCTGCCCAATATCACTCTTTAAACGTGCTAAGGCAGTACTAATAGTCGATTGATTGGTACTAAGTTGATCAGCAGCTTTACTTAAACTCCCCTGCTCCATCACCGCAGAAAAGACAGCAAGTAAATTGAAATTTGGAATGTCGTTACTCATATATCATTACTCTCAAGGCTGCCATAAGCACTATGCTATCGTAAAAACGATAGCATAAAATAAGAATCTCAAATTTAAAGTTATAAATTGAGACACTAATATCCCGTGATACACTACTCTTTTAGATGAGAAACCTCGCCAATTAGTGACGCTCTAATGACAATGATAAAACGGACTATTGTGTCGCTTGTCATGACACTGTGTTCAGAGTGAATGAGGTATACATCTAAATAATTATAGCTACAATATTTTTAATTCAGCGCTCAAAGAAGATGTTCTTGTTAATAGCCACAATCATATACTGAGCGTATCATTAATGTTTTTCTTAAGGTTTCATGAATAGTTTCTGACAAATGAATTTTATTGTCGTACGTATATAATTCATCATTCATTCGTATTACTCTTTTTATTGTAAAAAGCGTGTAAAAAGACAAATTCTATCAACTCTCTTATTGATGCTTTTATTAGTCATTTCATTGATCCAAGCCAATTTAATTAACAATGTTTTAAAGCCGAATTTGAGCACTAGCAAATAATTCAACTTGCCGATTTTGCGCCATGCCAATTCATCGTAATTACGATATTATTAAATCGGTATACTGGGTAGATACTGCTCAAAACTCTTCCTATTATCCTGCCAGCAAATCAATTATTAGCCCAAACAGAAAAATGACAAATGTTTACTGTGGCATGTCAATTATCATGAAACAGCCCTCTATGGTCGAGGCGCAGCCCATAATAAAGACAGTCGCTACGAAGGTTAAGTCGATAGTCTAATTACCATTCTGTTTGCGTCTACTGACAAATAATAAGATTGATTTGTAAGGGAGCATATTCGCTTCTTGATACCGAGAATCGGTTGTCTGGACTGAGTAGTATCACTTTAAATAGCATCTATTACTTTTGTTTATTATGCGTACCAATCTACCCACATAATAGACATCTACTTTTTAAGATGTCATTAAAGGTCACTTCTAGGCTGCAAATTCTCTCTTCTTATTGATGTAGGTTGAGATATGAACTTTATAAAACTCGTTTTCCAGAAAATCTGGGCCATTGTAATGGTCTTGATTAAATTCTGCCTGTTTATGGCGGTGATGTTTGCTGGTGCATGGGCTCTTGCACCGTTAGGCACAATCCATTCTAAAGACATCGACATGTCTCAATTCAACAATCATCCCAATGAAATGATGATGAACTTCTTCCAGATGGAGTACTTCTCTGGCTACTTGTTCTCAGTGACCATTGCTGTGGTATTAGCCGGTGTTTACGGCATGTGGCAGTTGCATGAACTAGGTGTGCATAAAGCAAAAGAGCATAAGAGCGCTCACGTTCAGATCGTGTTTGCACTATCACTTTGCGGACTCTTCATCAGCAAAACATTCTGGGTGATCGCCTTGGTTATCGCATTGGCGAACTGGAAACATATTGGCCAATCACTGAGTGATGTAATTCGCCGTGGTGTACAGCCTAAACAAGATGCGACAAGTACAGAGGCCGCCGTAGTCCACGTATCACCTGAAGAATCGGTAACAGAGCCGTCTCAAACGAAACAATCTCCAGTAGAACAGTCTTCAGAAGCTCAGCCTTCAAAAGAAAAGACTCCAACAAATAAAGAGGTCGCATAATGAAAGAGATGATGATTCCATACATCCTAATTGTATGGTCACTGTTTGCGACAGGCGCACTTAAGAAGAATTTCAAAAACTACACATGGGCTGCCATTGGCGGTGTAACGATTCTTGCGGTATTAGCAGTTATCTCTCGCTTGTGGGCACCCGTTGATTTAACCAACTCAACCACAGTTAAAGCACCACACGCGGTGATGTCACCTATCTTTGGTCAGCAGATCGACCAAGTGCTTGTTGAACACAACCAAATGGTTAAAGAAGGCGACGTAATTTACACACTCGTCGACATTGATTCTGCCGCAGACAAAGCAAAGATCGAATCTTCAATTGTTCAGAAAGAAGAAGAGATCAAGCAAATGAATCGCGACTTAGAGCGCGCTGAAACGTCACCTGAAATCTTCAATATGCGTGACGTGGAAAAATACGACTCCGATCTTCGAGTGCTGCACGCTGAACTTGTGTCATTAAAAGCCGACTTGCAGAAAGTTAACTGGGCACAAGAGAAGAAAACCATTCGAGCTGAATTTGATGGCCAAGTCTCTATCGTGAACATTGCGGAAGGCTCGGTAATGGGGAATATGCACCTTTACAACACCAGCAAAAAGTTCTTAGAGATGCGCATCTCTGACCAAACTTACGGCTATGTTCAAGTGGGTGACTTTGCTGAGTTCTTCGTAGACGCTTATCCAGGTCACGTGTTCCGGGCAAAAGTACACAGCTTTAATGCAGGTACCGGTGAGTCGAGTATTTCTCCACTTCAGGGGCCACAAAGTGTCGGTCAACACGTAGTAAGAAACGGCAATGGTTTAGGTCGTACTATCGTACTTGAGATCATCGAACCAGAAGGTTACAACATCCCGATTGGTTCAACTGGCGCGGCTTGGATCTCGGCTGAGAAGCCACACCCATTCTGGGGCTTCATTGATGTGATTGGCGCAGCAACCGTTCGCCTACAATCTTACAAGTCATACTTAGGGGCTTGGTAAACAAGTTACGCGTAAGAGTTGGATAGAAGATAAACAAAAATACCCCGCTCGTCGGGGTATTTATATTATTGGTGCGAACTGCTTGATAGGTTAATCTTGTTCCAACCTTACGAAAAAGGCAGTGGAATCAACTCCAGTCCCAGCACACCACTGATGCTCATTACCACCAGCAGGGACACCTTAAACACAGTCTTTGACCACTGAATGTAGTTGAGGCAGTCGACCTTACGGAACGTCACTTTGGTCCACATAAAGCAAACGGCTGCCGACACGGCTAGGTATTCATAACCCGCCTCTCCGAGTAAAAATAACCCCAGAGCAACCGCGCCAAAAGCGACCACATACGCTTTCATATGTTTGTGGGCCTTATCCACACCCTCTTTAACCGGTAACACGGGAATGCCTGCATCTCGGTAGTCTTGAATGCGGAACATCGCAATCGCATACGAGTGTGGCATTTGCCATAAGCAGAACATGATGAACAGCAGAACGGATTCTAAGCTCAGGTAGTTCGTCACGCCAAGGTAGCCAACCAATGGTGGAACCGCGCCAGAAATACTGCCCACTAAGGTGCCGTAAACTGAATTACGCTTGTACCACATGGTGTAGAAAAAAACGTAGAACACATAACCAAGCAACACCACCACCGCAGACATCGGATTAACGAATTGAAACAGCAACGCCGTGCCTGCCAACAACATGACTAACGCATAGATAAATGCGACGTCTGTGTTGATGTTGCCCTGAACCAATTCACGGTTCTGGGTTCGTTTCATTTTCTGGTCGATATCTCGGTCAAAGATGTTGTTGACCACACAACCTGATGCAATCACAAGTCCCACACCCGCTAATGTTGTCAGTAACAACATCGCACTGGCTGGTTCTGTTTTTGCGGCGAGGAAGAACCCCGCCGCAACAGAAATCAGGTTGCCGAAAATGATGCCCGGTTTGGTAATAGACAGATATCTTTTCAGCATACCCTAGCCTACAACTTCATGTTGACGTTCATGTTGTAGATGATCCATACCGAGCCAGCGATAAGAATCAATACAACGATGGCGGTAAACATCAGTGACACCAAGTTCCAACGCCCATCGGAAGATTTCGCTTCCATATGCAAGAAGTACTTAAAGTGCACAAAGATTTGCACCAGCGCACAACCGAACAAGATCACGTAAGTTTCCGTGCTTGGTAGCGCATGTGACCACACGATGTAGAACGGAATAATGGTCAGAATTAGTGACGCAATAAAGCCTTTCACATAATCCGTTGCACCGCTGTCTAGATGCTGTTCCATTACATCACCCCCATTAAGTACACAATGGTAAATACACAAATCCAAACGATATCAAGGAAATGCCAGAACAAGCTTAAACACTGGAAACGCATCGACATGTTGTCGTTCAAGCCTTTGGTTGAAAGCTGGTGATACGCCACTGCCATCCAAATCAGACCAAACGTTACGTGCAACCCGTGTGTGCCAACCAAGGTAAAGAACGCAGAAAGGAACGCACTCTCTTGAGGACCATAACCTTCTGCAATCAAGTGATGGAACTCATACACTTCCATACAGATAAAGGCTAAGCCCAATACGAAAGTAACTTTGATCCATCGCTTCAGTCCCGTAACGTCTTTGCGCTTCATTGCAATCATGCCAAAGCCAAAGGTGATACTACTGAACAGCAGCATCATGGTTTCGACAAACACGAACGGCAGTTCAAAGATGTCTTTGCCTGTAGGCCCTGCGATTGAACCACTCTCAAGCACGGCATAAGTCGCGAAAAGTGTGGCAAACAGGACACAGTCACTCATCAAGTAAACCCAGAAGCCAAACAACTTGTTACCCGCAGCTTCGTGGTGATGATCATGCGAGTGTGCAAGATCATAAGTGTGTGACGGAGTATTAGCTTGCATACGTCGTCTCCAAATCATCTTTATTGTTGTTATCACTGTCACCGTCAGCGCTGTTACCACGACCAGAGTTGTCGCCCTTCACTGACTGTCTCTTAGCTTCTTCAAGCTGTGCACGTCGAGCCGCTTCAATCGCTTTGATCTCTTCAACTTCCACGTAGTAGTCCACATCGTCGTTGTAGCTGTGTTGAATACACGTCACCACGATGCCCACTAAGCTTGCCGCCGCTAGCCACCAGATGTACCAAATCATTGCGAAGCCAAATGCCAACGCCCATGCAGACACATAAATGCCTGTCGGTGTATTCTTAGGCATGTGAATACGTTCGTATTCTTCTTCCTGAGTTGGATCAAACTCACCACTTTGCTTTTGATACCAGAACGAATCGATCTCATCGCCCTTAGGCAATTTTGCAAAGTTGTAGAACGGCGGTGGTGAAGACGTTGCCCATTCGAATGTGCGTCCGCCCCACGGGTCACCGGTTAGATCTCGGTTTTGGTCGCGGTCACGAACACTCACGTAAATCTGAACGAACTGACAAACAACACCCATCGCAATCACGCCCGTACCTGCAGCCGCAACCGCCAGTAGAGGGAAGAATTCAGGATTGATGTCTTGGCTCAAACGACGCGTCATGCCCATAAAGCCCAGAGCATAAAGCGGCAAGAACGCCATCAAGAAACCGATTATCCAGCAGTAGAATGCGCGTTTTCCCCAAAGTTCGTTCAGAGTGAAACCCGTCGCTTTCGGGAACCAGTAACCAATAGCAGCGAAACAACCGAACACTACGCCACCGATGATTACGTTGTGGAAGTGAGCAATCAGGAATACCGAGTTATGCAGAATAAAGTCTGCGCCCGGAACTGCCATCAATACGCCTGTCATACCACCCACCGTAAAGGTGATAAGGAAACCGACCGTCCATAACATAGGTGTGGTAAAGCGGATACGACCTTTGTACATGGTGAACAACCAGTTGAAGATCTTAACCCCGGTCGGGATAGAGATAATCATAGTTGCAATGCCGAAGAAGGCATTCACATTGGCGCCAGAACCCATGGTGAAGAAGTGATGCAGCCAAACCACAAACGCTAAAATAGTGATAGCCACCGTCGCCCATACCAGTGAGGTATAACCAAACAGTTTTTTACGTGAGAAAGTCGCAGTAACTTCAGAGAACACTCCGAAAATAGGCAAGATTAGGATGTACACCTCAGGGTGTCCCCATGCCCAAATCAGGTTCACATACATCATCACGTTGCCACCAAGGTCATTGGTGAAGAAGTGCGTGCCGATGTATCTATCCAAAGTCAGTAACGCAATGGTCACAGTTAGGATCGGGAAAGAGATGATGATCAGGATGTTGGCACACAGAGATGCCCATGTGAACACTGGCATCTTCATCATTGGCATAGACGGAGTACGCATGCGCAAAATGGTCGCAAAGAAGTTCACACCCGTTAGTGTGGTACCCACACCGGATATTTGCAGTGCCCATATCCAATAATCGACACCTACTCCCGGGCTTGCCTCAATGCCGGAAAGCGGTGGATACGCTAACCAACCCGTACGGCCAAACTCACCTAAGCCCAGTGACATGTTGGTTAGAATGATACCCACCACAAACAGCCAGAAGCTTAAGTTATTCAAGTAAGGGAATGCAACATCACGAGCACCAATTTGCAGCGGCACGATAATGTTCATCAAACCGATAACCAATGGCATCGCTACGAAGAAAATCATGATCACGCCGTGAGCCGTGAAGATCTGATCGTAGTGATGTGGCGGTAAATAGCCCGTCTCACCGGCTGCAGAAAGCAATTGCTGACTACGCATCATTACCGCATCAGCAAAGCCACGAACTAACATCACCATCGCAACCGCAATGTACATGAAGCCCAGTTTTTTGTGGTCTACAGACGTAAACCATTCATTCCAAAGGTATTGCCACTTACCTGCTTTAGTTACCGCGAACACCACTAAAGCACCCACCAAAGCAATCATGGTTAAAGTGACTACAATAATGGGTTCGTGGTAGGGAATTGAGTCTAGAGTTAATCTTCCAAACATGACGATTATCCTTGGGTTTCCGGCAAACAGTTCATTGAACCAGGGTGCTGGGTCACGACATCAGTGAATAAAAATGGTGGGATACTGGAGAAAAAAGTCACAGGTTCAGCAACACTTGGCGCAGCCAATGAACGGAACTGCTCCCAATCTTCAATACGGTCTGGGCTAGCCTTCACTTTTTCCACCCAGTTTAGAAACGCCACTTGGTCAGGCATTGCTGATGCGGTGAATTTCATTTGAGAGAACCCTTTACCACTGTAGTTCGATGCAAAACCTTTGAAGTCGCCTTCATGGTTAGCAATCAAGTTCAGCTTGGTCACCATTCCCGGCATCGCATAAATCTGCGAACCAAGACGCGGGATAAAGAACGCGTTCATGATGTTGTCTGAAGTCAGCTTAAACGTCACCGGTACATCTTTCGGGAACGCAACATAGTTAACCGTCGCAATGTTTTGCTCCGGATAGATGAACAGCCATTTCCAGTCCAGAGAGACAACTTCGATCACCATAGGCTTAACGTCACTCTCCAGAGGCTTGGAAGGCTCCAGTTCGTGTGTTGTTCGCCAAGTGATGGTGGCCAGAATCGCAATAATGATGATTGGAATCGTCCATACCACTATTTCAATCTTGGTTGAGTGCGCCCAGTCAGGTGCATACTCTTCTGTGGTGTTGCTTTCACGGTATCTATAAGCAAAGTAGATGGTCATCAGAATCACGGGGATGACTACAATCAGCATCAGCAACAGAGCAGTAATAATTAGCTCCTTTTCCTGAACGCCAACGCTACCTTTTGGGTCGAGCAATGCTGAATTGCATCCTTCGAGCATCAGGACGGTTCCCACCAAACCAATCCTCGACAGATTTGCTCTCGATAAAATGCGTTTATATCTTGAAGCTTCCATTAACTTTCTCGATGGTTATCCAGCCTCAGAACGAACGCCCGAGTACTGGTTGTCATGGTCATTAGAATATTTATGTGTTGAGCATGTGAAACGACGCATCTCAAAGCGAAACTGAATTAAACCCTTCTCAGTACAGTTAAAACTGCCGAATTAAAACGACAGCACAGCGTAGCCGAAACATTGCCGCACAGTTAAAACCACACAAAAAATATGACTTAATTGTTACACTTTGAAATACATTGTTACATTTGGCGCATTATGAGGAGTTGAAATTGAAAGCTCACCAAACAAACTTGGAAACTAACCTTCCAGTTATGAAAGTAAGATGTGGGAAATTGATGCAATTCAGACGCACACCATATACGTGCCACACGAGTTGAGCCATGTGCGGAAAAGGATTAAAGCGAAACGGGAGAGAGAAAAGTAAACACGCAGTAGAAGCAACAATGATTGATTACATTAGAAAGAGCGAATTAAGTAAAGTGTGACACATGTCAAATTTATGAATTCACATACGATTTTAAAGGTATTTAGAAAAGACATCACTTCAGACAGCAACCCATTAGATATTCGAATAACACACTACTTTTCATTGATAATAATGCCAGTGAGGTACCGAAAAACAATGGAAAAGATCGATCTAAAAAGCCGATTTGATGAGTATTTTGATGTATTTCAGTGAGTATTGCTCCCCTCAAAGGAGAGGAGTAATCGTCCTTAAGAGAGGGATTATGCTGTTGCTATGACGACTTTCTTACGCTGGTTTTTAGTCATTAAATGATAAACCACAGGCACAAAGTAGAAAGAAATAAGCGTGGTTAATACCGTTCCGCCAACAATCGCGACCGCGAACGGAGGCCAGAAGCCACCACCAGCGATGATCAATGGCATAAAACCGCCAACGGTTGTTATCGTGGTTGAGCTGATATGACGCGTACACGACATCACCGCCTCAACTACCGCATCCACATTACCGGATGAAGCTTGTTCATCGAGTTTCAATTCCGTCAGAATCACGATAGCAGCGTTAATCGCTAAGCCCGCAATCCCGAGCATAGCGATGATCACCGTAAAGCCAAATGGATACCCGAAGATCCACACCGACAGCAACCCTAGGCCACCAGCTAATCCTGCCACCATGAAGATGATGCTACTCATTCGGAACGAGTTGAACGACATCACCACCACTAACACCATCAATACCACCACAACGGCGACATTCGAAATAAGGCTGTTGACTGAATTGTCACGCTCAGCTGATTCACCACCAAAACCAATCGTATAACCCGATGGCATCTCATAGCTTTCTAAGCGTTTTTGGAACTCGTTAAGGACGGTTTGTGGTAAGACGCCCGCTTCAATGTAGCCTTCAATGGTATTCACTCGTTGTCCGTTACGACGAGTAATCGCGCCGCGACTGGTCGTCAGTTCAAGCTCTGCTAAAGTTGAAACGTTAATCCCCGTTGAGTAAACATCAGAACTAATCGGCAAACGAATGTTACTCAGATGCGCTAAGTTTTCACGCGCATCATCTGCAACACGAACACGGATTGGTACCGATTCACTGCCCTCTATCACAGAGCCACTTTCACGGCCTGTTAGCGTAGTTTGCAGCATACCTGCAAATTGGTTGAGTGAAATCCCGTTAAGTTTCGCAGTGTCCTCATCAACCTTCAACCACACCTTCGGCGTACCCGGCTGCAGTGTTTCTCGTGTGTGAGTCACATGAGGCACACCTGCCAGAATCAGTCGAACATCTTCACCAATCGCTTTTAATGTATCGAGGTTTTCACCATAAACACGCAGCTCAACGGGCGCAGTAAATGGAGGCCCTTGATTAAGCTTTCGTACCAAGATTTGTGCTTCCGGCACCTCGTTATCTAGCACTTTTTGCAACTCAGGGATTAGTGCGTTGGCTTGGTCAAAGTTCTCTGTTTTAACCATCGCTTGTGAGAAGTAAGGCGCGTTGTTTTGCCTTGCTTGCAAGTTGTAATAGAAAGATGGGAAGTTAGCACCCACTAGCCAATCAATGCGCTCCACTTCTGGATAGCGATGAATGATGTCGTCTATTTTTTCCGAGGTATTTTTCGTCGCATAAATGCTGGCTTGAGGTGGCATGTATACCTGAATCTCAAACATGTCTCGGTCTGATGGCGGGAAGAACTGCTCAGTCAGTTGAGACATACTCCAGTAGCCAGTAAACGGAACCAACAACACCAAAGCAATAGTAATGATTGGATGCGTGACACCAAAGCGAACAGAAGATGAGAACCAACGTGTTAATGCAGGAATTCTTAAGCCTGTCATATACCAATGATGTTGCCCTTTCTTATCAACGTCGCTGAGTTGCTTCGGCAGTAACTTGGTCGCTAAGCCAGCAATTAAGGTATGCGAAATCACATAAGAACCTATCAACGAGAACGAAACGGTAATCGCAATACCACCGACAAACTCACCCGATGCACCCGGCATCAAAATAATCGGGGCAAACGCCAACACGGTAGTTAAGGTTGAGCCTAATAACGGCACCCACAAGTGCTTCAACGCATTCATGGTCGCTTCCGCTCTGTGTTGCCCTTTCAAGCGATATGCCTGAATAGTATCGACCATCACCACCGCGTTATCGACCATGATCCCCAGCGCTACAATTAGGCCTGTCACCGACATTTGGTTAATCGGTACACCGGTCATTTTCATGATCGACAGGGTCAACAATGAGGTTAACGGCAGAGAAATTGCCACTAAGATCGCGGCACGCACGCCTAAAGTGACAAATAGAACAATCAAAATCAGACCGAAACCGATCATCAAGCTCTTGCCTAAATCGTCTAAGCGAGTCTCGGTATAACCTTGCTGATTAAATAGTACAGTCACCTTAACGTTACTTGGTAACTCTTGCTCAAACTTGCTAATCAGCGCGTTGGCTCGAGACGTCCAGTTATCAACACGCAGATCAGGGTGCATTCTTGCCGCGACAATGACTCCCGGCTCACCATCAATAATGGCAATTTGGTCTTGTGGTTTTTTTTCACCACGTTTCACAGAAGCAATATCTTCCATACGGATGATGTGGCCATTGCTGTCGGTGGCAATTGGGACTTGCTTGATGCGTTCAATGGAATCAAGTTCTGATTCAATCTCTAAACCAAAACGTGAATACGCACTGACCAGTTCACCCGCCGAGTTCTTAGCATCTGCCCCTTCCAACGATTCGGCGATATTGGCACTTGAACGCCCTAAAGCAGCGGCATCGGCCGTACGTAAACTGATTTGAATCTCTTCTTGCGGCATACCGTATTCATCAACGAATTCGGTACCCGACAACGTTCGTAACCACTTGGCGAGCTCTTTGGCATAACGCCCGAGAGTTAAACGGTCAGGCTCACCTGCGCCAGACCAAGTCAGAGATGCGATGGTCGTGAAAGCATAGGTATGGTCGCTATCGAGATCGGGAGAATGCGCACCCGCAGGTAAAATGGATTCGATATCAGATAGCTTGTCACGCGCTTGCGACCAGACGGGTTCGGGCTCAGTGATGGTGTCATTAAGCTCTAGCGTGACAATCGACACGCTCGGCCTTGAGGTTGAGCTCACCAGTTTAACTTCACTCAGCTCACGCAGTTTGTTCTCAATCACCTCAGTGACCAAGGTTTCTACACGTTCGGCACTGGCACCGGGAAAGCTGGTTGTGATGTTTGCATAACGGTTGATGATTACTGGGTCTTCTGCACGAGGCAGTGTCATGAACGCAGAAATACCACTCACCATCAGTAGCGCCGTCATCAAGATGAGCAGTCGAGTATTGGAAATAGTCTCTATGATTTTCATACTATTCCCTATTCAGCAGCAGTGCTTACTGGCTTCACGGTTTGGCCCGGAACCAAGCGATGTAAACCACTCGCAATAACCTGCTCACCATCTTCAATCGCACCACTCACGTACGCTTGTTGATTGTTAGCAAACAACACTTGAACACTTCTACGTTCAACCTTGTTGCCATCGCCAATCACAAAGATATTCCACACACCGCGCAAGCCATCAATCAAACCCGTTAATGGCACCCAGTAACCTTGCTCATCAATCTGTTCATCAAATTTAAGGTACGCAAGTTGACCTTCTAAAACAGACGCTTGTTCGGGGAAAAGATAACGTAAGCCGACACTCCGGGATTGCGTGTCGACCATGGCTCCCGGATTCAACAGCTCCACGGCATAATCTGTACGTCCAACTCGAATGTTAGGGGAAGAAAGTGAGGTGACTTTTTGCATTTGGTGAGCAGGAATACCGATGAAGGCTTCTTTGCCTTCCGATGCCAGCAATGTAAGAGTTGGATTGCCGACATTGACCACATCGCCGAGCGATACAAAACGCGTTGCGATGGTGCCCGAATACGGCGCAAGAATCGTCGATTTAACCAATTTTAGGTCGTTACCTTTTACCGAGGCGTCAATGCGCAGTAAGTTAGCCTGTAACACACGTTGCTCACTGGTTAGTGAATCAATCTCCGCTTCGGCACTGAAGCCTTTCGCTTTCAATGAACGTTGACGTTTTAGGTTCGCCGCAACAAGGCTCAGTTGAGCTTTCACTTCTTCTGCTTGCGCTTTTAGCTGGCTCGATTCAGTCTGTAACAGTTGAGTGTCTAATCGAATAAGGGGTTGACCTTCGGTTACTATGTCACCGACATCAACCAGAATCTCATTCACTTTACCTGCCAGCTCGAAACCTAAATTAGCTTGCTGACCTGCCTTAACCACACCAACATATTCACGCTGCACTGCATAAGAGGAAGACAGCGCTAAGGCCATCGTTTCTACAGTTAAAATGGTTTGGACGCTCGAAGCCGTTTGATTGGTTGAATCAACCGAATCTTGGGCTTGTTCCTTTTCGCCACATCCAACAAGAAAAGCCGATAGAGACAACGCCACCGCACTTCCTTTCATCAATTTATACATACTTCCTGTTCCTATGCGGTACTCAATCCTATTCTTTTTTTAGACTAACCAAACCAAACTAGACTGTCTAGTTTGATTGTGTTAAAAGTAAGTTTCATCGTTAATGATTGATAAAACCATCACAAAAAGCATAATGCTTAACGCAGAACGAAATGCATTGAACTGAGCAACACCAAGTACCAAGCAATGAGAAACAGCACGTGACTAAAATCATCAAGAGTGAACAGAAGAGATCGCAGATCTTAACCGCAGCAAGCCAGCTTTTCTCTGAGCATGGCTTCAAGATCAATATGGATCAGATAGCCAAAGCGGCGAACGTTTCCAAGCAAACGGTCTACTCTCACTTTAAAAATAAAGACGAACTTTTCGAAACCTGCATGCAAACCAAGTGTGCAGAGCGCGAACTTAGCCCTGCTGCCTTTGATATGAATGCGGCGGTGGGTGATGAGTTGGTGAAATTTGGTGTGAAGTTTCAGGATTTGTTACTTGATGAACAGTCTCGACAAACCTTTCAGAACGCGGTGAGTCAATCCAACACGCACCCAGAAATTGCCTCTATTTATTTAGAAACAGGGCCACAGAAGACCACTAAGTTACTCGCTGATTACTTGCAGACAAAGATAGAGTCTGGCGACTTAACGCTCTCTTCTACAAGCTCGCCAATCATAGCGGCACGTCAACTGTTGCTGATGTTTCATGGTAAGTCGGCGTATTGGTCGTTCTTCGGCCACGATAGCGGCGAGTCAGAAGAAGAAAGGCTTCACTACACTCGTGAATGTGTCGCGCTATTCTTGAACGGCAACCAGCCTCGTTAATAGCTCATAGCTCATAACTCATAGTTCATAGTTAAGTTTCTCATAGCACTTAGTTCGCATTCTGGGCTGATTCAAGAAGCAGTTCGTAGAAACGTTTTGCGGCTGGGCCTGTCTTCGCACCTTTCGGCAGAGTCAGATGCAGCGGCACTTGATAGCCACTGCCATTTTCCACGTTCAACACAGTGAGCTTGTCACTTCCTCGGCTATCGACAATATGTTTAGGTAGCCTGCAATACCCTACACCCTGCTCTACCGCTCCAAAGGCGTGGTCAAAATTATCGACCGTAATACGCTGGCTCGACTTCAACCAACCCACATCCTTTTTCTCGCCCAGTTTTTCAACCGAGCCTAAATCTCTCACCACTATTTGTGGTAGCGACGACAACTGGTTGAGCGATATGGATGACACGTTAGCCAACGGGTGCGAACTGGCTACAACGGGCTCCATATTGGTAAACCCAAAGGCTTCGGCCGAGTAATTGGTAATTGGCAGGTTGATGATGGCAACATCGGCTCGTTCTTGAGTGACCATTTCAGTGGTCTTCGACAAGGATGTTTCAACCACTTGGATTGAAGTGGTGTTGTTCTCTGCCATAAACGCAGCCATCGGCTTATAAAGACGCTCAAGGCAGCATAGGTGATCAACTGCGACCACAATTTCAGATTCCACACCCTTTGCTAACTGCTCACTGATCAGCTCAAGCTCTCGCGCTTGTTCCAGCATGCTGCTCGCCCTACGCAATAAGGCTTTGCCATCTTCCGATAACACTGCCCTTCGACCTTCAACCTGAACCAAAGACACGCCCAATTGATCTTCCAGTTTTCTCAACGCATAAATCAGCGTGGTGTGGCTCTTATTCAATTGCAGTGCCGCCGCCTGAATGCTGCCAGCACGGTCTATCTCATAGAGTGTTTGCCATTGGTCGAGGGTGGTCTTTAATCTCATCTGTCTAAAATCCTGACAGTTAATGGCAATATTATGAACTTTCCTGTCTGTTTTTTACAGGTAATATCTATTTCAACAGGCAATATAAATCTCAACAACAAACGAGAATGGCTTGTTTGTCTTAAACACCTATTTTTCAGCGGATTTTGTTAAACGAAATTTGTTAAACGGAGAAACACCATGAAACTACTGCAAGTTGATTTTGAATTTAACGGCCCTTTCGGTGAAGAGATGTCGAACGCACTCGTCGACCTAGCTAAGTCCATCAACAACGAGCCGGGCATGATCTGGAAAATCTGGACAGAAAACCAAACCGAAAAACTGGGCGGTGGTGTCTACCTTTTTGAAGATCAACTCAGTGCTGAGGCTTACTTAGCCATGCATGCCGCTCGCTTGAAAGAGATGGGCGTAGATGAAGTTCGCGGCGTGATTTTTGACGTGAACCAGCCATTAACTACCATTAACAAAGGCCCAATCAACGGCTAATGGAATGAATAAAGAATTAGCGAAAGGCACGAGATAGAGAGATAACAAATGAACAATAAAACGTTTTTAAGCCTACACGGCATCATTTACGCAGGTTTTGCCTTCGCGTTGTTTTTTCTACCAACGGTCATGTGGCCTATGTACGGCGTGGAAATTAATGATAAGTACGCTTATTTTCTCTCTCAACATACCAGTATCTTCCTTGGTGGTATTGCAGCGATAACATGGTTACTGCGAGATATTGAAACGGGAGTCAGTGCCAAGAAACTCATCCAAGGCTTGGTTGTCACCAATATGCTCGGTGCGATCATCACTCTGTATGCCGCTTTCACGGGCATCTTTGTTGGCTTTGGTTGGAGCGACCCAGCGTTCTTCCTTTCGCTATCAGTACTGAGCGTGTTGCAAGTGCGTAAGCAAGACTAACTCTCAGATAATTAAAAAGGCACAGAGAAGTTCATCCTCTGTGCCTTATCAATCATCACTCAATCACTCTAACCAATAACAGCGATCGGTTTATTGGGTATGTTCCACAACGATCAGCTCATCGGTATTGAACCCACGCTCTTTCGACATCGCTTTAAACTTTTCCATCACTTCAGGTGCGACTTCAGGCGTTCTTGCTAGTAGCCATAAGTAATCAGTGTCGGGCCCAGAAACGAAGGCGTATTGGTACCCTTCCTCTTCCAATTCAAATACCACATAGGCACCATAAAACGGACCGAAGAACGACACTTTTAAGTAACCTTGGTCGCTACCTTCAACAAAGTACGCTTTGCCTTCTGCCTCATTCCATTCGCCCTCTTCAGCCGAATAACCGCGGTTAATCACTTTCACGCCGCCATCATCGCGTAGGCTGTATTCAGCGCTCACATTACTTAAGCCGCGCTCAAAAGAATGGTCTAAGCGAGCCACTTCGTACCATTTCCCTAAGTATCTATCCAATTCAAACTGCTGAACTGGCTTTACGGTTTCTGGCATCCCCACGCATCCACCCAACAGAATGACACTCAGCAGCAATAATATTTTCTTCATCCTAACCTCGACTCGATAAATTTATTCGTTATAGATAACCCTATACGTTAACTTTAAAGGAAAGTTCAGTTCTTACTCTGTTAATCAGTGACTTACCTAACATTTATTCGACAAACGTAAGTTTAACTCTTTAGAAATAAAACTTAGATTCAGCCAATCAATTATTCTAACCTTACAATAGACGGGGAAGTTATTAATGTGAATCACTATGAAAATGCACTCAAAACTAAAAGTACGACTATTAAAACAACTCGTTTGTACAATGGGTTTGGCTACATCATTAACAGTCACAGCCTCCGATAGTCGCGTTTTTACTGACGCGATCATTTATGGTCACTATGAATCCAACAGTATCGTCACGCAGAACGGCAAGATTTCTTTCATAGGGAGTGAACAACAAGCGCGACAATTTGCTAGCTCTGACGCTGAATTTATCGACCTAAAACAAAACTTCGTCCTTCCAGGATTCATAGACAACCACAACCATGTTTTCGAAGCGGCCTCAGAGCTGGGTGGCACCTGTGAACTCGATTCTGAAGCAACACTCGAAGAGCAAATCCTCTACTTAGAAGCCTGTAAGATCAATGCTGATACCGTTGGCAGAGGTTGGCTAATGGGTTATGGCTTTTCTTTGGAATCGACTCTCGATAGCGATTCTGAATACACACCACTTGAGATCATCGACAGTGTCTTCCCCGATCGACCAGTCGTGATCATGGAGCAGACTTCACATTCAATGTGGGTTAACTCCAAAGCGCTAAAAATCGCCCGAATTAGTCCGCAATCACCAGACCCACAAGGCGGAGCATATTTAAAAGATCCTGCAAGCGGTAAGCTCAATGGCATCTTACTGGACAACGCCGGTGATCAAGTCATGGAAATGGCGTGGAACAGTCAAAGTGAGCTCTTTGAGCAGAGCTACCAAGGCTTAATATACGGTCTTGAAGAAGCGGCTGCCCACGGCATCACCACCATAGGTGACGGTAGAATGTATTGGAAGCGCGGTTGGTATGACGTTTGGCTAGAAGCCGAGCAAAACCAAGATCTCACAGCGCGCGTCTCATTGCGTCCTTGGGTTTACCCTTCCATGGCATTGCCTTCTCAATTGGAAGTGTTTGAGAAAATGTATTCCGATGACAAAAGCCGCCTACTGCTGGTCGAACAGGTGAAAATGTACAGCGATGGTATTTTTATCAATGGCACGGCAAAAACGCTTGCCCCTTACTTAGATACCTATTTACCAAGCTCTCCTAATGGCTTGAACTACATTCCACCAGAACAAATGAAAGAATGGTTAACTGCGCTCGAAAAAATCGGCTTTAGTGCCCACATTCATGCCATTGGTGATGGAGCGGTTCGTGAATCTCTTGATGCGATAGAAAGTATTCGCAAACAAGGTTCAATCAAACCCTACACCCTAACCCATGTCGAATTAATCAATGATGAAGATGTGCCACGCTTTCGCCAATTAGACGTGACCGCAGATTTTCAAGTCGGCTCTGATTACGTTGCAAGGCATCAACACCAATGGGCGGAAGCTTTCCTTGGCGCCCGCCGTGCTAAAGCCATGATGAACCTCGATGCAATACTCAAAACCGACGCCAATATCACTCTAAGCAGTGACTGGAATGTTCACGACATCAACCCTTTGGTCGGAATCGCAAACAGCTTAATCATGGGCAAAACAGGCCTAACCGATATCTACACAGCCATCGACGCTTACACTCTCAACGCAGCCAAGAGCCTAGGAATTGAAGACGTAACAGGTTCTATTGAAGTTGGGAAGTCTGCAGATTTCGCCATTCTAGATAAAGACATCACCACCTTGTCAGCAAGAGGCATCGCCAAGACTCAAGTATTGATGACTGTACTGCGTGGCGATGTGGTGTATCAAAATGGTGAATAGATTTTACAACCAACAATAAGCAACATTATTCACCACAAGAAAACAATCATTACATATCATTTTCAGAATGTTAGTTTCCGCAACAGACAGGTTAAATAAAGTAATTACAATGCCGCAACTTTTTACAAATAATGAAGTTACACATGAAGAAACATTTAATTTTACTTGCTGCGTTAACGTCTTTACCTGCTGCTGCGAATGACTTCTCTTCTATCTCATTTGGTGCTCAATATGGCATTGATGATGGCCTATCTGACTCAGTAATTGGGCATGCAGAAAGTAGCCTTGGTGGGTACGGTCGTTTATCTTGGAATTTCTACGACCATATCTTTGCTGACTACAACATCAGTTATAGCTCATTTGATGGCCCTAGCTTTCAAAGCCAACATTTTTCAACAACAACCTATGCTTCAACAACAAAGCAAGATTTCGGCATCGGCTACTACTTCGAGTTAGGCTCTTATTCACCTTATATAAAAGTAAACAAGACGTCATTTAAACAAAGCTACAAAGGTACAACCGGAAGCTCTACTCCTGGCAAAAATGGTATAACACCACCTGATATATCTGATGCGAGCTACACCGCGGATGGTTATGGTTTAGAGCTAGGCTCTTTCATTCATATGAGTGAGAATTGGACACTGACAGTTTTGGGTAGCATTAGTAAGCTTGAAGAGAGCGGTCAGGACATTGACTTATACGAAACGTATGCCATTTCCGATACGAAATTCGGCAGCAATTGGGCTTTTGAAGCAGCTCTCGGCTATCGAAAGCTTAAAGCTCAAGGTGCCGACTTAGGCGAATTCATGCCACAAGTTGGTCTAAAATACGATTTTTAAATCTCTATTTAATAGAGGCTTATAAACTGAATGCTATATAGCTCAGATTTTTAACCTTTTTAATAAAAACACGATTCTGAGTTTTCTGTGGCATCTCTATATGTACATAAACTTCGATAGACCTAAAAGGGTTGGTATTTATTACCAACCCTTTTTCATTTAATACTAAATTAGAATGTTCAAATGAATATGGGTCAGATTATTAATATAAAAATCCGCTCAAACTTTCACACGATTAAATAGCGTAAAATTTGACAAGACGCTCACTGTAACCCAAATTAGCCGGGGTATGATTAATTTCCACTGTAATATTACCAGAAAGCTCACCGTCGGCCTTATATACAGGGCAAGATGCTATATCTGACAAGTATGACTCTTCCGTAGGTGCACTAAAGTAATAGATTTTTTGTAGGTTACATTCACCTACCTTCATTCCCAACGCTTCAACTTCCGAGCGTTGACGGTAATAATGCGGACCAATGTCTAGAAGATATTCAGGGCTATGGGTATAGATCTCGCTGGTATAACGCTCAGAAAATTCACTCTCAGCAACGAAGTTTTCATTCTCCATGCTATAAAGAATGTTCAAATGCCAATAGATTAGCTCAGACTCATCACTCGTTGATTGACCCGGTTTTGAATACACACATTGGATCTGACTATGAGGGACTTCCAAGCCTTGATTTGCTTGGATGTTATTGCGAAGCGTGTTGATCCCACAACGATGCAAAGTAAAGCCATCTTGCTTCATCGATTCAGTCACTTGATTCATCGATTGGTATTGAACGTAGACACCTTCAGGCGATTCACCGGTGATAACGTTACTATTATCAGCATAAGTAAACGGACTTAGGCAGGCGGTTACAGACACTAACGCTATTGTTTTTTTCATTATTATTTTTCCTTTATGATTGGCGGCAGGAAAATAACTCAAAAACAAAATATGCAACACAGTGCTCATTGATATTTGTGATCTTGGTTAAAGCAATGATTACTTTTATGAATATTAAAGTTTGGTGTCGGGTATGTTTTTATATAAACAGGATTAAACGCCTCAAAAAAATTATGGATTTATATTAATAGAATTACCTTATAACAATTAAGGAAATGGTATTTACTATTAACATATTAGATATTTAAAACTATCAAATATCACCACCATCTCCATTTTTATTAATCATTCTGTTTAATTATAATAATCAAAAGCGAGCCTAACCGACTCGCCTTTATTATGAATTTCGTAAACTGACTTCTCGTTGATTATTGAGACTCTGACAACAACAGGGATAATCCGGAAAAACTTCGGAACGCATTAATCATGATATAGAGATCTTCATCCGCCATAGGCACCTCGCAGCTTTCAAAGTTGCCAGAGCGATAAGGTCGGCAATCGTAAGTACTTTTCGTTGGTTGCGCGCCAGAACGAATATAGAGATCGGCGTCACCCACTCCTTGCTTGATAGTTGCAGTTACATCACTGGTACGGTTTGCGGCTTTGAGCAAAAACAGTTTTTGTTGGCCGGACGTCGCGGCGAGATCGGTTATTAGGCTTCCTAAAGTCACTTCTGGGATCTCATTCTTAGGCTCACCAACTGAGCCGTTAGGTAGCTCGTCATTGAAATACGAAGCCACTAATGGCCAAATTTTACTGATTTTTACGCCTTGGTTTTCGCAGCCTCCGAAATGATGCAAAGCAATGGCTTTGTTGTTATCGGTTCGCAGAACAGGTGACCCAGACGAGCCTCCAATCGTGTCACAGAAATAGCCAGTATCCGTATTTACTCCTCGCCCATTCGCTGAAGCCACATCGATCTGACACAATCCTGAACCATTTTGATCACTCTCAATAGCGAGCTCTTTCGGCTTACCCGCCCCGTGTTGAGGAATATAAATCCCGTCACCAAACATCGGCTCTTCAGCGTCTAACCCTAGATAACCAAACGACGCTATCTTTGAAAAATCATCGACGGTAAACAGTGTGTAATCCAGATCATAATCGGTGCTGAGTATCTTACTTCCCATGACTTTAACCGTGGTGGCCATAGAGCCGTCACAAGTACGGCGCTGATAGTTAAACCATACCTCTGTATTTCTCAGTTCTGATTCTGATGCGACACAGTGGTTATTGGTGAACATATGGTTATTTGGCCCAACTCGCCAAGCGGTACACAAACTACGTCCATTGATTAATAGCCTTGCAACGGGTGTTGTCCAAGCCACCTTACCTGGATGAGACTCTTCCCAACAGGCAACATCTCTGCGCTCGTTAACGCCACATGTCGATAGTGTTGCCAATGCCTCCTCATCTGCACTCTTACCCGCCATGTAGTAGTCTATCTCGAATTCAGGGTATTGGCCGTTTGCGTTTGGCATCGCCTCAATCAACATGGTGTCACCTGAAATAGACTGAGCAAACCAATCTGTCTGACTCTCATGATATTCAACACCCTCATCACTGGTGCTCGAACTCAAGCGCAACAGGCTACCTTTGGGTATAACAAGCGAATTGAAATGAAGCTTAATGAATGACGCGCTCGCGTGTTCAATTTGCTGCGTGTATCGATCGCCCGATGTTTCAGTCAACGTTTGATGTGACAGTTGATACATCACTTCATCAGCAATAACAGGTAGGTGTGGTTGAATCGAAAGCTGTGGCTGAACTAGGAGCTGTGGTTGCGCATTTACGAACGAAGAAAATAGACATGTTGTCGCTAACCCAAGGTTAGATAAGATTACTTTCATTAGATTTCCTATATCGATTTGTAGTGTTCCCTCCACAAACATATGCGCTAATAAACAATATGACACAAAATGCATATTGGATTTTCAGTAAAGAAATCTCAACACCTAAAGTACACTCTAATATTCAACAAGATAGAAATAATTAGTATTGATTCACACCACTCTGACTGTACAAATTGGTGTGCGACTTGAACACAAAAAGAATCATGGGTAAGCAGCGTATTTTGCTATTCTGAAGATAGTTTCGGCAGAGCTATACTCTTCATATAGTCAATAGAGAAAGCCTTGAACTGCCACACTTAAAACTGCGTGGATTATTAAATAAGTAAGAAATCGATAAATGGAATGCAGGTAAACAGAAACCAAAAAGGGCTAGCAAAACTGCTAACCCTTCTCAGTTTAGAGTTCGTTTCAAACTCCCGATTTCTATTCAACTTTCGCTTACGCTGTCTTTTCATTCAAGTTTGCGTCTTGCTTATCATCAAGAGCAAAGTAGATCTTCGATACAATCACTTCGGCAATCAGAATCGTAAATACCACAGCAAAGAACGCAACCACACCATTCCAAGGACCAGTAAAGCTCACCTTCTCACCGAACAACAAGTTAATCGCTTCTAGCATCACGAATTTTGAACCCACTAAAATGATGTAAGTGGTGATTGCTCGGTAAACCTTAGGTGCGGTGCCCGGCTTGCTTTTGAAGTGCTCAGCAATCTTGTGCTCTAAACCAATAGAGAGCTTCAACAACAACTGCAACAACAACGCCGCAATCAAAGAGATAGTGAAAGATTCAATGTTTACAAAGTCCCAGTACTCATCAAAGAAGTTAAGAACCACTAAGTCCACCAGCACAGCTAACGTGTAACCAACGAATAGACGTTGTGGTGTATTGAATCCGTAAACTTTGTCTGATTTAGTCATTCTGTTTCTCTCTAATTGGATAAGTAGTCTCGATTTGAAATACATCTTAGCGTTCGAATCGAAGCAAAACTTACCATTTGATGACACCACAACCATTCCATTCGAAATTATTAGTTTTTATCGATTCATCATTTCTCACACCAATAATTCGCTTCCCTCTATAAAGCAATTTTCAAAAATATAGAAATGCACCAAAAGATAAGCCTCATCATTGCTTGTCACCAAATGGCCATTTTTCAAATACTGCCCGCCATAAGATAACTCCATCAGCGACACACTCTCATTTCCAAAAGGTGCAGACTATGAAAAAGCTAATCACTAACGCGAACGTATTTAACGGTGTTGATAACAACCTAATCAAGAACGTATCAATTCTTATTGAAGACAACTTGATTACACAAATTGGCGAGGTTGATACAACGTTAGCGGATGAAATTATCGATGCTCAGGGTGGCACGGTAATGCCAGGTTTGATTGATGCGCACGTTCATATCACGCTATCTGCACCTTTCAATGTGATTGATACCATGACACGTGAAGAAGTAGCGATTCGCTCAGCGAAAATATCAGAAGAGATGCTGATGCGCGGCTTTACCACAATTCGTGATGTAGCAGGTAACACGCTTGGCCTTAAGAAAAGTATCGATAACGGTTACGCCACTGGCCCACGCATTCTTCCTTCAATGGCGGCTATCTCGCAAACCTGTGGTCACTCTGATTACCGTCAAAACCAAGCGCAAGAACGTTTAGCTAACGGCCACGAAGATTCCCCAATGATGAAGCTTGGTGCTATGAAAGTGGCCGATGGTCGTTCAGAAGTATTGAAAGCAGTACGTGAACAACTGTTTATGGGTGCATCACAAATCAAGATCATGGCAGGCGGTGGCGCATCTTCAACGTTCGACCCGCTAGACACATTGCAATTCACATCTGAAGAAATGAAAGCTGCAGTTGATGCCGCTTCCGATTACGGCACTTATGTCGCTGCGCACATCCACACTTCAGATGCGATGCGCCGAGCAGCAGAAGCAGGTGTGATGTCATTCGAACATGCAACTATCATGGATGACGACATTGCGGAGATCATTAAAGAGAAAGGTATTTGGGTGATTCCGTCTTACTTTACCTCTTCATTGATTGCAGAGCGTAAAATTCCGCTGCCAAATGAAGAGACATACCGCAAGACAGAACGCGTAGGCAAAGCCATGTTCAAGTCAGCAGAACTGATTAAGAAATACGACATCAAAAACATCGCTTTTGGTACTGATTGTGTGGGCGAAACCAATGTTCACGCGACCCAACTGAACGAACTAGGTGCGATTGAGCAAGTATTCGATACCATCACAGCACTTCGCATGGCGACATCAAACTGTGGACGTTTATTCGAGATGTCAACTTACCAACACCCTTATCAAGAAGGCAAACTAGGCCAAATCGTTGAAGGGGCATATGCAGACCTATTGATCATCGACGGTAACCCACTGGAAGGCGTAGCATGTGTGGCAAACACCGATACACAGAAACTGATCATGAAAGACGGTAAGGTGTACAAAAACACGCTTTAGCGTTCAATATTCACTCACTGAGTAACTAAAACTCAAAGGCAAGCAAGCGAACTTTTTAGTCGCTTGCTTGCCTTTTTGTTAAGCGTTGTTTTATTGCTACTATTAAACACAGGCTATTGATTCAATGATGGAACGAGTTGATCTAAGGATGAAAATGTAATGAAGCGATTACTTACTGTGCTGCTAATCAGTTCAGCACTGTTCGGGTGCGGTAACTTTAGAAACCTATCTAATGAGATAGAAGCTATCGACTCCATTACCAATCAATACATGGTTACCTTGAGTCAACCTGCCTCCGGCTCTGCCGTGGTAATTGAGCAAATCAAAGACATCAATAAAAGCGAAGTGGATGGTTACGACGGAATAATCGCTAGTGACCGTATCGACTTACAGCTATCGAACAACATCCATTACCTACTTGTCTTTGAAGATAAAAATCAAGACTTAACCCTACAAGCAGACGAAGCATTCAGTGTCATTAACCTTCGTAACCATCAAGACAAATCCACAATAGAAGTATCCCTAGAAGTTAATGAAAATGAAGTCCCAAGCGCCTTTGTTGATCGCTCATTATCCTCACTACTGAAAATTGAGTTAGACCTCGTCGATATAGGCACCGTGGTGGATTTATCGGATCCTCCTTTTGAGAAAGGGAATGCAAAACTCGGTATGTGGCAACCACTAACATTCTTACTCGAAGATAATGCCGGGCTCTATTTTCTATCTGAATATGACCCAAATAAAATCCCAATTCTATTTGTGCATGGGATCAATGGCACCGCTTTAGATTTCGCCCCTCTCATTGAAAAAATCGACCAATCTAAATATCAAATATGGGTTTTCAACTACCCTTCTGGTTTGGCTTTGGCTTTGGCTTTGAACTCAAAAGGCTTGAACAATCTGTTACATACAATTGTGAGTGAATATAAGAACCAGCAACTACATGTTGTTGCCCACAGTATGGGTGGCTTGGTCGTGACTAACAGTATTCGCCAGTGTCGTATTGGGCAGCTATGCGATTTTGTAAGCAGCGTAACCACCATCTCTTCACCGTTTGGTGGTGTCGATTCTGCTAAACAAGGGGTCGAGTACTCTCCCGTAGTAATGCCTGCATGGGTTGATTTAAATCCAGACGGGAAATTTATCGCTGACTTATTCATTGACAGCAGTAAGATTCACATTCCCCACTTTTTAGCCTTTGGTTATAACTCGGGCGATCTATTTAATACCAACAGCAACGATGGTGTGATCAATTTATCAAGCCAGTTATCACGACCAGCCCAATTGAATGCGGACCAAATTCGTGGTTACAACAAAAGCCATCTGAGTATTTTAGATAATGATGATCTGTTTGAAGACCTGTCTAGCTTTTGGCTAACAGCAGAGCAATAAACCCACAGCCTATACATAACCCGACAAACGAGTTGGCGTGAATAGTATTAACATTGGCGGTATTTGCACTGCGCACCAAAACCCCAACCTTTATTCTAATCCCATAAATCAGCACACGGAGTGACGCTAAGCCTAGCGAGCTAGGTTTCGAAACAAGGATAGTGACTTTCTAACTTGGGATAGAAACGATGACTATCAATGAATTAAAACAAAGATATTTTTTCAAAGTTATGGGGAAAGATGCAGTTTCAGCTGCGGCTATCTCTCTGCCTACCTTAGCGAATGCAACACCAACTTCACCAACCAATTTGCCTTCAGATCACCAAACCGTTGATTCGCCACTGGATGCGACCGAGATGGCGAACCTGATAAGAGACAAAAAAGCCTCACCAAAAAGAATTCGCACAAGAAACCATTCGTTCTACTGTCTCTTTGCTCGAAAGTCTTGGGCAAACAGAAAAGCCCCGATTGCGCTTTAACAAGCGATTAACTTTAAAGAGCTTTTCGTTTTAGAAAGCCATTCATGTTCGAAAGCAATTCGGTTTAGAAAATTATTTAAGTACGAGTCTATTGATGAAACATATTATTTTCCTATTTCTAGCAAGTCTGACGCTTGCGCCAAACTCATTCGCAGCTCTAGCACCAAGTGAAGGCTTCAGTGGCAATATGACCTTCCTAACAGGCTTCAACGCCAACTCAAGCAACCTCGATGTTGGTCAAAGCAATCATCAATCTCAAGCCGATTTAATGTCCTCGGGTAATACGGAAGCTGAGGGAATGGTCGCTGTTTTGGGTTCAGTGCAATACACCTTTGGCGCTTTGAATCATAAACAGTTTTTCTTAGGTACCTCAAGAGACGACATCATTACAGGTACGCTGGCATTTGAAATTGGATATAGACAGCAAGTGGAAAATGGCATGGTAGTCGACTTTTCTATCTTGCCGACTCTAATATCTGGCGAAGTATGGGATGACCCTTATGCTGTAGACTCGAAAAGAGAAGAGACCGATGTCACTGGTACTGTCGTTCGAATGCAACTTTCAAGAATAATGGGCTCGAATTTTAATCTCGATGTCGCTTCTGGTGAGTCAGACGTTAAAAAAGAAAACACCGGTCTAAAGGGGCTTGGTTTAACCGAAGAAGAACGCGCACTGATGATTCGAGAGCGAAAATACTTTTACCTAAAATCGGGTTACCAGTACTTCTTAAAAGATGGTTCTGGCCTTTTCACACCCTCGATGAATGTTGTCTCATCAGACTCAGAGGGAGACGCACTATCGTTCTTGAGCCTTGGCGCGGAAATTAACCTAGCGAAAATGTATGGAAATCATGGTCTAGCTTTAACACTTAATGCAGCAAAGCGTAGCTATGATAAAGAGAATCCAATTTTTAATAAAACTCGCGAAGATAAAGACTTTGGAGCATTCATCGCTTATGAGTATGCCAATATCTTTGATACAAAAAACTGGTCTCTAGTATCACTACTCGGTGCTAAAACAACGAATTCGAATATTGAGTATTACCAATCATCACAATACGTGGTTTCCGTAGGTGTTGATTATAAATTCTAAGGCTGAACAGAGATTTTCATTACTTGTAACCCATAAACAAATCCTTTAATTTGGATATATTACCGAGAAGAGCACTCTTCAATCACACGAAATAACAGGGAGTTATGGTGGAAAGTTTTAGCACACAATTGCCCATATTTTGGTTTAAAACTTTAGATTCTGCTATTAAAGCAAGAATTGGAGACAGCAGAGATATCTGGTCGGGGGCAGAGGTCTATAAACAACTTTGCTCCGCCGAATCGATCTCGGCGTATCAGCTTCAAACCGCCATCACAAATATCTACCAACGCTTTGATCATGAACTGATCGAATTATTTGATGATTCCGCTCGCTACTTCGATGAGCTTGAGATGGGCGCTCCGGTAATGGCTATGCTCACTGCACCAAACCTTGCCAGCTTTTGCCAGCTTCTGAGTCGATACTCTACTCACATACATCCACTACTGAAAATATTCAGTCGCGAAACAGAGTGTGGTGACATAGAACTTTGGACAGTAACCCCAGAGTACATCGACGAAACCACCCTAATGACACACATCAGCTTAGGGCTCTATTTCAGTATCATCCTCAAGCTCGTTCGAAAGTACCTGAATATACCAAAACAGAAAGTTGCCATTCACATCCACAAGAACACCATCGGTGATGAGTTTTTAAGCATATATGAGCGCGTATTTAATGTAGAAATGAAGGAAGGCTTCCCCGCCCGATATATACTGCTCCCTAACGATCTTGTTCAGGCAAAACCTCGTCAATTCCAAGCCGACTTTCATGCAGAGTTAGTACGAATCGCCGACCAACAGATGGAGAAAGCGTTAAAAACCAACTTAATATACAAAGTGAATGAAACGTTCAAAGTGCTCGCGGTAAAAGACACCAACCTAGATAGCGTGGCGAGTAACCTTCACATCAGCCCTCGAACCCTGAATCGTAAACTTAAACAACAAGGGGTGAGTTTTCGTCGTTTGTTCGATAAATATCGACTTGAGCTGAGCATGACGTTGCTAAATCAAAACAACAGTAATATTACCTATGTGGCTCACGAGCTTGGCTTCTCAGACTCAAGCGCATTCAGCCGAGCATTCAAGAATTGGACTGGTCACTCTCCAACAGAGCTTAGAGGATGAAAAGAACTCACTCATACACTGTCTTATTGACGACGAAGATACCTATAGTAGCAACCAATACTAAGGTACAGTCCAACAAGGAACATAAGGTCAAGGCATTCAATATATGGTAGGCCCAACAATGAAAGGTATGGAGATCAACTCAGCCTGGTTTGAAATGATCGATGATTTTGTAAAAGCTAATGACATCCCCTTAGATCGTATTTTCCCCGACCCACAACAATACCAACAGTGGAAATGCTCCTCTTCTGTCGATTATAGTGAGTTTAAACAGTCTCTAAGACGGATTGTTGAATACCGTAAAGATTACGCTTCTTTGTTCCTAGCAGTGGAGAGCCTCAACCCCTTAAGTTTTGGCACGGTGGGGGTCATGCTAGCTTCAGCACCTGACTTACGTACGTTAATGAAACTCATGTCTGAATTTCAGGTTCTATTTGGTGGGACTATTAGTACCGTTTATCGTGAGACTGCCTTTGGTGAAGGCGAAATGTGGCTAATAGAGCAGTCAGAGCAAGATTTACATCTGGAACTTGTAATCGTTTATGGCGCAGCTCTCCTAAAATTCATACGAGTATGCAGTGGTGACCCAACACTCTCTGTCCATTTCAAGATGTTAGCCTGGCATATTGGAGAGGAATACTTAGAGCAATTCAAACAGATCACCGGTTGCGAAATGGATTATGGCCACAGCATGCGTCGCCTATCTATTAAGAAAGAAAACCTATATAAACCATTAAAGTTCGCCAACGCTTCCCTTCATGAAGCAACAAAAAAACGAGCCTATGAAGAGCTTCAATTAAACGTAAGTACCAACATTATCGCACTCACACACAAGGCACTGTACGGAATAGGATTAACGGATTCAAACCAAGAGGCTGTGGCCCAATATCTTAATATGTCGTCTCGTTCATACAGTCGTAAATTGAAGCAGCTCGATACCTCTTTTTCTGAAGTACTCAAACAAGTTCGCCTCGAATTTGTTCTAAAAGAGTTTGATAGCAACAAAGACAATTTAACAGAAATCGCCTACCAACTTGGATTTTCAGATCTCAGTGCATTTTCACACGCATTCAAACGTTGGACAGGAATCTCTCCCAAACAGGCCCTCAAGCAACATCACAATTAGAAATAGTCATGAATGATGAATGCCATTCGAGCATATTCACACTAGAGATAGTTGGCGGATAATAACAACTTTATGGCTTCAGAGAGCAAAGCTGACAACATGTAAATTCATATAATCCTCACTAGATTTTTGAGGAATATTTTATGAAAAGACGTGATTTTATAAAGAACATCGGCATGGCCGGTTCAGCTGTAGCGATTAGTACAACAATTCCCACTGCAATGGCCGCTTCCATTTCAACCAGTACAACTAAGCGGACAAGTGCTTCACCAAAACGCTCCCCACTCGATGGTATAGCTATGGCGAACCTCGTCCGAACTGGGCAAGCGACCCCCAAAGAGCTAGCCCAAGAAGCCATCGAAAAAATTAAGCTAACTAACGGTACAATTAACGCTGTAGTCAATGAGCGTTTTGATGCCGCGTTGAAAAACGCAAATAACATCAATAAAAATGCTCCTTTTGCGGGTGTTCCGTTACTAGTTAAAGATTGTGTCGACGTTGCTGGAATGCCATCGACCAATGGTTCGCTATTGCTCCAGAATAACATCCCTCAGCAATCATCTGATTTTGTCGTTGCGTGTGAAACGGCGGGATTTAACGTTCTGGGCATGACTCACTCACCTGAATTTACCAGTTCTGCATCAACAGAAAGCATCCTCTTTGGCACTACTCGTAACCCTTGGAATCTCGAACGTAGCTCTGGCGGATCATCTGGTGGTTCTGGCGCAGCTGTAGCGGCGGGTTATACGCCCATTGTTCATGGTACCGATGGTGGCGGTTCTTGTCGTATTCCTGCGTCAATGTGTGGCATTTTCGGCTACAAACCAAGTCGCAACTTACTTATTTCGGGTGCTGTTGGTACCGATGATTTCGTACTCACTCACTCCTCATTTATGTCGCGTTCAGTTCGCGATACGGCTTTAGCAGCAAGCTTAACCGAGAACCATGTTCGTAGTAATAACAAGCACCGCCGTGTGCCGCTCGGCTATGTAACTCAACCTATCGAGAAAAAGCTCCGCATCGGCGTTTCAATGAAAAACATGTTTGGCGATATGCCAGACACAGAAACTCAAAACGCGATGACAAACACCATCAAGATACTGCTTAATCTTGGTCATGAAGTGATTGAAGTAACCAACCCTGTACGTGGTCCTGAGTTCATGCACAACTTCACAGCTGTATTTGGTAGTCGTTTGGGGCAACTGGGTAAAATGGTTGAAGCACAAACGAAACAAAAACTCGAAGATTCTAAAATTCTTGGTTGGCAAACGGTTGGTTGGATCCGTGAATTTGAACATCATGCGAGCAAAAACAGCAAGTTCGTTGAGCAAGGTTTTGCTTACCAACAGGCACTGGATGCGCAAATGAACGATCAATTCTATAAGTCTATCGATGTATGGCTAACGCCAGTAACACCGGACAAATCCCATGACCACACACTAACGAATCCAAACCTGAACAGCGATTTCGGTATTTTCAAAGAACAAAGCAACCGTGCTCTATCGTATACACCGATCGCTAACATGGCTGACAACCCATCGATATCAGTTCCTCTTTATTGGACTCGTACAGGCCTCCCGATTGGTAGCATGTTCAGCACAGCTCGTGGCAACGACCGAACGCTATTTGGTCTCGCTTATGAACTCGAAAATGCGAGTCCATGGGCATACAAAACAGCACCACACTTTGTTTAGGAAATAAAATGAGAAAGTACGTTCTTTCAGTCACTCTGTGTCTAATGAGTCATGCTGCGGTTGCCAACAGCTGGTTATTTAGCGGCTACGCTAAATTTGGCGATATCAAAGCCAATGGATCAAATGTCACCACTTCTCTTGAAGGCTACCATTACCGTCAAAATACGCTTGGTCGTTTGACGCTAATGGGTGAGATCGACAGCGCTAATGTTGGCGAGGTAGATCAAAACACACCTCCCTTTCAAGTGACTCAGTTTGGAGCTATCCAGCGTATTGCAATAGGGCAGCAGGCGGCAATAAGTTTTGGTTACCAGAACTTATTTGGACTAGGTGAATCTCTTGAGAATCGTCCGTCTATCGCTTTGCAATATGGCTTTGAAAACGGACTTTACCTTAGCCACCGAACTCGTTATCACCACGCGGACTTTGATGCACTAAGTAGCACGACGCGTTTAGATAATATCATTGGCTATGCCTTCAATGGATTTGATACCTACCTACAACACATCTACTTTTCTAACGAAAATCGCAACGATTTTCAATGGAGAGTGACCAAACAAGCGGAAACGTTTTCACCATTCGTTGAGATCAGAACTCAACAGGATCGTGATTACTACGCGTGGGTTGTTGGTGTAAACCTCAGTATTTAACGGTTAGGCAGCCATTATGTGTTGCCTAATCTCAACATTCGAGATTGGTATGTTTAAGAAAATTCGATCCTTTTTAACAGCTTTATTCAAAAAACTCTTGTTCGTTTCTGCTTGTGTTGGTCTGGGTTGGTTTTTCCAGCTCGGCGCAGAAATTAATGGTAAAGACATTCCTGAAGAGTACTTTTACAGCGGTGGTTACCCTGTCCCTATCGCGCTAATGGACGCGGAGTGGTTTATTGGTTTTGCTTCTGTACTGACATTATTAATGGTGGTTTATCTGCTTAAATTGGCGTGGGAACTTCATGAGATTGCTGTCCACAAAGCGGAAAAGACCATGGCGGCGCATGTAACCCTCGTTTCAGCCCTCACCATGCTGGGTCTGTTTATTGATAATACATGGTGGATTTTAGCCATCATTATCGCGTTTACAAATTGGTCTGCATTAGGCGAATCAATCATTCGATTATCTAAGAAGGTTAAAGAGGAAACTCAATCATGAAAGAGATGCTAATACCGTATATTTTGATCTGTTGGATTTTGGTCAAGATGGGCATTGTCACATGGAATCTTCGTAACGCCGTAAAGATGGTCGGGATCGGATTTGGTATTCTCATGGTGTTATTTTTCGGCCACCGCATCTGGTCACCTGTTGATATGACTAATTCAACGACAGTAAAAGCTCCCCACGCTACATTAGCTCCGTTTATGGGGATGCAAGTTAACGAGGTGTTTGTTGACCACAACCAGAAAGTCACAAAAGGACAACTGCTTTATACGCAAGTGAACGTGGATACACAAAGCTCCATTGAAGCTCTCAATGCTGAAAAACAGGCATTGCTGGCTCAAATCACGGCTCATAAAGCGCAAAAAACGGCGGATGTGCACACTATCAAAAACATCGAGTCAAACTATAGACGTCTAAGTAAAATGGGAAACTTTGCAGCGGAACAAAACCTTGATGATGTAAAAGCTCAACTCAACACGGCAAGAGCAGCATCTGCAGCTGTTGATGCGGCTATTCATGCTGTTCGATCTCAAATCGTTGGCGTTGAAGCAAGGTTAAAAACAGCACAGTGGCAAGATGAACGTAAAGAGGTGCGCGCTCCATTCGACGGCCAAGTCAGTGTTGTAAACATTTCGGCAGGTACCATTTTTGGTGGTATTCACTTGTACGATACCTCTCGTAAATTTGTTGAGATGCGTATTGCCGATCAAACCTACAACTATATTGAACCCGGTCAGTTTTCCGAATTCTATGTGGATGCGTTCCCAGGAAAAACCTTCCGAGGCCGTGTACACAGCATTCGTACTGGTACGGGTGAAGCTCAAGTAAGTTTGATGCCAGGTGACCAGCATGTACGTCAGCACATTGGGAATAACATGAGTGCTCATGGACGTACCGTGTTGATTGAGTTTGATGAAAACATGAACGGTGGTTACGACATCCCGATTGGTTCATCCGGTCAGGCTTGGATTAGTGCCAAGAAACCTGCTTCCGTAGGATTTATCGATATGATTGGTGGTGCAACCATGCGCCTTACCGCAATGAAGTCATATTTGATGGCTTTATAAAAGCCTCGTAATACATAAAAATAAAAGAGTAGCAACAGCTACTCTTTTTCCACACCTATCTCCACCATATAGCAAACGAGTACTGCTATCAGACCTAACCGTATTGACCTCTCAATGTCCAGTTACACTTTAGACTTCGGTATTCAGCACCTCCCCTTTTGGCAATCAATAAGAAGTCGATGATATTGGTTAAGGGGGAGGCTAGAAGAAGGTTAGTGTTTGTACCTAAAGGTATTGCTGTCATCAACAATCTCGATTTTAACAGGCACGGTGCCTTGTTTAACGTTGCCGATTTTTGCAAATGCCTTGTGCGACAGGTCGATCACTCGGCCTTTTACATAAGGGCCTCGATCGTTAATTTTCACATCAACAGACTTGTTATTGTCTGTATTGGTCACTCTCACGATAGTGCCGAAGGGCAAGGTTTTATGAGCCGCAGTATTCGCATTCATATTATACGTCTCACCACTTGCTGTGAGCCTTCCATGGAATTTATCGCCATACCAAGAAGCTTTACCAGCAAGAGCATGGGACTTGGCATATTCCTTTGTTTTGGAACTGCCGACAGCCGACGTTGAGGTGCATCCAGCTAATATCATAAGAATAAGAGCAGTAAAGATAATATGTGATTTTTTCATGTAATTTGGGTGAGCTAATCTGTGCATTTTTCTCTATTTTCGTTGTTATTGGTTAGCAATATAATGCTGAGTATAGTCACGGCTCAGCCAAGGCTACCATTCGGTATGATGGCACAATGTTTTCATGAACAACGCTTTATTCCGTCATATTCATGAAAGGTTTTATCTTCAAAGCGTCAACTTTAACAACGACTTTAATCTGTATCTTTCTTAATCATTTCATGTAGATAAATCACTCAACCAAACATCCAAATACGAAAAAAAGGATTGGTATCTCTACCAATCCTCTTTAGGGGTGTGCTTCGGTTTTTCTACCTTATGGTAGGTAGATAGCGCGATTACTCGTAATCAGTCGCGTATGTATCTTCGTATGTGTGCGAGTAGAATTCGAATAGGTTGCCAAACGGGTCTTCTAAGTAAACCATTTGTGCTTGTTTTAATTCGTCTTCTGGGTGGTAACGGTGAATATCCATACGTACCTTACCGCCAAACTCCTCTACGCGCTTAATAGCTGAATGAAACTGCTCTTTTGGAAGCTGCAGACAGAAGTGGAAAATGCCCAGGCGAGAGAAATCCACTTCGTGACGTTCTTCACGGTCAACCATTTCGAATAGCTCAACACCGATACCGTCTGAAGTTACTAAATGTGCAATGTTGAAGCCTTTGAAGCCTTCGCCAAATACTGCGATACACATGCGGCCGATTGCTGATTCGCGCTCTTCCATAACCTTAGTGTTGTTCATTACAATTCTTAGACCTAGAGCTTTAGTGTAAAACTCTACTGCTTGGTCCATGTCGCCTACCATGATGCCTACGTGATTCATTTTCATAACTTTCTCCAATTCGTTTTTTATTCTGTGCTTTTCGAAGACTAGCTTCGGTATTTCGTTTCGATGAAGAGAGTATAGGGAGAGACTGTGATTAACTGAAATTATCATAAATTATATTAATAATAATTTTTTGTTATACAAAAATTAACAGGAGATCTCAGCTCACTTAAAGAAACACTGTCTACCTCGATGTTCACGCTATAAATAGCCGTTCACGCTAATAGAGATAAGCCAAATGTAGAGGACAGCCTAAAGAGCATAGCTCCTCAAATGGGTGATGCTGATGTTTGATAGCTTTTGTTAATGATTTTTGTTGATAGCTTTTATCGATAGCTTTCTTCTATCAAAGATAGGATTTGCCTATTGAATCTATAGAAATGTCCGATTTCACTAATTTTCGGTGCCAATGCAATATATCTCCATCGACGCGGGATAGCGTTAAACACTACAAATTAGAAAGAGAGTCCAACATGATCAACACAGAAATCAAACCATTCAACGCAACAGCATTCAAAAACGGCGAATTCGTAGAAATCACTGAGCAAGACGTTAAAGGCAAGTGGGCTGTATTCTTCTTCTACCCAGCAGACTTCACGTTTGTATGTCCAACTGAGCTAGTTGACCTACAAGAAAAATACGCAGAGCTTCAATCTCGCGGCGTAGAAGTTTACTCAGTATCAACTGACACGCACTTCTCTCACAAAGCATGGCACGATACTTCTGACAAAATCGGCACTATCGAATACTTCATGGTAGGTGACCAAACTGGCAACATCACAAACAACTTCAACGTTATGCGTGAAGGTCAAGGCCTAGCAGACCGTGCTACGTTCCTAATCGACCCAGAAGGCGTTATCCAAGCAATGGAAATTACTGCTGAAGGTATCGGCCGTGACGCTGAAGACCTACTACGCAAAGTTAAAGCAGCACAATACGTAGCCGCTAACCCAGGTGAAGTTTGCCCAGCAAAATGGAAAGAAGGCGAAGAGACACTAGCACCATCTCTAGACCTAGTAGGTAAGATTTAATCTAAGCCTAGCTAACAAGAATAGCTAAAAAGAACAAATAAAACGGTTCTACAGGCGCGCTTCGGCCTCCCTCCTAAAGGGCAGTTGCGCGCCACCCTTTCAAAGCATCAACACCACAATATTTGCCGACTTGCGCCCCTTTTTTATTTTCCTTTTTCAGCAAGAAGGTATTGGTCAATACCAAGACACAGAATTTAAGAGCAGGCACGATTATGTTAGATCAAGCAATGAAGCAGCAGCTAAAAGCATACCTAGAAAACCTAAAAACCAATGTTCAGTTAGTGCTGAGCCTTGATGACAGCGATACCGCAAACAAACTTCAAGACCTAGCGAATGATATCGCCTCTCTCACAGATAAAATTGAGGTGACTCGAGATGATAGCGCAAGCACTCGCCGCCCTATCATGCAGGTCGTGAACCAAGAGAAAGGCACCGCGATCGGTTTCGCGGGTTTACCAATGGGTCACGAGTTCACATCATTGGTTCTAGCACTGCTTCACAGTGGTGGTCATCCAATCAAGCTTGAAGCTGACGTAATCGAGCAAATAAAAGAACTAGACCAAGAGCTGAATGTAGAAATCTTCATCTCACTATCGTGCCAAAACTGTCCAGAAGTGGTTCAGGCATTCAACATGATGTCGGCGATTAACCCTCTGGTTAAGACAACAATGATTGATGGCGCAGCATTCCAAGAGGAAGTGAAGTCTCGCGACATCATGGCAGTACCAAGTGTGTTTATTAACGGTGAGCTATTTGGTCAAGGCCGTATGTCACTGGCAGAGATCCTGAACAAGGTTGATTCAGGTGCAGCGGAAAAGAAAGCGGCTAATCTAAACCAACAAGCACCCTTTGATGTATTGGTTGTAGGCGGCGGCCCTGCAGGTTCTTCAGCAGCAATTTATGCGGCACGTAAAGGCATTCGCACAGGTGTGGTTGCTGACCGATTCGGTGGTCAAGTAATGGATACAATGGCGATTGAGAACTTTATCTCAGTGAAAGCGACAACGGGTCCTAAGCTAGTGGCTAGCCTGGAAGAGCACGTAAAAGAGTACGGTGTTGAAGTAATGACTGAGCAGCGCGCTGCCAACATCATTGCTGCAGAAGACACGGAAGATGGCTACATCCACGTTGAGCTAGAGAGCGGCGCAACACTGCGAGCTCGCACTGTCATCACAAGTACGGGTGCACGCTGGCGTGAAATGAACGTTCCAGGCGAGCAAGAGTACCGCAACAAAGGCGTTGCTTACTGCCCACACTGTGACGGCCCATTGTTCAAAGGTAAGAAAACAGCGGTTATCGGTGGCGGTAACTCAGGTATTGAAGCCGCTATTGACCTAGCAGGTATCGTGGAACACGTAACCGTACTTGAATTTGCAGACACGCTACGCGCTGACCAAGTACTTATCGACAAAGCGAACGCAACGCCAAACATCGAAATCATTAAGATGGCTCAAACGACACAAGTGTTGGGTGATGGCAACCGCGTAACCGGTCTGGAATACAAAGACCGCAACACCGATGAGCTGAAACAGATTGAACTCGCGGGTATCTTTGTTCAAATCGGCCTAATGCCAAACAGCGAATGGTTGAAGGGAACGAAGGTAGAACTATCACCACGCGGTGAGATTGAGATTAACGCTCATGGTGCAACATCAATGAAAGGTGTATTTGCAGCGGGTGACGTAACAACCGTACCTTACAAACAGATCATCATCGCGATGGGTGAAGGTGCCAAAGCAAGTTTAGGTGCATTTGACCACCTAATCCGTAACTCAGCTCCAGTTAAAGAGGCTGAAACCGCTTAATCTTAAAACTTAAAAGCTTCTAGGCATAAAAGCTTTTAACTCAAGTTCCTTAAATATTTGTTAACTTAATTCTTTACTGTTAACGACTTAGTCGACATTTAGACACCACTCCTATGGATTTAGGAGTGGTTTTTTTCTTTCTGAACTATGCCGGTTGATAAAGCATGAAAGCAACAACAAGCGCGAGACTTCCACCCAAGCAACGGTTCACAAACATCATCTGTTTTGGTGATTGAAGCAATTTTTTAAGCATGGTGCCGCAATACGCCCACACCAACATGCACGGTACACCCGTGATCACCATACCCGCGATAATGGTCACCACTTGAATCAGGTAGTCCGCGTTCGGGGTGATGAACTGTGAAAACACAGTTAATGAAGCAATCCAACCTTTAGGGTTTAGCACCTGCACCAGCACGCCTGACATAAAGCCCGAGCGATTGTCGGTGGTGCTTTCTTCGATTTGCATATTCGCAATCGACCACGCCATGAACAGCAAATAGGCCGCACCCACGTATTTCAAAATGTTGTATAGCTCTGGGTAAAGGGTAAATAGGCTCACCAAACCGACACTGGAACCCGCCAGTACGATGATGATGCCAACAGCGTTTCCAGAGATAAAAGGTAAAGTTGCAGCAAACCCATAACGACTTGAAATCCCAAGTAATGCGATATTGCCAGCCCCAGGTGTAATTGCAATTGATGTTGAAAATAGCAAGAACGCCAGCATTAATTGAGAGCTCATTTCCTCTCACTCCTAATAAGTAAAGTATTTATAGGGAGAGAGTTTACAGATTCGACTAGGAATTAAATTGCTATATAGGCTAATATTAATCCAAATTTGAGCAAGACTTTTCCAAAAAAGCCATGAAACAGAAAGAATCCACCAAAGAAGTGTTAGATGACACAGATATCGCCATCTTAGAACATATCCAACAAGACGGACGCATGAGCAACAGCAAGCTCGCAGAGAAGGTCAACCTCAGCGAAACCCCATGCTGGCGCCGTTGGAAACGCATGGAAGAGACGGGTTATATCGATGGTTACGCAGCGAAGCTAAACCGCAAAAAGCTGGGTTTTCATGTAGCAGGCTTTACTCTTGTGACCTTGGGTAACCACGAAGTTGAAAACACAGAACCGTTCGAAGAGTTTGTCGCCGTTACCGATTGGATTCCGATGTGTCACTGCATTGCTGGCGGTGCCGACTATATGGTGCAAGTGTTAGCAAAAGATTTGGAAGAGTACTTTGAGCGTATTAGCTCAATAAGACGAGTAAAAGGCGTGAGTGCGATTCAATCCAACATCTCAGTGAAAGAACTAAAAAACAGCTATCAGCTTCCTCTTGAGGACTAGTTCACTTCTCCTGACTGCCCTGTTCTTTCAGCAAAACAAAAGCCCAGCTCCCTAGATTTCTAAAACTTAGGGGCTGGGCTTTGTTTATTTAGGTTCTAGGAAATGAGCATACGTTAATTCCCCACACCACCGGTTTTCTCAGCCGGAGATTCTGGTGTGACTGGCGGCCACTCTTCGAAGGTTGCTAAGTGTTGCTGAATAGCGGCTTGAGCAGGGCCAAATGCCCACATTTTCTGTCCCATCCATTTCAAGTACATTCCAGACTCTTCAGCTGCTCGCTCGTAAGGATCACGACGCAGGTTGAACAATAGTGGTGCGTTAAGTTCTTCTTTCGGGCCACTCCAACCGTGATTCTGAACCACGAAGTGTGCCTTCCAATCTCCTACTCGAACGGCTTGTAGCTTATCTCGCTCGTAATAGTAAATCTCTTTACGGTTCGACTCGCCTTTTTCCGTCAACATATCGACTTGGTTGTAACCATCGAGATGCGCTTTAAAGCCATCGTGACCTTTCAGCATTTTCTCTTTCAGGTCTGTTGGACCACCCGCCGCTGTAATCAATGTTGGCAACCAATCCATACCATAAAAGATGCCATTACCGACACTGCCAGCTGGGATTTTTCCCGGCCAACTCACCAATGCAGGAGCACGAACACCACCTTCCCATGTTGTGCCTTTTTCGCCATGGAATGGTGTCATACCACCATCTGGCCATGTCATGATTTCTGGGCCATTATCGGCCGTGAAAATGATGATGGTGTTATCTGCAATGCCGAGCTCTTCCATTTTGGCAAGCATCTCACCAACGTGATCATCGAGATCTTTCATGACCACTTCTTGCAGTCCCCACCCGTTCTGGCCAAGCATGGCCTCATATTCTTCAGAAAGGTGCGTCCAAACGTGACCACGTGATGGACAGTACCAAGTGAAGAACGGTTTATCCGCTTCAACCGCCCTTTCGATGAAGTTGATCGCGTGTTTATTGACTTCGTCATCCAGTGTGCGCATGCGCTCAATCGACAGCGCGCCATCATCCTCGATGGTTTGTCCGCCCTTACCATCCGCTCTTGAATAGATCACGTTACGAGGTGCAAATGCGTCTAACGAACCGTCTTTTGGCCAATCAGGGTCTTCGGTGTATTCCATCGCATTCAAGTGATACAACCAGCCCCAATACTCATCAAAACCGTGCATTGTCGGAAGGAATTCATCTCGGTCGCCTAAATGGTTTTTACCAAACTGCCCCGTCACATAGCCCATGCTCTTGAGCATTTCTGGAAGCGTTGGGGTATCCGCACTCAAACCCACAGGCCCACCCGGCAATCCAACAGAGTGCATGCCCGTTCTCACTGGTAGTTGCCCAGTTAAGAAGGCAGAACGACCCGCGGTACACGATGGTTGAGCGTAGTAATCGGTGAGTAACATGCCCTTCTCGGCAATGCTGTCGATATTCGGTGTTTCACTGCTCATCACGCCGTTGTGATAGGCACTTAGGTTTGAGATCCCCACATCATCAGTGAAGATAACAAAGATATTTGGCTGCTCTTGAGCTGACCATGCTGATAGCGAAAAGCTACTCAACACACTCAGAATAAGAAGATGGAAAATCCTTTTCATAGAATGTCCTTATGCTGTTTCAGATTGCTCGTTATGAATCATTTTTAAACCGACTAAGCCAAAGCCCAGTTCCAAGATCAGATAGACAAAAAGTAGCCAATGCGGCATGCCATCCACCACCAAACTGATGACTCGTCCGGCAGCTAAACCCAACATGAAAACCACCAAACTATAGAGCGCTGGCAGTCGATACTTTTTGAACAGTGCGCCAAACACCCAAAACAACGCCAGAGCCAAATAAAGCCCCATCACTGCACGAAAGATATGAGTCACATTGATGGGGCTCGCGTCGATCCCAAAAAGGTAATCAAGAGAGACAACTGGTGCATAACCATAAGACAGTGCAATCGGTGTTAAACCTAAAACCGCGACGAACAAGAAAATACTCTGTGGCTTCATCCCCTAACTCTCTTAACTTAGCTCTTTTCAAAAAACATAGTCTACAATCAGCGATATACAAGTTGCATATATGGTAAATGAATGGTCAAAACATACATTCATAACAGTGCGATTTCACATTGAGGATAAGGATATCAATATGACTAAATGGCGCTATCTAATCGCATCAGCACTGGCTGTTAGTTCAACTGTAAATGCGCAAGAAGCAAGTACACCGATGAATACAAAAAAGTGGCAACATAGCTTCGAAATCTACGCGCTCGCACTCAATATTCGTGGAGATAGCACCATTGGTAATTTGTCAGCAGATGTTGATGTTGATCCTTCATTCATCATGGATCATCTTGATATGACCGTAATGGTGCGTTTAGAGGGTGTCTATGACAATCAATGGGGCTATTACATTGACTACAGCTTCATGAAACTAAGCGGAAAAACAAACTCGGTATTAGGATCCAACGCAGAGTTATTAAGAGGCAACCTTGATATCCGACAAGGTGTTTTAGATGTGAAGGGTTTTAAGCGCTACCAATACGATTTTGGCACGATTGATTATCTGTTTGGGCTTCGTTGGTGGGATAACGACATTGATACCAAGCTTTACGGTTCAGGTGGTAGGTTAAGTGTCGACCGATCACTTGATGAAGAATGGGTTGACTACCAAGTAGGTGTGAGATGGATTACGCAGATCAATAAGGATTGGAAGTTTCACGCAACCATGGATGCAGGGCTTGGTAGCGACACCGACTTTACCTCTTCCCTATTAACTGGCGTACGATACCAGATAAACAGTTGGTCTGACTTAAATATTGCCTATAAATCGACCTGGGTTGATTACGAAAACAAAGGAACCTTTGAATACGATACCGCATCGCAAGGATTCCTGATTGGTTGGGCTGCTCATTTTTAATGATGAGTCAAAAAATTGAGAATTGAGGTAAGCCTGATTCATGACTTACCTCTCAAACGAAATCTACCTTTCAAGAAAAGCTGCTGGTGACTTAACTATTGATTCACAGAACCTGGCACAACACACTCTTTCTTCATGATAGTTAAGCCTGCTTCGAGAGTTTCTGTCCAAGCTTGTTCGACGCTTTCATCATAGTGAGGGTCGTATTTTTTAACCGTATTGAGTAACGAATTGAACCACTCGTTGAGCTCAGTTTCGGAAATATCCAGCCCTAAGTCTTTATGCCTTTTACCCAATTTCTTTACTGAGTTACGCACGCTCGGCAGACCAGCAGAGTTGTAGATAAGAATGATCGAGGCTTTAAGCATCTTGGTTTGTTGCTCTAACCCTATCTTTTCGAAACGCTCTGAAAACCTTGGATTATGCTCGCAAAAATCCGCCAAAAACGTTTCGAGAAATTCTTGGTCGATCCGGCAGCGCTCAAAGCTTTCATAAAACAGTTCGTTCGATGTCATTTAGCTGAACCTTTGCAAAATTTTGAGTATTCAGAAAGCTAACAAGTTCAGAGCCGCGACTTCGCCAACTCCGAACCATCAACATGATCTAAGTATACGCCACTGTGGCATAAAATGAACGATGACATAAGGTAAACTATGGCATAAAGTGAGTTGCACAGATCTTGTTTCCATCAGGATCTCGCAAATAAGCCATGTACAAGCGACGCTCGTCAGAACCTCTCGCTCCGGGGCCGTTTTCAATACTGGTACCGCCATTTTCGACGCCAACCCGATGCCACTCATCTACCACCTCTGGAGAAGAAGCTAGAAAGCCTATCGTCATACCATTACCGTGCGTTGCAGGCAGGCCATCAATCGGCTTCGTTAAGCCCAACACGCCCGTTTGGCTAACGTAAACACAGCGCCCTTTGGGATCAACTGAGCCTTCGTTATAACCAAGTACTTTCATGATGGGGTCATAAAAACACTTCGCGCGTTCAATATCTTCGGTACCGAGAAAAACATGGCTGAACATAACTAACCTCTTCTTTTATTGAAAGAACCACCTAAACTAGACCCTTAATTCCGCTTTGTCTAGACGAGATACCCCTACCCCTGCCACCACTGCTCTATCAAGTGATAACACATATAGAATTGAGTTCGATGTTCAGACGAAATGGAGGCTAATCAACAATACGCTGAGCACCCTGCCCTTGGTCATGAAGAATATCTTCTGGGTTTAATAAATGGCACTTTTGCATACTCAAACAACCACAGCCAATACAACCTGTTAGATTCTCTTGTAGCGAACGTATTTGTGCCATCTTGCTATCGAGTTGCCCTTGCCACTTCTTCGCTACTCGCTCCCAATCTCGCTTGGTTGCTGTGTGGTTCATCGGCAGCGTCGATAACTCTTCCGTGATCTCTTCAAGAGTAAAGCCTATCGACTGCGCAACTTGAATAAGAGCAATTCGACGCAACATCGCTGACTGATAACGGCGTTGGTTTCCATTCGTTCGAATAGAGGCAATTAACCCTTTAGTCTCATAGAAACGCAGTGCAGAAGGAGCAACACCACTGCGCTCCGAGAGTTGACCAATCGTTAAATACACGATGTTTTTCATGCTCTATCACTTTCCCTGTTCATGTTATTTAGCTATTCAAGCCCACAGAGCAGTATAGCTAAAGTTAATCTTAAGTTTAAGTTGAGGTTCTTGAGTTAGCTTTGAGTTTTCATATAACAACAGCAGGGCTTAAAACGCAAAAACAGCCATCAAGGAAGGGTGTTTGAGTCTTATGACCAATATGCACCTAGATCTTTTTCATTATCATCTTAAGGTTATCGATCATCTCTACGTTAGTCATCTCTCCCGCTTCCATATCGAAGTTATCGTAGAAGCTTGGCACCGACATAGAGCCTTTCACATCAGCATCAAAGTAAGGTGCAGAATTTACCGCTGACGACAACACAGAACTTGCACCACCAGGGCCTGGTGATGTGGAGAGCATAACAACAGGTTTGCCTTGATAAACTTTCATGTCGATGCGTGATGTCCAATCAAACACATTCTTAAAGGCTGCGGTGTATGAACCGTTGTATTCAGCAAAAGAGATGACCACAGCATCAGCTTCACCAATCTTGGTAAAAAAGCGCTGCGCATGTTGATGAACGCCGGACTCTTTTTCTCTGTCTTCACTGTAAATTGGCATCTCGAAATCATTGAGGTCGAGCACCTCGACTTGCGCGCCTTCGACTAAACCTGCTGTGTAAGCTGCAAGTTGTTGGTTAATTGATGTTGTACTGTTAGTCGCGCCAATCGCTAATACTTTCATTGTTGGTTCCTAATTCATTTGTATCACCTTTCCACATTCATGGTTTCAGAGGCGATTGTCTGTGTATTTAGATTGGGAATGATAATAAAACCTCAAGTTAACTTGAGGTAAAGCGATATTTTTAAAAAATAGGAAATATTTTAAAAACGCTTATAAAGCAATGCATTACAAAAGGGCAACTTTGGGGTTGAGGAAATAAGCACACCCAAAAGAGCAGTAGGTGTGCCTTATCGAAGTGCTGTTTACTTAAGTTGGTTTAGTGGACTGACACCAGAATAGGCAACTCCCGATAGCTCTGCCATTTCGCGATTCCATGTTGCTAAATCGTGAGGGTTAAATTGATTCAAGTGATCATGCCCACACGCTCTCGCCATCACTTGCATTAATTCTGTCGACGCCTCGAAGAAGTTTTTAAGCTGATTCGATGCCTTCTCCACATTTAAACGCTGGCGTAAATCGGCTTTTTGAGTCGCAATACCCGCTGGGCAATTATTGGTGTTACACATTCTCGCCGCTACACAACCTATCGACTGCATGGCACTGTTCGAGATGGCGACACCATCAGCCCCAAGCGCCATTGCTTTCACAAAGTCCATCGGTACGCGCAAACCGCCCGTGATGATCAATGTGACTCTGTCACTGACACCTTGCTTGTCTAGATAGGCTCTGGCACGAGCAAGCGCTGGAATAGTTGGCACACTGATATGGTCTCGGAACATTTCTGGCGCCGCCCCTGTACCGCCGCCACGCCCATCCAAGATGATGTAATCGGCACTGGCATCTAATGAGAACTGAATGTCTTCCTCGATATGGTTAGCACTTAGCTTAAAGCCTATTGGGATACCGCCTGTCACCTCTCTAACTCGGTCAGCGAACTTTTTGAAATCCTCGACTGTTTTAAGGTCAACAAAGGTGGGCGGAGAAATCGCTGCCGTACCCGCTTCAATGCCACGTACTTCTGCAATCTTACCTATGTTCTTCGCGCCCGGTAAGTGCCCGCCCGTTCCGGTTTTCGCCCCCTGCCCGCCTTTAAAGTGGAAGGCTTGAACGTTTTTGAGCTTAGCTTCATCGTAACCAAACTGAGCACTGGCTAACTCATAAAAGTAGCGAGAGTTCGCCGCTTGCTCTTCGGGTAGCATACCGCCTTCTCCAGAGCAGATGCCTGTTCCTGCAAGTTCAGCACCTTTCGCTAAGGAGACTTTTGCTTCTTCAGATAGCGAGCCAAAACTCATATCAGACACAAACAAAGAGATGTCCAATTTAAGCGGCTTCTTCGCTTTGGGACCAATAATCAGTTCAGTACCAACTGGCACATTTTCTAGCAAAGGCTTGGTGGCCATTTGCGCGACCATCACTTGAATATCATCCCAGTGAGGTAATAGATATCTTGGGACGCCCATTGAGGTCATTGGCCCATGGTGACCTACTTTGGATAAGCCATCTCGTGCCAATTGATGAATGAACTCAACCGTGGGCTCTTCTTTAGTTGCAGAAGGTGCAGGTGAGAGATCGGGCGTTGCCGCTTGGATATGCACATCAGGGCCTTCTTGACCCACTTGCTCAGCCGTAAACTGTTTATGGGCACCATCACAAAAAGGAAGGTTGCTAGAATACTTACAGCGACACAGGTAGGCATCTCCGCTCTCTTCGGCAACAAAGCTTTTCGGTTTGAACCCCGAACCGGCATGGGAACCGTCACAAAACGGTTGGTTTTTCGATTTCCCACAGGTACAGAAGTAATACTCCTCCCCTTCGGTTAGCTCGACCTTAACGGGTTTGTTATCCGCTATCACTGGATTCTTCATAGTTCGTTCACCTTTTCTTTCTTATGATTTGATGACTGAAGCGATGACTTGCTCACAAGAGTAAAGTAAAGATGAGATACGCAGCGAATTCAATAAATGGGCCTGAGAAAACAAGCTTAATATACAGCCAAAAAACAGAAGCATTGACTGTTCAACACAAACAAAAATGGCCACCAAACTGGCAGCCATTGTGTTTTAAATCTTAGTCTAAGCTAAACGTGAAAGGTTAATCGAATAACTCGATGACCAGCTTGTTGTCTTTAATCACAAGATTAGGTTCCGAAGACTTAATCAATGACTCTTGAACCTTATTGCTGTCGAGTTTGTAAACTGGCGACTGAGATAAGGCAAAACCAATCATAGAAACGGCAGGCTTAAGTAGTTTGGCGATCTCAGGAGAAAGTTGTTTGTCTTTTTCTTCAAAGCGCTCTAAACGCAGTGATTTCAAATAAATCTCGCCACTCTCTTTGTCATATTCAGGAATCGCACTGAACTCGATATCAAGATCCAACATCATGTTCGGCACATTAAACACCTGAACTTGTGCATTAGTATTCGCCAGAACAGACACGCGCTCGGCATCAGCTCGGCCAATTTGTACCGCTAAGTCATCAACCGCGACTTGTGCATACATAACGTTTTGCACACCGACTTCTTGCTCTAACATCACCGAATCTTGCAGGTAGTTCGTCATTTCTTGTTCAGTAACGCTATAGCTAACACAACCGCCTAGCACCAGCGCAGAAGCTGCCAAAATGAACTTTTTTGCTACGTTAATTATCATCAATATCAGCTCTTTATCGTTAGTGATTAGCGCGGAGTTTACTGTGTCATCATCAATAAACAAAACAGTAAAAACACGATATTCGTGAATACCTTTATTAATAAGCATAAATATCAATAAGTAAAGCACCAGATTAGCTTTCCCGCTTTAGATAATGACACTTGTCAGCCAAACGCCATCAGATTTGTGTACTCGAATTAATTGAGTTTTGCTCCTAAGCTTATGGGATATTTAGGGGGCTTACTGTAGGTTTCATCATGGAGTCGAAACATGAAGAGTGAGCACAATGCCATCAAAAAGAGTATCACCTGAGCCTAAAACTCGTTCTGTGATTCTGCTATGTAACACCACATGCCTGCACCATAATCAGTGGGTAGATGAATTGCGCCTCCATAACTGGGAAGCTCAAATTGCAGAAACGACCGAACAAGCCATTCACTTGCTCAATTCCCACAGCCACTGCTGCGCACCAATTGTGGTTTCTTGTCTAACATCATCCTCGGTCGATAAGCAATGTGAGCAAATATCAACGTTGAAGGCACGCTTTCCAAGTTTAAAAGCAATCGCTATCTTCAAACAACCACCAAGCCGAAACTTATCGCTCATTAAGCAAACCTATTGGGATTATTACCACCTACCAATTGATACAGAGTGGCTTTGTCGAAATTTAGGGCATGCGTATGGCATGGTAGACACCAAACAGAACAAACCTAAGCCTGCTTCATGCCATGAATATCAATTGGTGGGGAAATCCAGCACCATCCAACAACTTAAAAAGAAAATAACTAAGATCGCTAACAACGATTTCCCAGTACTGATTCAAGGGGAAACAGGTACAGGAAAAAGCCTCTGTGCACGTTTAATACATGAGGCCTCAGCCCGCTGTCAGAAACCGTTTATCGCTGTAAATTGTGGCGCAATACCACAGTCACTGGTTCACTCCGAGTTGTTTGGCTTTGAAAAGGGCTCGTTCACGGGAGCAAACAAGCGCTACGTCGGACATGTAGAAAGAGCGAATGGTGGCACACTATTTCTCGATGAGATCGGCGATCTTGAGCTGTCGCTGCAAACTTACCTGCTCCACTTTCTAGAAAATAACTTGATAGAGCGATTAGGCAGTAACAACCAACTAACTGTAGATTGCCGTGTAATTTTCGCCACCAACGTCAATATCGAACAAGCCGTCGCGGCGGGTAAATTTCGAAAGGATCTCTTTCATCGGATCAATGTACTTCCATTGGATCTAGTGCCACTCAATGATCACAAGGAAGACATTGAAGATTTGATTCGATTTGAACTAAAACACAATTACGCATCCAAAATCAAACTGCCTAGTGACACCCTTGAGCAAATGAAACAGTACCATTGGCCGGGCAATGTCAGGGAATTATTCAACTGCATAAAAAGGGCGATTGTTCTTTCTAACTCAAGCGCCCTTTCTACTCATCATATGGGGATTCAATTGAAAGGTGCATCGCTCGCCACTGAGAGTGACACTCGACTTTCTTCAAAAAATGTCCGTCGAGTGATTCAGCAACACCACTACAATATTTCCCAATCTGCTAAAGCGTTGTCTATTTCTCGGACAACCTTGTACAAGCTGATCAAAAAACATCAGATAGTAATTTAAGTCGCCTAGTTAATTAATTACCTAACTAAAAAAAGCAGCCTAACGAACTAGGCTGCTTTAGAGTTTAGTTGTACTCAGTTAATGAAAGTACTTATGGCTCAGGAACAGTAAATGGACAAACATCACAGGTTGCAATGTTCGATGTTTCCATAAATGCTTCTTGCAAGAACAGCGAGTCAAACGTTGCTGTTACTTGATTAGATAGCACTCCGTCTACTCCAGTTGGTAACACATTTGGCGCATAAGTTTTGCTTACTTGTGTACACACTTGACCAATCGCATCACCAAAGTTCGGTATCCACTCTCCTTCACCCGTTTTACAAGCAAACAGCCCAGGGTCGGCACTTAATACACTACATATATTACCAGCACCACATGTGGTCACATCCTCAAGATCATCACAAGGTAAAGCGAAGTCGAGGTAATAACTGCTGTTGACGACTTCGGTAGGTAAGTCAGAACGGCTCAAAGAGTCATCCTTAGAATCCACCAGCGATTCAATAGCCAATGGGATATCACCGGTATTACATATTTCAACATCATAGGTTTTCTTAAGCACAACTTGTCCACTATCAACCTCTAAGAAGCTATTACATACCTTAGAAATCTCAACCATTGGACTCAAGTCGATTGGCGGACAATTGTAAGCCACAGGAGCTTGAGCATTCACGATAAGCCCATCAAGATCTACTGAACCATCGATCACACCAACGGCACCATTATTTACAGACAAGTAATTACCCATGAATGAGAATGACTCACCGACACTCCACACTTCATCACCGTTACCCACGACAGGAAGCGCACCTAAGATTGGTGAATCAGATAAAAAGGCCACTTGGTAATCACCATTGGTGCCTAACGAACCAGGACCGGTGTTGGTGACCGTCACGGTGTAATCGATGTTAAACATGCCATCGACCGTAAAACTGGTTGTGTTACAAGTCGCCGCTATGCTGATACTACATAAACTAAATGAACCGACAACGAAGTCAGCCAAAGACGCATCAATCGAACGGGAAGCTCGTGATTCCACTAAGAAGCTACTAAAACAAGGGATATCCTCAATACCAAACTCATCATTCAATAGTGCAGATAAGTTCAGGCGTCCTTCAACAAAGCTCTCCGTCGGAATAGACGTAGTTTCACCCGTTTTAGCTAGATAATCCCAACCTTGTACATTGGGTAGAGCAATTGCCCCGATAGAATCATCATTTGAAATCGCACATATCTTCTCGACACCGACAGCACCACTGCCACATCTTGCACCAACGAAATCATTAGATTTAGGGTCTCCAGCCGTCTGGAACAGTCTGGTCATGTTGTCAGTCACATCACCATTATTCAAATTCCATTGCAGCACTTCAATATAAGGTTTACCACCACTGGCTTGCGGAAAAGAAATCAAGACCAATATGTCTCCATTGACGTGCTCGCCAACGAAATCACCTTTTGTCGCTCCTGCCGGTAATCCTACTTGATCTTGCAAGAACCAAAAACCAATGTACATATCACCATTGTTCGCATATCGGTCGGCACCAAAGTAAATCAGCAAGTCACCTTCGCTTTCAAAAGCTGCGGCATACGCATTAGTAAAGTCATCTTTTGGTTGTGGTGACGCCGTACGGAATGCCCAATCTGTAATGTCGGAATCATCTTTTGATCCACCTTTCCAAAAGATTTGGTCGATACCATTACGGTCTTTTTCGAAAAATTCTGCAATCCCAACCATGCTGTTGGGGTCATTTACATCGTCCCAATCAATACCACTATTATCACTGGTCGCGTTACCATCGAGTTCCATCACATCAACAGTAGCCCACGCCAACTGAGGACTACTAAACAACAGAAGCACACTAAGTAAATAATTTATAACCTTCATGTTCTCTCTCCATATGTTCATACTTATGCTTTTAAGGTTTTCTTCCATGCCCAAACTGGAGAAAATCCTTTAGCAATTCGTAGGTTCGATAGAGCATATTCCAAGCCAACTTCAACTAATTGATTTGGTTGATGTTTATATATTGAAGGCACACCTTTCTTGGACGTTTTGTTATCATTTGTCCATAAACCAGAGATTTGACCAAATAATCAAGGACTTGAAAGGGTGAACAAAGTGTCTAAGTCAGACATCTTTAGAACTTTGATTCGAGAAGAGTGATCTTTAAAAGGTACAATAGCGTAGCCATTCTAAGATTATCGAATAACAAGCGATTGAATTGAAGGGTGCCGACTTAACGGGCAACTGAAGGTTCTTCTAGCTAAGCCACAGGCGAATAAACAATGATACAACTGACGATATTTTATGATGGGACTTGTCCATTGTGCGCAAAAGAGATGGCGGCACTTGCCAAGCATGATATCGAGAATAAGATTCAAACCATTGACATCTACAGCGAATCCTTTTCAGACTACCCTCAGATTGATGCGGACGCAGCCAACACCATTTTGCATGCACTGGATGAGAACGGCAAAGTGCTGTTAGGTTTAGACGTGACCTACCAAGCGTGGCGCTTAGTAGGAAAAGGTTGGCTATATGCTCCATTGCGTTGGGCGATATTTAAGCCAATCGCAGATTGGTGTTATTTACGATTTGCCAAGAACAGATATAAAGTCTCTTTCTGGCTAACTGGAAAATCACGCTGCAACGGAAACAGCTGCATTAAATAGGATTGAGTTAAGACATGCCGCTGGCGACTTTGTAGTAAACGATGCCAAACAGAGCTGCGAATACCAATACCGTAACGGCCACTTTCAACCAAATAAATCTCATGCTTTGTCCTTTTAATTCTGTTTACTGTTTCGCGAGACAAGTTACCACAACAAAACATTCGGTTGTGTAATGATTGGCAGAACTTTGTAGTCATACCAATCACAGTAAGTAAGTGATCAAAAATAGCGCAGGAAAAAAGCTAGGGTGAACAGTTATTTACTACGATTGGTATCAACCTTGATTCTCAGAGAGAACCTTTATGTCGGCAAAAGAGAGAAACCTTCCCACACATCGAATTTCTAGATTCAGTAAGTTTGCCTCATTGGCGACAAGGGTCGCGGGCAACGTGCTAACGGAAGGCACCAAGCAGCTTGCACAAGGCAACAGACCCAAAGCAAAAGACTTACTGTTAACGCCACAGAATATTGCTCGCCTGACCGATCAACTGGCGCACCTACGTGGCGCTGCGATGAAGCTGGGGCAGATGCTATCAATGGATGCGGGCGATGTTCTAGAGCCAGAATTAGCCGACATTCTTTCTCGCCTGCGCTCAGACGCAGACCCATTGCCAACAAAGCAGCTCAATCAAGTCTTAGAGAGCTCGCTTGGGCACCAGTGGAAAACCGAATTCCTTTCCTTCAACTTTAAACCGATTGCCAGTGCCTCTATCGGACAAGTTCACCAAGCCTATAGCGATGCCGGGGACAAACTCGCCGTCAAAGTCCAATACCCAGGCATTCGAAAAAGCATCGACAGTGATGTGGACAACGTCGGCACACTGCTCAACATTGTTGGCTTGATACCAAAGTCGGTCGACTACAAAGGCTTGTTAGAAGAGGCAAAAAAACAGCTCCATGATGAAGCGGACTACGCTCGAGAGGCTGGCTATGCAACTCGTTATCACAATGCATTAAAAGAGCACTCTCACTTCGTCGTACCTAAGATTCATCCGCAAGTCTCTTCAGAATCCGTGCTCGCCATGGACTTCATCGAAGGCGTCTCTATAGAACAGATAGAAAGTTACGACCAAGACACCCGTGACTTTGTGATGCACAGCTTGCTTGAGCTTCTATTCAGAGAGTTGTTCGACTTTAAGATGGTGCAAACCGATCCCAATTTCGCCAACTACCTTTACGTTGAAAACACCCGACAAATTGGCTTGTTAGATTTCGGAGCAACACGTGAATACAGTGACCGCTTCAGCGAAGGTTATCGCTTAGCCTTTTCGTCAGTGATTAATAACAATGAGCAAGGGCTCAACCAAGCGTTAGAGCAAATTGGATTCTTCAGCGAGACGATTCTTCCCGATCAACGTCAAGCTATTTTAAACCTCGTAAAGATGGCATGTGAGCCGATGTTGGTTGACGAAGACTACGACTTCAGAGCCAGTGGTTTGGCACAAAGGCTTCGTGAAGCAGGCACCATATTGAGCATGGAACAAGAGTATTGGCACACACCACCAGCCGATGCGCTGTTCCTGCACCGAAAAATTGGTGGCATGTATCTGTTAGCGGCTCGCCTTGGTGCGAAAGTGAATATAAGTCGTTTGGTCGCTCCATACCTTATGCCAGAGAGTAAAAGCACAATTAAAAACGATAGTTAAAACGCTAATGAAAGAGACAGTAAATAAGACACAAAGTGATCATTTCAACGTGCTCAAGAGTAATAACCATTACGCCAACTAAAATGAGTCACACCTATGGAACATTCACTGCTGCGCTCCACCGCCCTAATCGCGAGCCTCACGAGTTCATTCGCTTTTTCAGCTAGCTGCCCAGAGATACTCAACGGAAAACAAAGGCTGTTAAATTCAAACGAAGAGATTGAACTGTGTGAAGAGTTTCAAGGTAAGGCTTTATTGATCGTGAATACGGCAAGCCAATGTGGTTTCACTCCTCAGTTCGAACAACTAGAGCAGCTCCATCAAACCTATAAAGACCAAGGCTTCACGGTTGTTGGTTTCCCAAGTAATGATTTTCGCCAAGACAGAGGCAGCGAGGAGCAATCCGCTAAAATCTGCTACTTAGATTATGGCGTCACCTTTCCGATGATGGCGCGTGCATCAATCTCTGGGCCAGAAGCAAACCCAGTCTTTGCCGAAATCCAACAACAAGCGGGCGTAACGCCTAAATGGAATTTCTATAAGTTCTTGATCAGCAAAGAAGGTAAAGTGGTCGCAACCTTCCCGAGTTCTACATCGCCAACCAGTACTATCCTTAAAACCGCTATCGAGCAGCAGTTATGAAGTCAGATTACATGGGGACAACTCAAACACGTAACACCATGGCCAAACTTGGTTATATGGGGTTAATTCCGTTTTTATTCGGTCTCCTCCTTTCGCTCACCGACAGCCAACTTTTAAGCTTGAGCGGGGAAACACTCTTCATCACTTACAGCGTGGTCATCTTGAGCTTTTTGTCGGGCATCTTATGGGGAAATGGCATCGAAAATTTCGAAAGCCAATCAAGCAACAAAGCGCTGATTCTAAGCAACATGGTTGTGTTAATCGCATGGTTGGCAGTGTTGCTTGGAGAGCAAAAAGAGTTTCTCACTACCTTAATTCTCATCATTGGCTACATTGCGGTTTGGCGAGCGGAAAGGTCAATGAGAGAAGAGAACCAGAGCCAAGGCCCAGATGGCTACTTGGATATGAGAACTCGGCTCACCTCTAGCGTGGTATTGATGCACGGTATCGTGATGCTAACTTAAGCATGCGATGCCTATATCTAAACGGATACATGAAGCGGGAACTAGATGATGAGCTGCATGACCAGACGAGGCTCATCGTCTCCGAAATAATTACTCTCTTCTTTGATGGTCACAAAACCCATCGACAAATACAGCTCACAAGCCGAACTGTTACTTGGATCAACGGTAAGTAAAAGCTTGGAACCTTGTGGCAAGGTTTCTATCGCCAGTTGCATCAATGAACGGCCAATCCCCATACCTCGGTAAGCAGTATCAACAGCCAGTGACAAAACCCAATACTCTTGTTGTTTGTCGGTTGGTGTCATTAATATATAGCCCGCAACCTGCGAATATTGTTTCACCACCAGCAAGCCCTTCCCCCAGCAATCAAATGCCTGACGAAAGAAAAACAACGGATAGGCGTGATCGCCAAATAAAGCATGTTCAAGCTGGTAGATATCAACCAGTTCCTGTTTTTCCGCACAGACAATATTCATAGACAGACCTTAAAAGCTTAACGATAAACTAGACAAGCAAAATGAGAACTACTGTCGACTCACCAACAGATTAGCACCGGATAGAGCAAGAAAAACCGAGCACGCTTTGTTGAAACGCTTGGCCATCTGAGGTTTTGAAAACCAATTTCGTAGATATAAACCAAAGGCTGCATAGATGGAAATCGCGAGCATTTCTAATACAAGGAACGTGCTGCCTAAAACAAAGAATTGAGTATTTACGTTCGCTGAAACATCGACAAATTGAGGTAGGAATGCAGTGAAGATAAGTATCGCTTTGGGGTTGCCAGCAGCCAGTGCGAACTCTTGTTTAACAAGACCAAACCAGTTCTTATTTCGTTCAATATCCGCGACCGGACTGGCTTGTGAGCGCCAAAGATTGAACGCGATCCACAACAGATACATCGCGCCAAATAGCTTGATAAGGAAAAACAGAGTTTCAGAGGTATAAAGCACAACCGCTAAGCCAGATGCAGCCAAAGCAATCATGCCAGAAAAAGCGAGGATTCTTCCTAAGCCAGCGACAAAGGCGGCCTGAAATCCGTAACAACGGGCGTTGTTCATTGATAACAAATTGTTTGGGCCCGGTGTCATGTTGAGCGCAAAGCAAGCCGGGATAAACAGCAGCAACTTCCATATTTCCATTGGTATTTCCTAGTCTCAATATGCCAAGGTTATCGTATCATTAAGTGAGATATGACCTTTTATAGCAGCTATTAAAACCAGTACCAATCCTACTGTCGTATCCTTTCAACTAATTCTCAAAAAATTTCTCGTACTCTGGTGTCGCTAAGTTTTCTGCAATCCCCATTTCACCCACTATATAAATGGCACTCGCAAGAGTTTCTATGGTTTGGTTAAGCTCTCTATCGGGCACTTCACCAACAACAGGAACGGGCTGACGTACAGATGTTGAATTGCAGACTACACTTTCACAAACGATGTTGTGTTGTTCCTGTTGAGAAACTTCTGGCGGCTTGAAATCCTGTGAATTGAAGTCGGGAGCAGTAATACCCTCACTTGAAAAATCAGAGGCGCTGTTTGAGGCAGCTGAAAACAGAGACAAGAGCAGCATCCACTTATTCATAAATCTTTCCATGGTTAGCATTCACTGAATTTATAAATACTATCTAATTCGAGTCGTTATGAACAGTGTTTTATTGTTGAAGATAATTATGTAGCTAAGTGCCGATTACCCGCTGTACTTGGGGTGACATGAATTCAACTCACATGCGAATGCTTACCTAACATAAACTTATCGAGTAGCGGCTGTGGTACAGGGATAATAGAGTATCGAATGAAGGCAACTAACGTCACTATCGCCACAAAACTGCCTAAAACAAAATCATGCACATCAACCAGCACCCAACCAAGAACCCTATCACTGACAATCGCAAATAGACCGATACTCACCGCGACTATCCATTTACGGTGATCATAAGGTAAATATTCCATCTTTTGGCTCACGATATAGAGCAGTGACAGCCTCACGATATAAGTACCACAAAGCACCACCACCACACCCCACACTCCATAAATCGGTGCCACAACAAAGTAGCCAATCGCAGCCAAGATCGCACAGCCACCTTGAATCCACATTTGTGATTGACTTGAATCGCCACTAAAGCAGCCTAAATTGAGGTAATCGCCTGCGCTTTTGATAACACCAATCACAAGCAAGGCCACGACGAGAGTACCAGCATAGTGATAGCTGCTAGGCAAAATTAATGAGATGAAACCAGGAACGGTTAGAATCATCAGGATCCCTAACACGATGGCAAGGTTAACGCCGACTAAGGCTCTATCTGCACAAATTTTACTACCGCCAAGCTGCTGAAGCATAGCTACTCGGTTCGGAAACCACCAAAGTGCATAAGGCTGCAACAGTAAGCCTAGAATCAACGCAAACTTACCGCTGACCGCATAAATCGCAAGCTCTTCAACGCCGACGAAACTCGCCATCACCCAACGGTCTAGCCCTGTAATCATGTAAATCGAAGCACCACCGACTAACGTGGGCAATCCAAATTTTAGGATCTTAGCGGAGTACTTGAGGCTGCCAATTGAGCCCATCTCCTGCCATTGATAACGCAGTAAACACAGCATCAGCAGCACACTCGAAACAGCGGAAGATATTAGTACACCATCGATGCCATAACCCGCTTCAAGCAGCACAAACGTCATTGCAGCTTGCACACTCGCCTTCAAGACATTGAGCATGCAAAAACGTTTTGCCATCGCATTCATTCGCATCAGTGTTAACGGGATAGAAATCGCACCATCGAGCATGGTCGGTATCAACAGAAGTAGGATTTGATAGGGTTGGAACTCGACGGGCAGCATCAATAACAGTAGCGGCATGCTAAGTGCAATTAAGCTCCCCCCTAACACACACACTAAGACACTCAATGTGAAACAGTTAGAAACCAATTTCCTCTTTTCTTCCCCCTCAGCGACGCCAACATATCGATACATAGCCTCAACAATCCCAAAGCTAAATAGGATCGTCCCGATATCAGCCAACAAGACAATGGCTTCTAAAGAACCGTATTCAACCAACGTCATCTTATGGGTGATATAGGGGACCATCACGAGTGATATCCCTTTCATCATCACAATGCCAATGGCGTAATAGGCGGACTGTTTTAGTGACCCCATAGCAGACACCTATTCCTTACAATGCAGGCATTAGGAAACTCTTAAAGTCCCCAAGTAGATGTCGGAACGTTCGTTTTTGCGGAGCCAAAACCAACGAACGAATACTGTATGAGATGGCCAGTCGGTTTATTTGTAAGCCTCGATAATAGTCAGCGTAGCCTTCCAGTATTCTCGCCTTTGCTATTTTGAAACTTGAAGAGGGTAGATTCCATCGTTGACTATCATCTTGGTAATGTTGAAGAATGGTCTCTATCGACTGCAAATTTCTCAATTTAAGATTTTCAGTTTGGGTAACGGAACTCGCTCTCATCAAGTAACCAACCTGCACGGAGTTCAACGCACCAATCTGATGGTTTTCACTCATTCGAAGCCACAGCTCCCAATCTTCCCCATACTTAATATCAGCATTGAAACTGCCTGTTTGAGAAAACACATCCGCTCTCACCATGACCGTCGATGTCCCAATCACATTGTTTTCAATAATGAACTCTAGCGGGTTCTCGATATTGATGAACAACTCGTCTTGATCTTGAAACTGCGACCAATAACTAAAGCAATCGACTATCACTTGGTAGTCTTCCGTAAGGTGCTCGTAATTGGTAAAACTCATCGCAAGATCAGGATATCGTTGATGAAATTCAAACTGGCGTTCGACTTTTTCGGGAAACCAAAAGTCGTCAGCATCTAAAAACGCAATAAATTCACCCGTCGCCTTTTCGATACCAAGGTTTCTTGCTTGAGGAGCCCCGACACCCAAGGTTGATAACTTGACGATACGATCATCATGGATTGACGCTAGGTAAGTCGACGTACCATCATTACTATTATCATCGATAATGATTAATTCTATGTCTTGATGAGTCTGCTTAAGCACGCTACCAATTGCCTTAGGCAGGTAATCCAGACAATTGTAAGTAGGAATGATAACGCTTACTTTAGCCATAATGACGCCCTCAGATTTATACGTTATATGGCTATCGTTGCATGTTCTATGCCGAGAGCACCTTGCGATAAAATCACTTCTAGATCAGTCCCCTACGTACCCATTCCCAAAATGACGACAAAACACAACCGGTCAAAAAACCTACAACCTCAATTTGATTTTCAATTTGAGAAAACGGACTACTTCTGGGTGGGTAACCTTCAGGAAACCATTGAAATGCCCGCCAAAGCTACGATTTGATCTTGGTTCGTATCTTGCTTTATTGGTTATTACCTTGGCTTGATAGCTTTAATCAGATGGATTTGAGGAGCAAAGAATGAAGAAAGTAGCATTTGTGGCGCCAACCTACCCTGTACTCAGTGAGACCTTCATTCAAACAGAAGTCGACTCTGTGAAAGCCTGTGGGCACGATGTTTGTGTAATGACGTTCAAAATTGAAAACAGCGAAAAACAGTTCGACTACGACATTGTCGAGATAGGTAAAGATGTTCGGATGAGTAAAGTCACCCACATTAATTGGATAGGGTTAATCAAGGCTGTCTCATTTATTTCTAAGCAAACCAGCATGCCCAAGAAGTCACTGTTCGCTTATGGCTTTAAATTAGCGCTGCAACTCGCGGAAAACGACGTCGAACACGTTCATGCACATTTCTGTCAGCACACTGCAGCTCACGCCATCGTCGCGGCAAAACTGCTGAATATTACCTGTTCGTTCGTTGCTCACGGCCATGATGTTTACGAGTTTGCTTATGATATTGAACACAAGATTTCATCGAGTGATTTTGTGGTTGCAGTATGTAAAGACATGCTAGCTGACTTCAACACCATGGCGAAAGGAAACATTAAGCTCCTGCACTGCGGAGTTAATACCAAACAATTCCAACTCAACCCAAAAACCGAAACCAAGCAACTTCGCTTTGTTTTTCTTGGCCGATTAGTGGAGCAGAAAGGCATCCACCATCTTATTGATGCACTAGCGCCGATTGCCGAACCTCTCGACATTCATCTCGATATCATCGGTACTGGCGATTTAGAGCAACAATTAAAATTGCAGGTCAAAGAGCAAGGGCTCACTCGAAACGTGACCTTTCTTGGTGCCAAATCTCACGAATGGGTGAAAGAGAAACTGTCGAACTATGAGAGCCTAATCGCGCCCTTCTGCTTTTCCGAAACAGGATGTGTGGATACCGGGCCACTGGTTTTAAAAGAAGCGATGGCCGTTGGTACGCCTGTCATCACAACCAACATCATGGGATGCAAAGAGATCGTCTCACCTGAAACAGGTTTTGTGGTTAGCGAAAAGAACGTTGAGGAATTAAGAGAAGCGATTGAGCGTTTTGCGCAGTTGAGCAGTAATGATAAAGCGTCAATGGGATTGGAGGCACGTCAGAGAGTGAAAGACAGTTTTAATTCGATAAAACAAGCTCAGCAATTATCTCGCTGGATAGAGAACCCAGCTCAATAAGGATTAACTCAGGCAGCTAAGCATCACAAGAACAAAGCACCATAAGAAAACTGAGCACCACAAGATCAAAAGAGCGCTACATCAATTTGAAATGTAACGCTCAACTTAGCACTGCCCAATGATGGCGACTTATGCTTTCAGTGACTTTCATTAGCTTTTCATTAAGAAGCCTAGCTAGCCAGCTCGCAATGCCAAAATAGACTCAATATCTTCGATGTCACGATATTGAGCGAGTTGTTGCTCTTTCGATGAAATCGCCACAATAGACATTCTATCGGCCAATTCGTTGCCTTCAATCCCAACGTGTCCGTTCACATGGTAGATGGTGATTTTTGAAGCAAGTTCTTGGTAGAGAGCATACGCAGGCTTAATAATATCGAGGTTTTTGATCTCGCCTCCCGACTTGGTCCAGCCCTTTTTCTCCCAACCTGTTGCCCACTTAGTAATGCAGTCTATCGAGTATTTCGAGTCACAATAAATCGCCACAGAGAGGCCTGCGTTTAACTTATCTTTCGCAAGCAAAAACGCCTGTTTAAGGCCATGTAACTCAGCGGTATTATTGGTACCAACAGGTTGATACAAGCCATACCATAATTCGGTTAATTGGTTGTTTTGATAGACCGCTAAACCCGTCCCCGCTTCACCAGGGTTTGGCTCACAAGCACCATCAGTAAAGATCTTGATATCAAAAGGCATATCAGTGATTTGCTGCTCTGAAAGAGGCGGAACCTTTGCTTTCGTCGCCTTCCCCGCAGAGCTTGGCTTTGTCGCTGTAGAGCCTGACACAGACGACGTTTTACCACCGAAAGCAGACTCAGCCTCGCCTAATGTTGGAAACGATTTATATCTCGCACCAGCGAAGCCATCGACTTGCGATTTACACTCGTTCCAAGTAGTAAAAATACCCGGTGTGCGACCTTTCCAAACCACATAATATTTCTTAGCCAAACTAACTCCTTACCAAAACCTAAACACACAAACAGTGAATCAGTACATTAGATGCCACCACGCTATACGTTGCAAGGTCTATCACTCTAAAACAGGTCTAAAAAAGCTTCGTTCATAACTCACGATACAATCAACTTCGTCCGCAAATTCAAACGCTTTAATACACTCAGCATCGCTCAGCGATTTAATCCGATATTCTTCATAGGCAACCAAACTTTCAAAGGTAAACAGCGCCAAGGCAATATTGTTCGCCCCTTCCGACGGTAAGAAATAACCATTGTGTTGGCCCCCGAATTTAGCGACCAGAGGAATCCACATTTTTGCGTATGTCTCGAACTCATTTACCTTTTTAGGATCAATCACATATCGAACATAACAAGTAATCATATTTATACGGCCCTTAAATTATGGGAGAAACATAAAGTTGAAGTTGAAGCTCACGAGAAAAGGTAATCAACCGCGACAAGGTTATAAAACAAAAACACCCCCATACTGACGCCAATCGTAAGTAACACATTGCCTGTTTTCCAAATCAGCAAGCCAGTCACCACCGCGCCTATCAAGTAAGGGTTTTCAAGGCTTGGCCAAAATGTTTGTTCAGGAGCAAATACAATTGGCCCCCAAATCGCAGTCAGCACCGCTGGGCTTGAATAGCGCAATAGGCGCCTTGCGGTTTGATTGAGTCGAAGCGGGATTGCAGGTTCAAGAAACAGATACCGACTAAAGAAAACAATCGCAGTCATGAGGAATATCGTTAACCAAATCATCTCTATTTCCCCTCCACGATTGTCTTGTCACCGTTGGTTCGCTCTTGGAATGATTCGCTGAAAAAGCCGGCTAACATACCAGCGATCGCTGCAATCATTAGCCCACCATCAATATTGTTAACCGACATGGCAACCGAAGTGACCAGTGAAACCACCACACACACGACAACAGGCAATGTTCTGATTAGTGGAAAAACCAACGCGATAAACGTCGCGGCTACCGCGAAGTCGAGACCGATTTCATTGAGTGACGGGATTTGGCTTCCCGCGACAATGCCAACAAAGCTCGCGATATTCCAAACAAGGTAAAAACCTCCACCTACACCCGCGGCATACCAACGATTAAACTCTTGCTGAGACTGCCCACTACAAATCGCGAACAGCTCGTCGGTGAGCCAAAATCCGAGTAATAGACGCCAACGCGCAGGAAGATGACTGATTTTGTCTCGCATCGATACGCTATACAGAAAGTGCCTTGAGGTGATGAACAGTGTGGTCAACAACATGGTCCCTAAACCAATACCCGCTTTGAACATACCCGCTGCGACAAGTTGCGCTGAGCCAGCAAATAAAATAGCCGACATCGCTTGAGCTTGAAGCTGATTCAACCCAGCATCTATCGCATATGAGCCCGCTAGAATTCCCCAAGGGATAACCGCAATGCTCAAGGGCATTCCCGCTAAAACGCCCTTCCATAACTGTGTTCGTCTATCCATTGTTTCATTATCCATATAATTCTTTTCTCTCCCACATTAGCTATTCAATGTAAGAAGAGTTGAGTCGGTTCGATTGTACAAACTTGCTCGATTTCACAAACGAATTAAGGTGTCCGATTTAGAGCATTTTGATGTATTGCCCCGGCGTGTAGCCATTGGCCTTTTTGAAGTGTCGATGAAAATGGCTTTGGTCGTGAAAACCACACTCTTGCGCGGTATCAGAAATGGTATGCCCTTGTTTCAATAACTTACGGGAAAGCCTTAATCGAGATTGGATCTGATACGCATGCGGCGGAAGGCCAAACTCTTTCTGAAAAGAGCGTACCAAATGAAACGGGCTTAAAGCCGCCAGTTTAGAGAGTTCTTCTAGAGACACATCGGCTTGTGGAAAGTCATCTAAGAACTCTTTCACTAAGACAAGTTGCCGCTGAGTTTTCCCATCGAGTTGAGGGTTAAGCGGCGATTTTCCATGTCGGCTAATCAGCTTAACCAACATCCCATACATCAAGGTCTCTCTTAACAGGCGATTGTCGGATTCATCAATCGTGTTGAAGACCAACCTCAATTGATTGGCGAGCTCTGGGTCTTCAACAACGGCTCTTGGGAAATAAGGCGCGCCGTAATTGGGTAGGTTAAGCTCTTGAGTGATCTTAGCAAGTTGCTCTGGGAGTGGATACATGGCTCGATACGCCCAACCGCCTTCAGTGGCAGAGTGACCGCTATGAACTTCGTCGGCATTGACCAAAATAATCGCATCTTGTGGCGCAATATGATGTCCGCCCGTTCGATAGAAACGCTGAGCGCCCTGCTCGATGACTCCCAGCGTGTAGCCCTCGTGGCTATGGCGTGAGAAGTTCTGCTTTTCATATTCAGCATTAAGAATTTCAAGGCCGCCGAGCTCTTCCGTTATCTTATATTCGGCCTTTTCTTTAGAGCGTTTCTTGTTCTCCATAACAATTCCCAAGCCTGTTGATTATCGAGCGACTTATCAGTCTACTCTATAGTCTCTTTCAGCTTTTGTACAAAATTGCGCATTTGGCGATTAATGCGCTTTTTGACCGAGGAATTAAACAACTCAATAACGCGCTCTAATTGCGAGCAAAGTCATGCTGTTTAGGTACTTGGCGAAGAATTGACAAATCAGTGACTTAATCATGCTCATAATCCCCACCAACTATTGGCAACTGTTCAGAGATATTATGAAGAAAGCCTTAGCATTGATCTTTTTCTTAAGCCTTACAGGCTGCACGCACAATCAATCCAAAGCACTAAGCATGAACTCCTCGTCGGTTAATACATACCCACAATCAATGTCGAACCTACAACTATGCGACACCTTATATTACGGGCGCTCGAGCAACCAAACATTGGCAGCCATTGGCAGTGAGTTTAATCGAAGAGGATTGTCGAAGAGTTGGTGTGATACTGAAACCAATAAGCTCTATCTAACAAAGACAATTGATTGGGTTGCGGATCAAGTAGAAGACAAAGAAGATTCAGAGGAAGAAGCGTCTGCCGTTGTGTTGCCTGCGAATTAAGAGGATTAAAAATTTAACATCGTAGAATGACCAAATTATAATCAGCCACCAAAATTATATATCCAAAACTTACAACACTAAAAAATAAGCATTAACACTCATATAAAGTTCATCATGACAACTCCGTTTTTTCACCACACAGTGTACTTTTGAAATATTTGTTTTACCGTGCACAAAACAAGATAAAACAATGTGAAATAAGCAACCAGACTCTTATTTAAGCTGAATTTTTATAAAATCCTGCTATGTTTATTTAGCTGCCAATATTGCTATTTACTGATGTTTCAATGGCAATAAGTAAAATAAATTCAATAAGATAAAGGATTCACCATGCCTCTTCATAAAAAATCGACTGTTCGTGGTTCACTCTTAGATGATGTTTATTCTTCCAAAGATCTTTCCGTTGTTATGCCCAAGTATCGAATCCCAGAGCAAGAGCATGCACCCGCTCATGCTTACCAAGTCGTGCATGATGAACTAATGCTAGATGGCAATTCGCGGCAGAACCTTGCGACCTTCTGTCAAACATGGGTCGAAGACGAAGTCCATAAATTGATGGATGAATGCATCGACAAAAACATGATCGATAAAGATGAATACCCACAAACGGCAGAAATCGAATCTCGATGTGTACATATGCTCGCCGATCTTTGGCATGCACCTAACGCTGAAAATCCAATGGGATGTTCAACAACTGGCTCAAGTGAAGCCGCAATGCTTGGTGGTATGGCGCTAAAATGGGCTTGGCGTGAGAAAATGAAGAAGCAAGGTAAGCCAACTGACCGTCCTAACCTTATTTGTGGTCCAGTTCAGGTTTGTTGGCATAAATTTGCCCGTTACTGGGACATTGAACTTCGCGAAATCCCAATGCAAGGTGATCGTCTGATCATGACCCCAGAGGAAGTAATCAAACGTTGTGACGAGAACACGATTGGCGTCGTCCCGACACTAGGCGTGACCTTTACTTGCCAATACGAGCCAGTACAAGCGGTACACGAAGCGTTAGATAAACTACAAGAAGAGACCGGATTAGATATTCCGATTCACGTTGATGGTGCAAGTGGTGCCTTTCTCGCCCCATTCTGCGACCCAGATTTAGTGTGGGATTTCCGTTTGCCAAGGGTCAAATCCATTAATGCTTCTGGGCATAAATTTGGTCTTTCTCCACTTGGTGTTGGCTGGGTTGTTTGGCGAGATGCGGATGCTCTGCATGAAGACTTGATTTTCAACGTCAACTACCTCGGTGGCAACATGCCGACCTTTGCGCTCAATTTCTCCCGCCCTGGGGGGCAAATCGTTGCGCAATACTATAACTTTTTACGTCTTGGTAAAGAGGGCTACCGTAAGATCCATGATGCTTGTTATGACACGGCTCGTTACCTTGCCAAAGAAGTCGAAAAGATGGGTATATTTCACATCATCTACGATGGCCATGGTGGTATCCCGGCCTTGAGTTGGTCAATTAAAGATGGCGCAACCCCAGGCTTTAACCTCTACGATCTTTCGGATCGCATCCGATCTCGTGGTTGGCAAATTGCCGCTTATGCGATGCCCGCCGAGCGTGAAGATCTGGTAATCATGCGTATTTTAGTTCGTCATGGTTTTAGTCGTGATATGGCTGACCTTTTGATTTCCGACTTACAACACTGCGTTGATTTCTTTGACAAACACCCGGTCGTCAATGGTAGCGACGCTGACGAGTCGAGTAACTTTAATCACAGCTAATTGTCCCATCTTACTTAAAGCAAGGAGCCTTGATGGTTCCTTGCCCTTATATCAACAAGTTAGCAGGTGACATTATGTCCTTTCTATTTAGTTACTTGTCAGAGAATCCGTTTGTATTTCTCTTTCTATCACTCACCATTGGTTATCCACTTGGTCGACTCACTTTTAAAGGTGTGAGCTTAGGCACAACAGCTGGCACCCTAATCGTTGGCGTTGGTATAGCACTGACGTCCTTCTCAGTTTATGGACTAAAAATTGAAGAACCAGGATTGGTCTCCGACATTTTCTTAATGATGTTCATGTACGCCATTGGGATGAAAGTAGGACCGCAATTTTTCTCCGGCCTTGCTAGAGGAGGCATCGACTTCGTCGTCATTGGTTTAATTGTCGTGTTCAGCAATTTTGCGATTGTTGTCATCGGCGCCAAGCTCATGGGCCTTGAGCCCGGCTATGCCGCGGGCATCATTTCTGGCAGTTACACAGTGACGGCAGTAATGGGCGTAGCGCAGTCAGCAATCAGCTCTGGGGCATTTACGCCACCAGAAGGCATGAGCATTGATCAGGTCAGTGCCAATATCGCGGCGGGTTACGCGATAAGCTATGTCCTGTCGACCGTCCTCATCATCTTGTTCATTAAATACCTCCCTTCTCTCTTTGGAATTGACCCCGTCAAAGCAGGTAAAGAAGCAGAAGCAGAGTTCTCAACTGGCGATGACAACGAGAAGCTCCCAAGTACCTTTGGGTTCTCAGATGTTGGCATTCTACCCATTGATGTTCGCTCTTATAAGGTCACACACCAAGAGTTAGTCGGTCGTTCAGTGCAGGAGCTGTATCGAAACTTCCCTGATGCGGCCGTGCTTAAAGTGGTTCGAGGTGAGCAAGTCATTGATGCTTCTGATAATCCAATGCTTGAGTTAAATGATGTCATTGGCATTCGCGGAGAATATCGCGTCTTGATTGCGGAAGGTGAAGCTGATATCGGAAATGAAGTCGATGAACCACGAGCTAGAAATGTCGATATCGAAGTAGCGGACATTCACGTTGGGAAGTCCGAACATGCAGGAAAAACGATAGCGCAGTTACATTCCGAAGTCGGTTTTGGTGTTTACTTTAAAGCAGTCTTCAGACAAGGCCACCAGCAACCTCTATTACCACAAACCCAGATCGAAGTTGGCGATGTGGTTCGAATTGCCGGCTCTCAGTGGTGTGTAGAACAAACAGCCACTAAGTTGAACAGTGTACCCATCGTCGAGAGTACCGTCACAGAAACCTTCTATCTCGCCGTTTCTTTATTAATTGGTTATGTCTTCGGCCATTTAAGTGTCACAGTCGCAGGTATTCCATTTGCATTGGGAACCTCGGCAGGCTGTATGCTCACCGGGATCATTTTTTCCTTCCTACGCACGCGGAATCCAAGTTTTGGCGGCCCTATGAGCGAGGGAGCAAGAAGCTTTCTACAAGACATCGGCCTAAATCTGTTTGTTGCTGTATTGGCAGCGACGGTAGGCCCCAAAATACTGGCCTCTTTTCAAGGCATCGTTGTCATCAAGATAGCTTTGCTCGGGGTGACAGCTGCTTTAGTACCCCCCTTATTAGCTTGGTTGTACGGCTTATATTTCCGCAAAATGAATCCTGCAATTTTAGCTGGTGCTTGTGCCGGAGGCAGGAACAGTACGCCTGCAATGAAAGGCGCACAAGATGCCAGTCACAGTGACATGCCAGCGATCGGCTATCCTGTGCCCTACGCTTTAACATCGGTATTGGTTCTTATTCTGGGTTACATCGCAATGGTCATCAGTTAGTTAAATCGAGTTTTGATTCATGGTCTATGATTTAAACGTAACCATAGATGTGTGACGACATGCACCTAACACAATAATGAGTAAGGAGAAGTTATGGGGTTTATATCTTGGATTATTCTTGGGTTGATTGCAGGGGCGCTAGCTAAGTGGCTAATGCCGGGCAACGATGGTGGTGGATGGATCGCCACCATGGTTCTAGGTATTGCTGGTGCCTTTGTTGGTGGTTTTTTAGGGAGCTTCATCGGCCTCGGCAGTGCTGACGGCATTAACATCGGTAGTATTATAACCGCAACGCTTGGCGCATTCGTGTTGCTGTTTGTTTATAACCGTTTCCTCAAAAACTGATATTTTCGCACCTCTAGTCATAAACAAGATAAAATTAAGCTTCAGATAGCAAAAAGCCGCTCATGAAGAGCGGCTTTTTTAAAGGGTGGGAACCCAGCCACATCCCGGCACACAAGTCACTCGCTGCGGCTGCTCCCTTCCAGGCCTGACCGAGTTCACGAGCTATTGTTGCGGGAGGACCAGGCCCCCATAGATTCGTTTTCTAAGAGGCTTGCCTCAAAGAGTGATTGGATTATTAAGCATCACAGCAACCATTGCAAGCCCTTCCACCCTATTTTTGAACAATTACGGTCTAAGTGCTTATCCTTTATTCAAACCACTAGAAAATCGCAGGTAAATTCACCATTTATCTGCATTTGGAAAGTTTGGATTGCTGAAGTACTAGACATCGATGTCTTCATTATCTTCTGTACGAATGATGTAGTCAGTCATCCACGCGGTGCCTAATAGACACAACCACACCACAAAGACAGGGCTTGGAACTTCGATACTTGGAGTAATTACCAGAGCCGCAAAACCGACCGTTGGCAGTGTCCAACATAATAGTTTATTCCAGCGGAACGTTTTCAAGCGCGTCAGCGTTTCCATTGATGCCATGATGCCCGTTATACACAAGGCCACCAAAGCAGCATAAGGTAAATCGGCTATCCATAATGGAAGTATTAAGCCTAATGACCACCAGCTGTGTCGGCTGGCTGGCTTAAGGTGATTTGCCGCCCACCAAATTACGATGATAGATAAGGTTTGAAGTGTGGTAACCCACGGGACGCCTTCAAGCTTGCCTGCTGATTGCGTGACCATGATTCCAACCTGCAACGTAGTCACGATCAAGCCAGAAATAATCACGACCGACAAACTACTGCGTCTTGAGAAGACCACCATCAATAGCGGGAATAGTACCCACGCACTGACAGACAGCGTGATGGGCTGCAAAGGAAGGGTTAGACCATAAGTAGTCATGGAAACAAGCAAAGCTAATCCAGCTATGCCCCCCTGCGGTAAAATCCATAAGGCAGGAATTACCATTGCAAGCACCGGGATATCTCCCTCACTTAAACTGATTGCTCTCGCGCAAACAACCGCTAATAATGTGGTGATCAAGAACTGAAACGTTGAAAATACCATAGCCCTCTCCTTCTACCGATCCGTGGTACCATACCAATCGTAGTAATTAACTGGTCACCCTAGCTTGTTAAAAAACTCGATAACCTCGTTAGATTTTTTGATTGGAGAATAATACTTATCAAAAAAATCTGCCTTGCTCTCAAGCTTTTTCCCTGCGCTATTTTTGAACACTTACTTACTGTGATTGGTATTTATGAACTAGGAACATTTAGTATGGACCAATTTTTGAGCCAAATCTTTGCTGTGATTCACCAAATTCCATATGGAAAAGTAACAACTTATGGAGACATAGCACGTTTTTCAGGATTTCCGGGCTATGCGCGCCATGTTGGTAAAGCGCTGGGTAACCTACCAGAAGGTAGCAAACTGCCTTGGTATCGAGTGATAAACAGCAAGGGAGAGATCTCTTTAAAGGGCGATTCATTCGACCGACAAAAGCGGCATTTGGTTAAAGAAGGGGTTGAAGTGAGTGATGCCGGAAAGATCAAACTAAGAATATATAAATGGCAGCCCTAGAGCTGCCATTTATCGAAAGACGTTAATTAAGATGCCTTAACAGTGGCATCTATTTCTAATTAACGAACACCAACCAAGCGTAGGTCTGCTTGTTGCGTGTTTTCTACGTCTGTAATCACTGACTTAATCGTGTCAGTTGTGAAACGCAGTTTGCCATCGACATGAATCGACGCACGCATGTTGTAGCGGTGGTTAGCTTTAATCTTGTTGTTGTCGTAGCTCAGTTCGAATGCGAACGGTACTTGCTTACCATCAGTAGTGAACTCTTGAGTTGCGATAACCGTTGATGGTGCGTCAGCCAGTGAGATATCTTCTAGCGTAACGGTAACTACTGCATTCTCTGGCAATGCAATTCTTTCACGGTAGCTAACTGTTCCTGAAATCACTTGAGTGTTCTCTGCAACCACTTCTTGAGAAGCATTCGTTTCTGATGTTGCTTGGCAACCAACAAGTAGGCCAAACGATACTAAAGACGTAATAAGAATTAGAGCCTTTTTCATATTCAATTTCTCTCAACATGTTTGCCGGACTCGGCAAATCTACTCAGCAATTATAAGAGAGCTTTCATATTCTGTCTCGAAACCCTATGATTTATTGACAGATATCTGACTAAGCTAAATGATTAACACCATAATCTGACACCTATTTTACCAAGAGGCATGCTGGCGATGAGTCAACCTTTAAAAGAATTACTCAATTTACTTCAGTTAGAGAAACTAGAAGAAGGTCTGTTCCGCGGGCAAAGTGAGAACTTAGGCCTACCACAGGTATATGGCGGTCAAGTATTGGGACAAGCGCTTTCTGCTGCTCGTTATACCGTTCAAGACGACCGTAGTGTTCACTCTTTCCACAGTTATTTTCTATTTCCCGGTGATCCTGAAAAGCCAATCATTTACGATGTTGAGAACCTAAGAGATGGACGCAGCTTTAGCACGCGCCGTGTGAAAGCGATTCAAAATGGCCGCCCTATTTTCTATCTCACCGCTTCTTATCATGGCGATGCGCCAGGTTTTGAGCACCAGATTGCAATGCCTGATATTCCTGGACCAGAGAATTTTGCTTCAGAAACTGAATTAGCGAGCCACATTGCAGAATTCTTACCAGAGAAACTGCGCAAAACCTTTTGTGGCGAAAAGCCGATTGAGATGCGCCCGGTGACGGTTGTGAATCCACTCAACCCAAAGAAGACGGAAGCGAAACAGTACCTTTGGGTAAGAGCAAATGGCGCGATGCCAGACAACCAATTAATTCATCAATACCTACTTGCTTACGCATCGGATTGGGGGTTCTTAGTTACGGCGCTTCATCCTCATGAAGTCTCTATCATGACACCAAATTTCCAAGTGGCGACGATTGACCACTCAATCTGGTTCCACCGCCCGTTCAAGATGGACGAATGGTTACTTTATGCGATTGAAAGCCCAACGGCGGCGAACACTCGTGGCTTAGTGCGCGGCGAGATCTTTAACCAAAAAGGTGAGCTCGTAGCGACGGCAGTACAAGAAGGTGTGATGCGTTTTACTAAGTAACGGATAAACGCTTCTTACAAGCCCAAAATACGCACAAAAAATAGAGGCTAGGTTTAGTACCTAGCCTCTATTTTTAATATTAACGAAAAGTCGTTACTTCGAATCCATAAACTCTACTCAGCTTCTGGCGTAGGCTCGAATTCACCTTGCACTCGTGTTTTGATGCCATCGCCAGCGTCTCTAAGTAAATTAAATGGCGATAACACTACGCCTTTCACCGCGCCCTCTGCGGCTCCCTGAGCGAGCTCTTTACTCTTATCAGCTAACAAATTAGCTTGTGCCAAAATACCAGGGACTTCCGCTCGTAGCATTTCAGACTCAGTGACGATGACAGGAATAGTCTGTTCGCGGTAAGACTTACTTTCAGCGAGCATTGGTGGCATTACGTCTACGCGGTATCTCTTTAATTCTGTTAACGTTGGGGGGATCACATCGGTTCTCACCTGCTCAACTTCAACTCGAACGTTTTTTACTTCATCTAGGATAGCTGGGATTTTACTGTCGACCGATGCTACCGTTTTGTTCACCTTCTCAACCGTCTTTCTAACATCTTCGACGGTATTTAGCATCTGTGGCGCCAACTCGTCGACGTGCTCCGCCAGTATCAGAAACTCTTCGACTTTTAGCTCTTTAGTAAGCACTGAAAGATCCTCTATAACCTGAGGATAGGTATCGACAATTTCACCGACTTTATTGGTGAATGAATAGATAGTGTAGCCAAGGTAAAAAATAGCGATAGCTAACACCAGCTGAATAGCAGTCGAAACTTTTGCAAACATGAATAATCCTTTTCTTTATCGCTGAGGCAATATCTAAACTGAGAAATAGTTAGCGTAACGCTAGATTTAGCTTAAAGCGGCAATGCTGTCGTGTACTTCAATGGTTCCATCGCAAATGTCGAGGTCACATTAGAGATACCATCAATACTATTCACCAAGCGCTTGTAGAAATCATCAAAGCACTTCATGTCTTTAACCTGAACCTTCATCATATAATCATATTCGCCGGCCATGCGATAGAACTCCATCACTTCTGGAAATTCCGACACGGTATTCACAAAACGACCATACCACTCATGAGAATGATCACTGGTTTTCACCAATACGAACGCGGTAAAGGAAAGATCCAATTTTTCCGGGTTCAGCAGTGCGACTCTTTTCTCAATAATGCCGTTCTCTTCAAGGCGCTTAAGCCTTTTCCAACAAGGCGTTGTGGTGAGATTGACCGCTTCAGAAATATCGTTCAATGACAGCGTGCTATCTTCTTGCAGTAACCCTAATATTTTTTTGTCTACGGCATCTATCACACTTTCACCAGATCGAATTTAAAGAGAATAATTTTCTACAATTTAAGCAAAACAAAGCAAATATGGCAAAGTTTTTCTCTCAAATTATAGATAAATTAGAACCATACCAATTACAAAGAATTCCTACACTCGATCAGGAGAACGCTTATGTGCACTGACCATCAATGGATTAACAACGCGATTCGTAAAATTGAAGCCGATTACCAACGCTCAGCGGATACGCACCTTATTAAGCTCGATCTACCAAGTATCGAAGGCATTGATGTTTACCTTAAAGATGAAAGCACACACCCTACTGGCTCTTTAAAGCACCGTTTAGCACGTTCTCTGTTTTTATACGCTATCTGTAACGGTTGGGTTGGTCCAGAAACAACGATCATTGAATCTTCATCGGGCAGCACTGCGGTATCTGAAGCGTACTTTGCTCGCCTACTTGGCCTGCCGTTTATTGCTGTAATGCCAAAGTGCACAGCGAAGAAGAAAATTGAGCAGATTGAATTCTACGGCGGCCAAGCGCATCTTGTTGACCGCTCAGATGAAATTTACGATGAGTCTCGTCGTTTAGCAGAAGAGCTGAATGGTCACTACATGGACCAATTTACTTACGCTGAGCGCGCAACCGACTGGCGTGGTAACAACAACATCGCTAACTCGATTTTCAATCAAATGCAGATGGAAGATCACCCAGTTCCAGCTTGGGTAGTAATGAGCCCAGGTACTGGCGGTACTTCTGCAACTATCGGCCGCTTCATTCGCTACCAACAGCATGAAACTAAGCTTTGTGTTGTCGACCCTGAGAACTCTGTATTCCACGAATACTTCCAAACCGGTAATGCGAACGTGAAAGGCAGTACGTTCAGCAAGATTGAAGGCATTGGTCGCCCACGAGCAGAGCCAAGCTTCATTCCTGGTGTGGTTGACGAAATGCGTAAAATCCCAGACGCAGCAAGTATCGCAACGACACATTGGTTATCTGACATTCTTGGCCGCAAGGTTGGCGCATCAACCGGTACTAACATGTACGGTGTGCTTCAGCTAGCCAGTGAAATGAAAGCGCGTGGCGAGAAAGGGTCTATCGTGACTTTACTATGTGATAGTGGTGAACGTTACCTAGACACTTACTTCAATGACGAGTGGGTAAATCTGAATATCGGTGACCTACAGCCTTACGCAGCGAAGTTGGAAGCTTTCTCGCAAACAGGTGAGTTGGCTTAACCACAGGGTAAGCACCGACACCAAAATTGAAAAGAGCCCTTGATGGGCTCTTTTTTTGTTCTGTTAATCAATCACTAACGACAACAAATTACTCTGGCTTCTGCTTCGCTTCAAATGCCGCTAGTTGTTCAGGCGTCGCTTTTGGTTGATGGTTTTGTTTCCACTCATCGTAAGTCATGCCATATATGCGCTCACGAGCGTCATCGATATCCAAGTCTAGGCCTTGTTGCTCAGCTTCTGCTTTGTACCACTTGCTGAAACAGTTACGGCAGAAACCCGCCAAGATCATCAAGTCGATGTTCTGCACATCTTTGTTATCATCCAAGTGTGCTAGCAGGCGACGAAAGGTTGCTGCATCAAGCTTGTCTTGTTCTTCTTGAGAAAGATCTTTGTATTTAAATTCAGCCACTTTACTTTCCTTTATTCGATTTATTGTATTAGTTCGTTGAGCTCTGTTTGTTATACAAAAAAAGCCTGCAATTCGCTAGGAGCAAACGCAGGCTTTTCAATATTGTTACACTATTTCGTGTTCATTAACCGTGACTGGTTCTTCCCACGTTGTCATGGCTAAGCTCTTTATTGAGCACCGCTTCGACGTGACCCGGAGAGCGTGTTGAGCCAGAAATCAGTCGGTACATCGCAGGGATTACGAACAGAGTGACCAGTGTCGCAAAGCCCATACCGAAGAAGATAACCGTACCCACAGCGACTCGGCTTTCATAGCCTGCGCCCGTTGAAGTAATCAATGGAATAGCACCTGCTAGTGTGGTAAACGCCGTCATCATGATTGGACGTAAGCGTCGAGCCGAAGCATCAATGATCGCCTTTTCAAACTCAATACCACGGTCACGAAGTTGGTTAGCAAACTCAACGATCAAGATACCGTTTTTGGTTACCATACCGATCAACATGATCATACCAATCTGGCTGTAGACATTGAGGCCTTGACTCATCAGCACCAAACCTAAGAAGCCACCAAAGATGCCCATAGGTACGGTGAACATCACCACCAGCGGGTTAATGAAGCTCTCAAACTGCGCTGCAAGTACCAAGTACGCAACTAACATCGCTAACGCAAACACCACTAAGATGCTTGATTGGTTCTCTTTGAAGTCTTTAGACTCACCTGAGTAGCTCACAGAGATGTCACCCGGTAGCTGTTCAATCGCTTGCTCATCAAGGAAATCCAGAGCATCACCCAGTGTGTAACCTTCCATTAGGTTAGCTTTGATGGTCACCGACTTTTGCTTGTTGTAGTGCGACAAACGAATCGATGATGCCACTTCTTCAATGTGTGTCAGTGTATCAAGCGTTACTAGCTCGCCTGACTGAGTTCGCATGTAGATTTGGCTTAAATCGTTGGCGTTGTTGAAGCTGTTCTCATCACCACGCAGGTAAACATCGTACTCTTCACCACGGTCAACGAAGGTGGTTTCACTACGGCCGCCAAGCATGATCTCTAACGTATCTGAAATGTCCGAAACGCTAACGCCTAGCTCGGCTGCACGTTGCTTATCTACGGTTACTAATAACTCTGGTGTTTTCTCAGAGTAATCGATGTCCGCACCTTCCATCATTGGAGAGTCTTCAGCCGCTTGCTTTAACAGTTCGCCCCACTTCTGAAGCTCAGAGTAATCAGAGCCACCCAGTACGAATTGAACAGGCTCACTTGAACCACCTTTGAAGCCCGGCATGAACGGGAATACACGTACATCAGGAATACCATTTAAAGATTTACGAACTTCGTTCAACGCTTCCTGAGCGGTTTCATCACGTTCATCCCAATCTTCCAGGATCATGATAACGAAGCCCGTTTGGTCGCCAGCATTACCACCAAACGCTGGTGATTGAATACTAAATGACTTCAAGAAACCTTGACCAAGCAGCGGCATTAGGCGCTCTTCAACGATGTCCATATTGGCAGACATACGGTTGTAACTGGTTGCATCGGCACCACGAACAAACGCAAAGATAACACCACGGTCTTCTTGAGGCGTCAGTTGCGACGGCACTTGTTGCATCAAGCCATAGCTACCACCCATACACGCGATAATGATGATTGGAGCTGCCCAACGCCAGTTTAAAGCACGGCGCAATACCGCGCGGTATCCAGACTCAAGTTTGCCAAATACGCGCTCGACAAACAGGTTGAAACGGTTTGGTTTAACGTTCGCTTTTAGGATTTTACTGCCTAACACTGGCGTTAACGTTAGTGCGACTAGCGACGAGAAGATCACTGACATCGCCAACAGTACCGAGAACTCCGTAAACAAGAGACCGACCATGCCATCCATGAACGAGATTGGCAGGAATACCATCACCAAGACTAGAGTGGTTGCGATTACCGCAAAGCCCACTTCACGTGTCCCTTTATAAGCAGCAAGCAGCGGTGACTCACCACGTTCAATATGGTGGAAAATGTTCTCAACCACCACGATCGCATCATCTACTACCAAACCAATCGACAGGATAAGTGCCATCAGAGTAATCAGGTTAATAGAGAAACCGAAGTAGTAAGCCGCAATAAACGACGAGATCAGAGATACAGGTACGGTCACCGCTGGAATAAGTGTTGCACGTGCTTGACCAATAAAGATGTAAAGCACAAGGATAACCAAGCCGCCCGTGATAAAGAGCGTGCTGTAAACCTCTGAGATAGAACGATCGATGAAGACTGTTGAGTCATAGTCGACAGCTAAACGAGTGCCATCTGGCAAGAACTTTTGAATTGCTTCGACTTCTTTATGTACTAGGTCAGCTACTTCAAGCGGGTTTGCATCTGATTGAGGCACAATACCCATACTGACGTTAACAACACCGTCACTCTTAAAGGTCGAGTTTTCGTTCTCTGCGCCAATGTAAACATCAGCGACATCTTTAAGGTAAATAGGCGTGTTGTCAGAAGCGCGTTTAACGACTAGGTATTCAAAATCTTCCGCTTCAGTGTAAGAACGAGCGGTACGAACCGACATCACAATCGCATCGTTACGTACTTCACCACCTGGGCTTTCGATATTCTCATTGTTTAACGCAGAAGTGATGTCAGATGTGGTAACCCCACGCCCTGCCATTTGCGCAGGTTTCAGCTTGACGTACATTACTTTGTACAAGCCACCTGAGATATCCACCGAGCTCACACCAGAGATCAAACTAAAGCGGTCGATCAACACACGTTCGGTGTAATCGGTTAGCTGCGTTCGATCCATCTCTGTCGAACTTAAGTTGATGTAGACCGAGGCTTCACCACTACCATTGTTCTTATAAACAATAGGGTCGTCGGCTTCATCTGGCAATGAGCGCTGTGCACGAGCTACCGCATCACGAACATCACTCACACCAGTATTGAGATCGTAACCAAGCTCAAAAGTAATCGTGATACGCGACATACCGTTACGGGTAGTGGACTCGATCTCGTCGATACCACTGATGCCGGATAACTGATCTTCGAGGTTGGAGGTTATTTGGCTCTCAATGATGGTAGCCGAAGCACCCTCATAACGAGTACTGATCGATACCACCGGACTTTCAATATCTGGCATCTCACGAACAGCAAGCTTATTGAACGAAACAATACCAAACACCACCAACAGCAAGCTCAATACGACAGCCGCTACTGGTCTCTTTACAGAAACATCAGATAACAACATTAGTTAGCGCCTTCTTGTGTTGCTTTCTCGTTTGCTGACTCAGCAGGGCGGTTCACGGTCAGTTCTTGAACTTGAACACCATCACGCATATTCACTATGCCCTGCACCACAATTTTCTGACCAATGTCGATGCCCTTTTCAATCACAACTTCGTTGTCGATACGAGCAGCAAGGAACACTTCGGTTCGTGTCGCCTTGTTATCTTCGCCAATGACATAAACAAAACGTTTAGTACCTGAGTATTCAAGTGCTTGAACTGGAATAATGGGTGCTTCCACCGGTGGAAAGTCCATATCAGCTGCCACTAACATGCCCGGCTTTAAGTAATCATTATTGTTGTCGAAGTGAATTCGAACTCGAAGGTTCAAGGTTTCAGCGTTAATACGAGAATCAATGCCCACTACAGTGCCAGTGAACTGAGTGTCGCCCCATGCGCTAGTACGAGCCGTTACTTTCATACCTTTAGAGAGTTTAGAAAGGTAGCGCTCCGGGATCTGCAGATCTAATTGCATTACCGATAGGTCATCTAGAGTTACAAGTTCAGTACCGGCTGTCACCATTTTACCGCGGCTAAAGTCGATAAAGCCGACCGTGCCAGAAAAAGGCGCGCTAATGTGTAAGTCTTTAAGATTAGCATTCGCAGCAGCTAGGCGAGCATTGGCGATCTCTACATTAGTTTTCTGAGCGTCAATTTCAGTTTGCGTGATCGCGTTGCGTTTCACTAGTCGTTGGAATTCCGCTAGCTTACGTTTCTCGTCTTTTAAATACGCTTGCGCCTCTGCAACCGCCGCTTTCGCTTTATCATCGTCGAGCTGGACCAACATCTGCCCTTTGGTGACATCTTGATTGGCCTTGATGTTGATAGAGTCCACTCTGCCAGCCACTTCAGAAGTAATCATGACAGATTGCTCGGCTTCTAACTTGCCGACCAAAGAAAGAGATTGGCTAACTTGGTGGATATCAACTTGCTCAGTAACAACAGTGACAGTGCTAGGGCCCATACGTTTAGCAAGTGCGGCTGGAGACGCCAAAAGAATAGACAAGCTAAGCAGGGTTAAAACAGATTTATGCTTCATAATAATGGTCTGCAAGTAAGGTTTATACCAATCACAGTGAGTCAGTGGTCAAAAATAGCGTAGGGAAAAGGCTTGAGAACAAGGCAGCATTTTAGATAAGTAGTTATCCTACAATCAAAAATTCTAACGCAGTTATCGAGCATTTTAACAAGCTAGAATGACAAGTTACTTACTACGATTGGTATTATTATCTATAAATGAAATTAACCGTATTCTATCAACTGATGAATGCTGTAACGTCAAGAAGTGTAAATCTAGATTAAATTCCATTTACGTTTCATCACGTTCTAGACACAATGAATAGAATACAGAAAGCCAATTACCTCAAGGTGTTATCTATCAGTACGTAAACCTTAGTACAGATGTTCACTTCACGAGCAATATGCGTACTTTTCGCCATCTTTGCCCAAAAAGGCAGCATTTAACACAAAACCATAAGAAAAACCCTTTACAGGTTTAGCGTGTTTGCTATGATGCGCTCCGCACTTGAGAGATGCGTTGGGAAAAACATCTCTTTAGCCTATCCATTATGAGTTAGGAAAAATCACCCTGGAGGGGTTCCCGAGTGGCCAAAGGGAGCAGACTGTAAATCTGCCGGCACTGCCTTCGATGGTTCGAATCCGTCTCCCTCCACCATATTTCTTCTTACCTCTTTTAAGAGTTAAGAGAACAACCTGATTGATGGGCTTATGGGAAAACATCAATTTAGGCTTACTTTGTGAAGAGTAAGACACACCCTGGAGGGGTTCCCGAGTGGCCAAAGGGAGCAGACTGTAAATCTGCCGGCACTGCCTTCGATGGTTCGAATCCGTCTCCCTCCACCATATTCTTCTTACCTCTTTTAAGAGTTAAGAGAACAACCTAGTTGATGGGCTTATGGGAAAACATCAATTTAGGCTTACTTTGTGAAGAGTAAGACACACCCTGGAGGGGTTCCCGAGTGGC